>DATGDT010000156.1:0-1640 GCA_035310725.1 Gemmatimonadales bacterium
ACCAGATCGCCGTGGCGACCACCGTGAGATAGAGCAGCGCCAGCGGCAGCATCACCTTCCAGCCGAGGGCCATGAGCTGATCGTAGCGGAAGCGCGGCAGCGTCCAGCGCACCCAGATGTAGAGGAACAGAAAGCTGAACACCTTGACGAAGAACGTGGCCGCCGTGGCCAGCGTCTTGAGCAGCGTGGGGTCGCCGGTGTCGTCCCAGTGGGTGAACGGGATGTCGTAGCCGCCGAAGAACAGGGTGGTCATCAGCGCCGAGGCCGTCACCATGTTCGAGTACTCGGCGATGTAGAACATCGAGAACTTCATCGCGCTGTACTCGGCGTGATAGCCCGCCACCAACTCGCCCTCCGCCTCGGGGAGGTCGAACGGCACGCGGTTCGTTTCGGCGAACGCCGCGATGATGAAGATGACGTAGGCGAGCAGCAGCGGAAACACGTTCCATTGGAACACCGAGCCCTGCTGGCGGGCCACGACGTCGCTGAGCGACACGTTCCCGGCGAGCAGCAGCACCGCCACCGTGCTCATCCCCATCGCGATCTCGTAGGAGATGAGCTGCGCCGAGGCGCGCAGCCCGCCCAGCAGCGCGTATTTGTTGTTCGACGACCACCCCGCGAGCACGATGCCGTACACGCCGAGCGAGCCGATCGCCAGGATGTAGAGGAACCCCACCGGCAGATCCGCCACCACGAACGGCACCGGGCCCCACTTGGTGGGGAGCGGCGTGCCGAACGGAATCACCGCGAAGGTGAGCAGCGCCGGAATGAACGCCACCGCCGGCGCGAGGACGAACGTCCACAGGTCGGCCGTGGCGGGGTAGGTCTCTTCCTTCACGATGTTCTTCAGGCCGTCGGCCGCGGGCTGCAGCAGCCCGAACGGCCCCACCCGGTTCGGCCCCATGCGGTCCTGCATCCAGGCGCAGACGCGCCGCTCGAGCCAGGTGAGCAGCGCGACCCCGACCATGATGATCGTGAAGACGAGGACCAGCTTGATGAGCGACGAGACGAGAAAGAACGTCATGCCGTCACCGCCGTGCTCGCCGCGACCCGGCGTCCCTGCAGCCCCAGCGCGCCGTAGGACAGACCGCCGAATGCCTCCACCGAGGCGGCGAGCGCGTCGAACACGTCCGACGCCGAGCCGGGATGCGGCGAGCCCTCGAGCTCGGCGACCAGCTCACCCAGCACCCACCACGCGGGCCGCGCCATCCCGGGCGCCGGCTTGGCCTGGAGGTAGCGCTGCACGCGCCCGTCGCGGTTCACGTAGGTCCCGTCCTCCTCGGCCAAGTTCGCCAGCGGCAGCACGACCTCGGCGCTGCGCGCCTGCGCCGGGAGTACCGTGCCGGCGTAGATGAGCACGCCCTTCGTCTCGACCGGGACGTCCGGCTCGTCCAGCACCAGCACGAGCCCGGCGGCCGAGGCCGCCGACAGCGCCGCCGCGATGTCGGGGGTGTAGCCCAGCAGCCCCGCCCCGGTGCCGTTGGGTGCGCGCTCCGGCCGCAGCGCCAGGTTGGGCACGCCCGCGAGCGGCGCCTCCTCGCCCATCACGACCTGCACGCCGCCGGTCCAGTCGAACCGCGACAGCAGCCGGCGCCCGAGGAACAGGGCTTCGGTGGACGCCCGCGGCGACGCCACCGTCA
>DATGDT010000157.1:0-9411 GCA_035310725.1 Gemmatimonadales bacterium
GCCAGGGCGTCGGCCAGCTCGCAGAGAATGCGCCGCGACTCGTAGGGCGGCAGGCGCGCCCGCTGCATGCGCACCTCGAGGGTCGTCCCCTCCACCAGCGGCATGATGTAGTAGATCAGCCCGCCCCGCTCGCGGATGTCGTAGATGGGGACGATCCCGGGGTGCCGCACCTTCGCCAGGGCGACGCCTTCGTTGCGGAAGCTCTGCACGAACTCCTGCGTCCCGATCAGATCGGGCCGGATGACCTTGACGGCCACGATGCGGTCGAGCCGCCGGTCTCTGACCCGGTAGACGCGGGCGAAGCCACCCTGGCCGATCACCGAGAGGAGCTCGTACTCGGCGCCGAGCACGTGGCGCAGCCGGTCGGTGAAGGTGCTCCCGGAGGGCCGCGGCGGTGATCCCGCCGCGCCGTCCGGCGCGGCCATGGTGCCATCGCTCGCCCGGGCCGCCGCCGCAGCGGTCCCCGGGGTCACGAGCGTGGCTTCGGGATCCACGTTGAGGGGCGTCGGCGTGCCACACCGGGGACAGAACAGGTCCTCGGGGCCCAGGGGCCAGCGGCAGGCCGCGCAGCGCGGAGACGCGTCGCTCATGACACCAAATCTCTGCGCCCGGTGGCGCTCAGCAGACGCGGTTCCGCCCGGCGCGCTTCGCCTCGTAGAGCCGCGCGTCGGCGCGGGCGAGCACCGTCGGCACGTCCTGCCCGCGCGTCCACTCGGCCATCCCGGCGGACACGGTCACGCGGCAGGGCAGCCCATCGAGCGCGGCCACGGCTGCCCGGACGCGCTCGGCGAAGGGGCGGGCGGCCCACAGTTCGGTGCGCGGCAGGATCGCCAGCAGCTCCTCCCCGCCCCAGCGTCCCACCAGGTCGCTGGAGCGGCTCGCCTCGCGGAGCACTCCGGCCACGGCGCGCAGCACCGCGTCGCCGACGTGGTGGCCGTGCGTATCGTTCACCAGCTTGAAATGGTCCAGGTCGAAGAGGACGAACACCAGCGACGCGTTCTCACGCGCCGCCCGCGCCACCTCCCGCGTGATGGCCTCCTCGCACGCACGACGGTTGCCGAGTCCCGTGAGGTGGTCGGTCCGCGCCGTGTCGCGCTGCCGCGACTCGAGCTGCCGCAGCTCCGTGACGTCGCGCGCGATCCCGAGGAGGTCGCTGACCCGCCCCTGCTTCACGACCGGGACGGCGGTGAAGCTGCTGATCACGTAGCCGCCCGTCCGGGCCTGCATGCGGACGTCCAGCGTGGTCGGGGCGTCGGCGCGCAGGGCCCGGCGCAGCAGCTCGAGGGCCGCGGGCCGGTCCTCAGGGTGCAGCAGCTGGCCGAAGCTGCGACCGATCCATTCGGACCGGGGCCAGCCGGTCATCACCTGGAACGCCGGGTTGAGATCCGTCACGCGGCCATCGAGCGCCAGATTGCAGATCCCCACGGGCGCCCGGTCGTGGATGATGCGCAGCCGGGCCTCGGCCTCCTCGAGCGCCGCCTCGAGGCGGGCGCGCTCGTACGCGTAGCGCAGCGATCGGTCGATCAGCGGTGCGCCGAGGCCGGCCTTCGGCAGGCAATCCTGCGCGCCGCTCCGGACGGCAGCCTCGGCGATGGCCTCGTCATCCGGTCCCGCCATGACGACCAGGGGGAGGTGTCGCGCGACGTCCCGCACGCGCTGCACGACGTCCACGCCGTCCGCGTCCGGGAGGTGCAGCGCGGTCAGCATGACGTCGATCGGTACTGTCTCGAGTTGTGCCAGCCCGGTCGCCATCTGCCCGCAGTGCGTGACGTCGTAGCGGTACGACCACAGGGCATCGCGCACTCGCATGGCGTCGGATTCGACGTGATCTATCAGGAGTACGTGCAACCCAGGTTTCTCCAAAGCGCTCGTGGCCAGCCTTCTATAGAATAGTGCAGGCTCTGCACGCGGCGTGCCAAAGCCGTAGGCACGGCCAGCATGTGAACTGCGTCACAGGTAGAAGGGGGTGCTGCGACACCAACGGCGGAACGGTACCGCCATGTTCTCGACCTCCTCGGCCGGGAAGGGCGGCTCGCCGCCGGCGCTACACCGGTGCGAAGTCCAGCGGGACGTCGGGGTTCACGGCCAACAAAGCCTGCCGCCCCGGGCGGGACCAGATTACCCCTACAGCCCCCTGAGTGCGCTGGCCTCCGTGTCTACTACCGTGAGGATCGTCGCGAACCCGGAGATCTCGAACACTTCCCGCACCGTCTCGTTCAAGCCGAACAGCCGCAGCGCCCCACCCCCCTGCTTGAGCCGCTTGGCCGTGCCCAGCAGGACCCGCAGCCCCGCGCTGCTGATATACTCGAGCGCCGAGAAATCGATGACCAGCTTGCGCCCACCGCCCGCCAGGATGGCGTCGAGCGCAGCTTGCGCCTCGGGCGACGTGTTGCTGTCGAGATGCCCCGCCAGTACCACGAGTGTGACATCCTGCTGCGTGCGCGTCGTGATCTCCATCAACCGTCCTCGCCCCTAGAGGCGCTTGGTCAGGACCACCACATTGCGATCGGCGCGGCGCTCATACCGCACGTCGTCCATCATCCGCCGGACCAGGTGAATCCCCTCCCCGCCGATCTTCCGCTCCTCGACCGGCAGGGCCGTGCCCGGCGGGGGGGGGGGAGCCTCCCGGCCGAACGGGTCGAACGGCCTGCCGTCGTCGATCAGCATGACCGAGAGCCGGTTCGGGTGCAACGCCACGTCCACCACAATCCTGGCCGCCCCGCCGTACGCGATGGTGTTGGCCAGGAGCTCGTCCAAGGCGACGCTCACGCTCCGCCGGATCGCGGCCGGCAACCCTCGCTCCTCCGCGAACTCCGCGAACTTCGCCCCCACCCTGTCGGCCCCGTCCCACCGGGTTTCGGCGCCGATCCCTATGCGGAAGCCTGGTCGCATCGTGTCCCTAATATGGCCCCCAGCAGGCATTTGCCGGGAGGCGTTCGGGGCTGCACGTTACCCCCGGGATCTGACGCTTTCCAACCTTTGACCATTCGGATTGTAATTGGAAGAGACGCCGGCCGAGGTAGACGAGCAGGACCGTGCCCTCGTCGGCCGGTACCTGGAGGGCCACAGCAACGCGGCCGGCGCGCTCGTCGATCGCTACCAGCAGCGCCTGTTCAACGTCGCGCTGCGGATGCTGGGCAACATGCAGGACGCCGAAGACGTCACGCAGACGGTGTTTCAGAACGCGTTCTTGAAGCTCGACACGTACGACCCGAAGTACAAGTTCTTCAGCTGGATTTATCGCATGACGGTGAATGAGTCGCTCAACGCGCTCAAACGCCGCAAGCCGGTGGTGACGCTGGAAGACGAGCTGGCCATCCCGACGCCGGGCAGCACCGCCGATGACCGCACCGAGGCGGAGATCCGGGTCGGGGCGGCGCTCAGGGCCCTGAAGCCGGACGACCGGGCCGTGGTAGTCCTCAGGCACTTCGCGTCGTTCTCCTACCAGGAGATCGCCCAGGTGCTCGAGATTCCGGTTCAGACCGTGAAGTCGCGCCTGTTCACGGCGCGCGAACGATTGCGGCTCACACTGCGCGAACAGATGGAGTAGCCCATGCTGAGCAGGGACCAAATCGAGCTGATCCAGCGCGAAATCTTCCTGGATGAGGGGGGGGCCAATACGCCCGGCGACAGCGCCCGAGTCCGTGCGTTGCTCGCGGCGGATCCGGAGGCGCAGGCGCTCGCGGCGGAGCTGTACCAGGTGGCGAGCGCTTTCGAGCGGGTCGGGGAGCGGGCCCCGCCGCCCCGCCTGAAGCAGGCGATCCTCGCAGCCGTGCAGACGCCACACGTGGAGAGGCCACAGTCGATCAACCGTTGGTTCGCCGTCCTACTGCAGTCCACCACGCAGCGCATGGAGGAGATGGTAATGACCAAGAAGGCGATTCTCATCGGAGCCACCGCAGTCGCGGCCGTGATCGTCGGCGCCTATTTCGTGACCGGCTATCCGCCCCTGGGCGGGGCAGCGGGCACCATCGGCGACTCGATCAGCGGCGTCCAGCAGGCGGCGCGCTACCACGGCCGGACCCTGACCCAGGCCGACGTGACGCTCGACAACCCGCAGGTCGCGGCGCTGTTCCAGAACCACGATATCCTGGCACTCGTCAAGAGTGACGCCTTCCACTCGCTGATGGCGAACCAGGCGTTCCGCGAGCTGCAACAGAACAACGCCTTCCGCGCGATCCTGGCCACCGAGGCCTTCCGCACCGTGATGGCCAGCGATGCCTATCGCGAGGTCATGATGAGCGACGCCTATCGCGAACTGATGCAGAGCGACGCGGCCCGCGAGGCGCAGTCCCAGGCGTGGCGCGAGCTGCAGGCCAACGCCGCGTTCCAGGCGCTCCAGGCCAACGCGTCGTTCCGCGCGCTCGAAGCCAACCAGACCTTCCGCGCGATGCAGTCCAACGTGTCGTTCCAGTCGCTGATGGCCAGTAGCGCCTTCCAATCGGTCATGGCCAACGAGGCGATGCGCACACTCCAGGCGTCGGAAACGTTCCGCGCAGTCGCGCAGAACGCGCAGCTCTCCCAGGCGTTCATGAACGAGGCGATGCGCATCGCGGAGTAACGCCGGCCGCCGCTTCCGCCTTCCCTGATCCCGGCCCGCCCTCACGGGGGCCGGGATCAGTGCTACATTCTGCACCCTCCATGCACAAGACACTCCTGGCTGTCGTCGTGCTCTCGGGCGCGTCGACCCCCACCCGGCTCGCGGCACAGTTCCAGACGCTCGAGACGCGCACCCTGCGGCTGATCTATACCTCGCCGCTCCAGTCCTACCTGGTCCCCCAGGTGAGCCGGAGCTTCCAGAACTCGCTGCAGTTCTACTGCCGGCTCTACGACTACACGCCCCAGGGCAAGATCACCGTGCTGCTGCACGACCTCTGGCACTACGGCAATGCCGGTGCGCGTCCGCTGCCGGAGAATCACATCACGGTCGGGATCGAGCCGTACTCCCACGAGTACGAGTCCGCGCCCGCGCCCGAACGGATGACCTCCTCGCTGAACCACGAGATGGCCCACATCGTCACCGTGGACAAGGCCACCGGGTCCGACCGGTTCTTCCGCTCGATCTTCTTCGGCAAGGTCACGCCCGACGCCGCTGCCCCGCCGTCGATGCTGTACGGCTATCTGACCACGCCGCGATGGTACTCGCCCCGGTGGTACCTGGAAGGGATCGCCACATACTACGAAACGTGGATGAATGGCGGCCTGGGCCGCGCGATCGGTCCGTACGACGAGATGGTGTTCCGCACGCTGGTGCGCGACAGCGCGCGCATCTACGACGTCGTCGGGCTCGAGTCGGAAGGGACGACGATCGACTTCCAGGTCGGCGTGAACTCCTACCTCTACGGCACGCGCTTCGTCAGCTACCTGGCCCTGCGATACGGCAACGACAGCCTGCTCGCCTGGTACAACCGGTCCGCCGGCAGCCGGCGCTGGTTCGCGTCGCAGTTCCGGCACGTGTACGGCCGGTCGCTCGAGGACGAATGGGGCCGCTGGATCGCCTGGGAGCGTGACTGGCAGCACGCCAACCTCGCGGCGATCCGGATGCACCCGACGACCGTGGCGCGTCCCATTACCGCCCAGAGAAGAGCAGGAGCACTCGGCTCGGTGTCCCGCGCGTTCTACGACTCCGCCGGGCACCGCATCCTCGTCGCCATCCGCTACCCGGGCCAGGAAGCCGCCATCGCCGCGATCGATGTCGCGACGGGGAGCATCCGGCGTCTCCACGGCGTCCAGGGCGCGGCGGGATTCTCCGTGACATCGCTGGCGTACGACCAGGCGACCGGGACGCTGTTCTACACCACCAACAATGCCGACTGGCGGCATCTCGTGTCGCTGGACTCGAAGACCGGCCGCACCACCGTGCTGCAGCGCGATGCGCGGATCGGCGACCTGGTGTTCAACCCGGCGGACAGATCGCTCTGGGGGGTACGGCACGACGACGGGTACTCGACGCTGGTGCGCGTCCCCGCGCCGTGGCGTGAATGGAACCAGGTGTGGACGCTCCCCTACGGAGAGGATCTGTTCGACCTGGACCTGGCGCCCGACGGCGCCACCCTCATCGGGTCGATGTCGGAAGTGGATGGCAGCCAGCGGCTGGTCCGGATGGACGTCGCGGCGCTGCTGCGCGGTGACACCACGCACACCGTGCTCTACGAGTTCGGCGACTGGTCGCCATCGAATTTCGTGTACGCGCCGGACGGGCGCTTCCTCTTCGGCTCCTCCTACTACTCGGGCGTCTCCAACATCTATCGCTACGACCTCGAGGGCGGGGTCATGCGGCCGCTGAGCAACGCCGAGACGGGGTTCTTCAAGCCGGTCCCCTTGACCGGGAAGACCGGGGACTCGGTGCTCGTCTTCGCGTATTCCGGCCGGGGGTTCATCCCCGCGCTGATCCCGAACCAGGTCTCCGACAGCGTGAGCGCGATCCAGTTCCTGGGGACCGCGATCGCGGAGCAGCGGCCCGAGGTGCAGACGTGGATGCCCCCGCCCGTGTCGAGCCTCCAGGCGGATTCGGTCACGACGCCTGCGCGGCCCTACCGGTCGCTGCGCAATTTCAGGCTGGACAGCGCCTATCCGGTCGCGGAGGGCTACGAGGACGCGGCCGGCCACGCAGCGGCGGCTGTGGGCGTGCGGCTGAACTTCTCCGACCGGATCGGCGCCACCGCGCTCGACGTCACCGCGTCGGCGTCGCCGGACCGGCGCCTGTCGCCGGATGAGCGATATCACCTGGCCGCCGTGTTCCACCACTGGGGCTGGACGGCCTCCGCCACCTGGAACCGCGCGGACTTCTACGATTTCTTCGGGCCCACGAAGCTGAGCCGCCGCGGCTGGTCTGTGGGCCTCGCCCACCAGGGCAACCTCATCTTCGACACCCCGCGCAGCCTGACGTACACGCTCGAGGCACAGGCGTACGGCGACCTGGCGACGCTGCCGGAGTACCAGGGCGTGCGGGCAAGCTTCGACAAACTCCAGTCGTTCTCCGGATCGCTGGCGTACGCGTCGCTGCGCCGCTCCCTCGGCGCCGTGGAAGACGAGTTAGGGACGACGTGGGACCTGCAGCTGCGCGGCAACGAGGTCAACGGCACGCTGTTTCCGCGCTGGAACCTCGACGCCTCCAAGGGCGTGCTGCTGCCGCTCGACCACTCCTCGCTCTGGTTGCGCGGCTCGGCGGGGTCGGCACTCGGCGGCAACCGGAGTGATCCCTTCGCCAACTTCTTCTTCGGCGGGTTCGCCAACAACTGGGTCGACCACCGGGCCATCAAGCAGTTCCGCGAGACCGAGAGCTTCCCCGGCGTCGACATCAACGCCGTCGGTGGCAGCAACTACGCGAAGGTGCAGGCCGAGTGGACCACGCCGCCGCTGCGGTTCCGCCGCGCCGGAAGCCCTGGCTTCTACTTCCGCTGGGTGGACCTGTCGCTCTACACCACGGGGCTCGTGACCAACGTCGACCATCGGGCCTTGCGCCGCACACTCGCGAGCGTGGGGGCGCAGCTCGACGTGCGTTCGATCACGCTGTCCCACCTCGAGTCCACGTTCTCCGTAGGGTACGCGGCAGCGGTTGAACGCGGCGGCCCGTTCCACTCCGCCTGGATGTTCTCGTTCAAGATCATGTGACGATCGTCCTCGGCGCGGCCACGAGCATCCTGCCGGTGCTGGTCTTTCTCGGGCTCCTGGTGCTCATCGACAGCTACAAGCTCGTGGCACTGCGAGCCATCCTGCTGTCGACGCTCGCCGGCGTGCTCGCCGCGCTCGCCAGCTACGCGATCAACGTCGCCGCGAGGCCGGCGCTCGGGCTGGACTTCAGCCACTACTCCCGATACATCGCGCCGGTGGTGGAGGAGACGCTCAAGGCCGCATTCATCGTATATCTGTTGAAGCAGCACAAAGTGGGGTTCGTCGTGGATGCCGCCATCCACGGATTCGGCATCGGCGCAGGATTCGCGCTGCTCGAGAACCTCATCTACCTGAGCATGAACCCGGGCGCGCCGCCCTGGACCTGGGTGGTGCGCGGGTTCGGCACCGCGATCATGCACGGCGGCACCACGGCCATCCTGGCCATGATCTCGCGCACGCTGCTCGACCGGCCCGACGCGTTCCGCTGGCGACTCGTGTTGCCCGGACTCGGCCTGGCGGTGGTGCTGCACTCGCTGTACAACCACTTTCTGGTGAATCCGATCCTGGCGACGGCTGTGATCGTGCTGGTCTTCCCGTTGGTCGCGGTCGTCGTGTTTCAGCAGAGCGAGCGTGCGGCTCGGGGATGGGTGGGCGAAGGGTTCGACTCGGACCAGGAGCTGCTCCAGGCCGTCAATGAAGGCCGAGTCTCCGGGACGCCGGTCGGGAAGTACATCACGACGCTGCGCAGCCGCTTCGCGCCCGAGGTGATCGTCGACATGATGTGCCTGCTGCGCCTGCGCGCCGAGCTGGCGATCCGTGTGAAGGGCATCCTGATGATGCGCGAGGCCGGGTTCGAGCCGCCGCCCGACTCCACCGTGAAAGATCAGGTGAAGGCCAAGCTCACGGAGTTGCGGTACCTTGAGAAGAGCATCGGGAAGACGGGGCTCATCGCCCTGCACCCGTTTCTCCACACGAGCACAAGGGACCGCTGGCAGCTCACGGTACTCGACGGATGACCACGAATCCCAGCCTGCGTGACGCCGAGCGCCTGGCGCGCGAAATGGAAGTCGCGCGGAACATCCAGCGGGACTTCCTGCCGGAGTCGCTGCCCCTGGCGCGGGGCCTGGAGCTCGAGGCCATGCTGCAGCCGGCGCGCGACGTGTCCGGCGATTTCTACGACGCCTTCGCGCTGCCGCCGTCCGGCACGATCGTCCTCGTCGTCGGCGACGTGTGCGACAAGGGGGTCGGCGCGGCGCTCTTCATGGCGCTGTTCCGCAGTCTCATCCGCGCCTCGGCCGATCCGGTCGGCGGCGGCGCGATCCAGATGATCGGCGGCCGGCGCACGCTGGTGCGCGAGGCCCTGGATGCCGCCACGCCGGCCGACCTGCTGACCCGGGTCGCGGGCTTCACCAACGACTACATCGCGCGGCTGCATGGGCGCACCAACATGTTCGCCACCGTCTTCCTGGCGGCGCTCACGCCCTCGACCGGGCAGTTCGACTACGTGAACGCCGGTCACGAGCCGGCCATCATCGTCACGCCGGAGGGCGCGATGTGGGAGCTGAAGCCCACGGGCCCGGCCCTCGGGCTCATGCCGGAGCAGGTGTTCGGCGCGGGCGAGGGCACACTCGAGCCCGGCCAAAGTCTCTTCATGTTCACCGACGGTCTCATGGACGCGCGCAACGCGGGCGGAGAGGCGTTCGGCGCGGCGCGGCTGCGGAGCGCGCTGCGGGCCAACACCAGTTCCGCGTCCAGCCTCGTGCGCGGCGTGATGGACGCGCTCGCCGCGTTCACGGG
>DATGDT010000158.1:0-3449 GCA_035310725.1 Gemmatimonadales bacterium
CACCAACGCGTTCGTGGTCACGAGCCCGGGCGGATTCTTCCTGCAGCCGAGCACCGAGTGGCACCACCCCGAGCGCTACATCATGCGCGCCGGGGACGGCCAGCCGCTCTACACGGTCCGCGAGTACAGCCAGTGGGAGGACGCGCTGGGCAGCCACGGGCGCTCGGCCGACCAGTTCGAGGCGTGGGAGGCGGTGTACGGCCCCGTGGGCGACGACGGCTACCCGAAACCGCTGTGGGACAAGCGCACCGGCCACATCGACCATACGGTGGCCCAGTACATGCGCGAGCACGGCTACGATCTGCGTGATTACCTCGGCCGCAACTGGGCGAAGATCGGTCCCCAGCTGGTCGGGAAGATCCACGTGGACGTGGGCGACATGGACAACTTCTACCTGAACCTGGCGGTGTACGACCTGCAGGCCTTCCTCGACGCGATCACCGAGCCGCGCGCAGAGGCCACGTTCCACTTCGGACGCCCCGAGAAGGGGCACGGCTGGCAGCACGCGACGCGCGCGCAGCTGGTGCGCGAAATGGCGGCGCAGATCACGAGGAACGCGCCGAGGGGAGCGGATGCGAAGGGGTGGAAGTACTAGGCGCTACTCGTACCTCAGTGCCTTCACCGGATCCACCTCCGACGCCCGCCGCGCCGGCACGTACCCCGCCCCCAGGGCCACGATGGCGAGCGCCAGCACCGCCAGCGCGAACACGACCGGGTCGTACCCCTTGAGCTCGTAGAGCAGCGAGCGCGCCGCGCGTCCCAGTCCCAGAGCGCCGGCGACGCCGATCACGCCGCCCACTGCCATCATCACCGAGACCTGACGCAGGACCATGGCGCGAACCCGCCCGGCGTCCGCGCCGAGCGCCATACGCACGCCGATCTCCCGGGTGCGCTGCGCCACCGTGTAGGCGAGCACGCCGTACAGCCCGATCGCGGCGAGCAGCGTGGCGAGCACCGCGAACGACGCCGACAGGATGCTGATCATCCGGTCGAGGAACACGTTCTCGCGAACCTGCTGCGGCATGGACTTCAGCTCTTCCAACGGGATGCCCGGATCGATGCGTTTCATGACGCTCGCGATCTCCCGCAGCATCGCCTGCGGCCGTGACGACCGGACGTAGAAGTTCAACCGCGAGACGTGGGTGTCCTGCCGCCACGGCAGGTAGTACACCGGCGGCACGGAGTCTTTCACGTCGCTGTACTTGATGTCCGGAATGACGCCCACGATCTGGATGTTGAGCGAATCGGGCCCGCTTGCGGACATGAACTTCCCCAGCGCGTCGTCGCGCAGGTTGAACTTCTTCGCGAAGGCCCGGTTGACCACCGCGACCTGCGTCCCGCCCAGACGGTCAGCGATGGTAAACTCCCGGCCGGATACGAGCGGCACCCCCAGCGTCGCGAAGTACCCGGCGCCGATCTCGTTGAAGCGCGAGCTGTTGTCGACGTCCGGCCCGCCCGGAAAGCCCTGCACGTGGACGCTGTTCCCCCAGTTGCTCCCTGCCAGGAGCGGCACACTGGAGCTCGACACGCCGTTCACCCCGGGGATCGCCGCCAGCGCCTCTTCGACCTGACCGTAGAGCTGCAGCGCACGCGTGCTGTCGTACCCGGATCGTTCGGGCGCAAGGCTGAAGGTGACGACGCTGTCGATGCGGACGCCCAGGTCCACGCGGGTCACGTTGACCAGGCTCTTCATGAACAGGCCCGCCGCGATAAGCAGGGCCATCGCGAGCGAGATCTGTACCGTGACCAGGGAGGAGCGGAACCGGGCCGCGCTCCGCGCCCCCAGGATCTGCCCGGCATTGGAGCGAATCGTCGTAACCAGCTCGCTCCGGGTGCTGTGCCAGGCCGGGAACATCCCGAAGACGAGCCCTGTCGCGATCGCCAGAGCGCCGGTGAAGAGCAACAGCGCCGGTTGGAGCGTAAACTGGAAGATCTGCCCCGCGTCGCTCGGCAGCAGGGCGGCGATGGCGTTCAGGGTCCACTTGGCGACGATCAGACTGGCAATGCCGCCGAGCGAAGCCAGGATCACCGATTCGGTGAGCAGCTGCGCCAACAGCTGGCGCCGGCTCGCGCCCAGCGCCAGCCGCACCCCCATCTCCATCGACCGCCCGGCGCCCCGCGCGAGGAGCAGGTTGGCGATGTTGGCGCAGGCGATGAGCAGCACGATGCCGGTGACGCTGAACAGCATGAACAGCGGCGTCTTCGCCTCCCGCTGCATCGAGCTCTGACCTCGCCATCCGGGGGTGACCTCGACGCGTCTGGCCTTGAACCGCGCGAGCGTCTGCTCGCTCATGCCGCTCTGGAGCGGCGCCTCCACGTCGTTGAGGATGGGATGGTACAGGGCATTGAGGCCCGCGTCCGCCTGGGCCAGCGACACCCCGGGCTTGAGGCGGCCGAACACGTATGCCCAGTAGCTGCGGCGGTTCTCGAAGCCCCGGAACCCGATCGAGAGCAGCCCGCGCATGCTGATGGGCACGAACACGATCGGCCGGCTCCCCAGCGTCGTCCCCACGAAGCCGCGGGGGGCGACCCCGACGATGGTCAGCGGCTGCCCGTTCACCACGATGCTCCGTCCCACCACGCCGGGGTCGGAGCCGAGACGGGTCGTCCAGAAGTTGTAGGAGAGGACGGTGACGAAGTTGCTCCCGATGCTCTGGTCGTCGGTAGGGGCGAGGAGACGGCCCACGGCGGGCCGGAGGCCGAGCGTCGGGAAATACGATCCCGAGACGTACATCCCATCCCCGGTCATGGGATCGCCGCCGAACGACAGGCTGGCGCCGAAGTCGACGTGGGCGGCGAGTCCGCTGAGCACAGTCTGGCTTCGCTCCAGGTCCCGGAACATCGGGTAGCTGAACACGTCCTCGCAGCTCCCCGCCTGGCCGCACGACGTGGACCCCGGCTTGGGGCCCGGCGCCGAGAGATTCACCAGCCGGTCAGGCTCGGAGACCGGCAGGGCGCGCAGCATGATCTGGTCGAAGAGGGAGAAGATCGCGGCGTTGGCCCCGATCCCCAGGGCGAGGGAGAGGACCGCGATCGCGGTGACGAAAGGGGTCCGGAAGAGGGTGCGAAAGGCGAGCTTGATGTGCCGCATGGCTGGGGCCCTGGCGGTGGTGGACCTGGGTAGGACGCATCCGAAGCCGTTCGAGTTTCTGGAATGCTGATGCCCGCCCGGGGGGATTGGTTGCCGGCTCTATCCCAGGGACTGGAGCCGCTGCTCGAGCTCGCGCGCCGTCTGGACCCGGTCCTCGGGCTTCTTGGCGAGGAGGCGCAGGACCAGGGCCGAGAAGGCCGCCGGAACCTCGGGGTTTACCTCCGCCGGGGGGCGGGGCTGCTCGGTGAGGAGCTTCGCCACCAGGCTCATGACCGTCGGGGCCTGGAAGGGAGGCTGCCCGGTGAGGCACTCGTACAGCACGACCCCGGCGGCGTACAGGTCGCTGCGGGCGTCCACC
>DATGDT010000159.1:0-6707 GCA_035310725.1 Gemmatimonadales bacterium
GGCTGACGACGAGGCCCACGCCGCTGCCCGGAACGAGCGCGGTCGCGGCGGCGGGACGCGTGAGCATCGTCTGTCCGGTGGGGGCCGCCGCCTGCACCGATTCCACACGGCTGACCGTGAGTCCCGCCGCCGAGATCAACCGGGTGGCGAGCGCGGTGTTCAGTCCGATGACGTCCGGCACGGGGACGCGCGGCGGCCCGGCGCTCGTCACGAGCGCCACCTTCAGGTTCGCGGGCGCCTCCACTCCCGGTGGCGGATCCTGCCAGATCACGGTTCCCGCGGCGGCTGACGGGTGGGTCGCGGACCCGTTGTCGATGGTGCCAAGCCGCGACGCGGTGAGGACACGCTGCGCCTCGTCGCGCGGCAGTCCGAGGACGCGCGGGACCTGCTGGTGGTGCGGGAAGATCGGTGCGGGGAACACGAGCAGCGCCGCGATCATGTAGCCGGCCACGGCGGCCACGCCGAGCCAGAACGCCCAACGCAGCGCCTGGTCGCGCGTGATGGGCGGCAGGCGGCGCAACCGCGGGAAGTGCAGGTGCCAGTCCTTGAGGGGCGGCATGTGACGCCGGAGCTTCATCGGGCCTCCCGCACCAGGCGCGCCGCGTACGCGCCGTCGATCCCGTGTCGCTGGGGGAGCGAGCGGAAGTCCCCGGCCGCGCTCAGCAGCGTCGCCGGGACCGACTCGTGCACCGTGGACCGTCCAAACTCGGGGTGACGCTCCAGGAACGCCTCCACCTGTCGTTCGTTCTCTTCCGGTTCGAGGGAGCACGTGGCGTACGTCAGCACGCCGCCCACACGCACCAGGGTCGCGGCGGCTTCGAGCAGCGTCGCCTGACGCCGCGCGAGGCCGGTGATCGCCGTCCCCGACAGCCGCCAGCGCGCGTCGGGGTGCCGCGCCATCGTGCCGGTCGCGCTGCACGGCGCGTCGAGCAACACCGCGTCCCAGGCGCCGGGCCGAAACGGCGCGCTGCGAAGATCCGCCGCGACGATCAGTACCGCTACTCCGGTCCGTCCCAGGGTCTCACGCAGGCGCCCCAGCCGCGGACGACGCCACTCCCCCGCGGTGACCCGCGCCCCTGCCAGCGCCAGCGCCACCGCCTTGCCTCCCGGGGCGGCGCAGGCGTCGTACAATCTCGCACCGGGCGGCACCGCTGCGAAGCGGCAGACGAGGGCGGCCGCAGGATCTTGAACGATAAAGGCGCCGGTGGAATACCCCGGAAGGCTCTGGGGGAGCGGGGCACGGGGAGCGGTCGGAGTTCGGGAGATGGCGAATCCCGCGCCGAAGGGCGCTTCCTGGACCCCGAACCCGGCAGCCTCGAAGCTGGACCTCAAAGTCGTGAGACCCGTGCTGGCTGGCTGCACGACGAGCGACGGCTTCCGGTCGTTCCACCCGACGAGACTGGCCGTCTCCACGGGGCCGAACTGTCTCCGCCAGCGTGCGACGAGCCAGTCGGGGTGCGAGGCTACCTGTCCCTCCTCCCGTACCCGTCCCTCGTCCCTCGTCCCTCCTCCCGCCAGCCTCCGGAGCGCCTGGTTCACGTAGCGCGCCGCCGGCTCCCCTGCCGTCTCCCGCGCCAACTCCACGCTGGTCGAGACGGCGGCGTGGGCGGGGACCCGCTCCAGCCGGCGCAGCTGATATGCGCCCAGCCGCAGGATGTCGTGCAGCCGTGGATCGGTGTGGCGGAGATCGAGCGCGTCGTCGAGCGTCCGGCGCCAGCGCAACACCCCGGCCGACAGCTCGTAGGCCAGGCGCCGGTCGCGCTCCGGCAACGCGCGCACGGCGCGATCGCGCGCGTCAGAGAACGGCGTCCCGGCGCCGACGGCGCGCAGAATGTCGAGGGCCGCGCGGCGCGCGGCGGTCGGCCCCTTAATCCAGCATCCCCTCGAGCGGTGACGACGGCATGGCGACCTCGCGCCGCGGCATCCGTCCCGCCAGAAACGCGGCCCGTCCCGCCTCGACCGCGAGGCGCATGGCGTGGGCCATGGCGACCGGGTCCTGCGCGGCGGCCAGCGCCGTGTTCATGAGGATGCCGTCCACCCCTTGCTCCATGGTGAGGCAGGCGTCCGAGGCGGTTCCGACCCCCGCGTCCACCACGACGGGAACGCGGAGCCGGCGCTTGATGGTGCGGACGCTGAACGGGTTCAGCAGGCCGAGCCCGCTGCCGATCGGGGAGGCGAGCGGCATCACGGCCGCCGCGCCCGCTTCTTCCAGACGCAGCGCGGTGATCAGGTCCTCGTTGGTGTAGGCGAGGACCTTGAATCCCTCGCGCACCAGCACGGTGGTGGCCTCGAGCAGCCCCGCCACGTCCGGCAGCAGGGTTTCCTGATCGCCGATGACCTCGAGCTTCACGAACTCGTTGAAGCCCGCCTCGCGGGCGAGCCGCGCGTAGCGAATCGCGTCCGCCGCGGAGAAGCAGCCGGCGGTGTTGGCCAGCAGGAAGAAGCGCTTCGGGTCGAGATGGTGCAGGATGCTCGCGTCCCGGGTGCGGTCCAGGTCCACCCGCCGCACCGCGACGGTGACGATCTCGGCGCCGCTCGCCTCGATCGCCCGGACCATCTCCTCGTTGCTACGGTACTTCCCGGTGCCGACCATGAGGCGGGACTGGAACGTGCGTCCGCCGATCGCGAACGGCGCATCCTTCACGAGCTCCACGGCCGTGGTCATGCTCACCCGCCTCCGACAAAGTGAACCAGCTCGATCGCGTCGTCGGGCGCCAGGCGCCGCTGGGCGAGCTCCGGCCGACGGACGATCGTCCGGTTGTGCTCCACCACCACGATGCGGGGGTCGAGTCCCAGGACCCCGAGCAGGTCGAGCAGCGTGGCCTCTGCCGGCACCGCGCGACGCTCGCCGTTGACGACGACTTCGATCACGTCCGCTTCACCTCCAGCGCCTCCAGAAACGCGCGGGTCGCGTCGCCCGGCTCGGGTGCGTCCCACAGGGCGCGGATTGCCGCGACGCCGTATACCCCGACGCGGGCCAGGTCGCGCACCCGGGCGGGGTCGATGCCCCCGATCGCGATCACCGGGTGTCCGAGCGCGACGATATTGCGCAAGGCTGCGACGCCGAGCGGCGTGGCGCCGGGGTGCGTGGCGGTCTCGAACACCGGCCCTGCCAGAAGATAGTCGGCTCCCTCCGCCTGCGCGGAACGCGCCTGCGCCACGGAGTGCACGGACCGGCCGATCCACCACTCCGGTCGGAGCTTGCGCGCGGCGTCCACCGGAAGGCTGTCTCCGGTGAGCTGCACGCCGATCGCTCCCGCGGCGAGCGCCACGTCGAGGCGGTCGTTGACGAACAGGCGGATGGGCGGATGGCCGGATAGGCGGATGGCAAGCTCGAAGTGCTCGAGGCCGCTGAGCGAGCGGCCGCGCGCGTGCAGCGCGATCCCGGGACCGGCACGGGCGAATTCCGAAACCACTCGATCGAGGTCTGGCCGGCGCGCGATGCGCTCGTCGGTCACCGCGTGCACCCGGGGAAGGGGCCCCCTCACGCGAATCGCTGTCCGGCGCTCACCCCGCGACCGCGGATCCAGTCGGCCGCCGGCATGCGGTCCTTGCCCGCGGGCTGGACCTCGTCCACCTCCAGCGCCTGTTCTCCACAGGCGATCAGCAACCGGGTGTCGGCCTGCAACACTTCGCCCGGTGAACCTTCGCGCTCCACCACGTGGCCGCCGAAGACCTTCACCTCGACCGCTCCCTGCTCCCCGATCCCCGCGGTCGAAGCGAGAGTCGCCCAGGCACCGGGCTTGGGATCCAGCGCCCATGTCTGGCGCGCGATCGTGAGCGCCGGTTTCGTCCAATCGATGCGCGCCGTTTCCCGGGTGAGCTTGGGAGCGTGGGTGGCGCGGGTGTGATCCTGGGGAACGAGTTTGAGTCCGCCCTGCTCCCACAGCGCGAGCGCTTCGATCAGGGCCTGCGCGCCCATTTCGGCGAGGTGCGCCGACAGCTCCCCGCCCGTGATGCCGGGGTCGATGTGGTGGGGGATCTGGTGCAGGATGGGACCGGAATCCATTCCGGCGTCGAGCTGCATGATCGTGACGCCCGTCGTTTCGTCTCCGTTCAGGATGGCCCATTCGACCGGCGCCGCACCCCGCAGCTCGGGAAGCAGTGAGGGGTGCACGTTCACCATGCCGCGGCGCGGGATGGCCAGCAGCTCGGGGCGGAGGATGTGACCATACGCCACGACCACGCCCACGTCCGGGGCCAGGGTGCGCAGCTGGTGCAGAAACTCGGGATCGGTCGGCCGCTCGGGTTGCAGCACGTCGAGCCCTTCGTCCAGCGCGGCGACCTTGACGGGTGGCGCGACCACCGTGGAGCGGGAGCGGCCCTGCGGACGATCGGGCTGCGTGACCACGGCCCGGACGTCGAACCCTTCACCCACCAGGGCACCGAGCGAGGGGACGGCGAACTCGGGCGTCCCGAAGAAGACGATGACCACTAGAGCTCGCCAGCCGGCTCCGGCGTCACCTCCTTGAGGTAGCCGGTTTCGCCCTTGCGGAGGCGCTTCCATTTGGACAACAGCAGCCCGCGCTTCACGGCCGAGAGGTGGTCCAGGAAGAGCACGCCGTCCAGGTGATCGATCTCGTGCTGGATGGCGCGGGCCTGGTAACCCGAGGACTCGAGGCGGTACGGTGCGCCGTCGCGATCGAGCGCCTCGACCACGATGGAGGCCGGGCGCTCGACATCGCCGAAGATTTCGGGGATGGACAGGCAGCCTTCTTCCTCGGTCTCGGTCGCCGCGCTGCGGCTGACGATCACCGGGTTCACGAGCACCAGCGGCTCGGGCGATTCCTTGCCGACGTCCACCACGGCGACGCGGCGCGCGACGCCCACCTGATTGGCGGCCAGCCCCACGCCCTTGGAGGCGTACATGACGTCGAAGAGGTCCTCCACCAGCCGGCGCACCTCGGCGTCCACCGCCGCGACCGGATCGGCGCGCTGGCGCAGCACGGGGGAGCCGAGCAGGTGGAGCGGGCGCAGACTCACGCGGGTTTCGCCGCCTCTTCGCGGTTTCTCACCGTGGCGATGTTGTTGCGCAGGACGACGAACTTCGCTTCCCCGCTGCGGATCGTGACCTCGTTGTCCTTGAGGTGCACGACCTCGCCGATGATGCCGCCCGAGGTGATCACCTGGTCGCCCTTGGCGAGCGAGGCGAGCAGCTTCTCGTGCTCCTGCCGCTGCTTGCGCTGCGGGCGGATGATGAAAAGATAGAAGATGCCGAAGATCGCGGCGACCTGGATGAGCAGGACGCTCATGCCGGGCCCGGCCTGTCCCGACGGGGCGAAGAGCAGCGCGTACAGTGGGGGGGTCATGCGGGTTCCGGGTGCAGGTAGCGGAGGCGCCAGTCGGCGGCCCACGTGGTGAACTCGCCCGAGCGGATCGCCGCACGCATTGCGCCGGCGAGCCGGATCAGGTAACGGACGTTGTGTAGCGACAGCAGGCGCAATCCCAGCAGCTCGCCGGCGGCGAACAGGTGCCGCAGATATCCCCGCGAGTACGTGGTGCACGTCTCGCAGTCACACGTGGCATCGAGCGGGCCGGGTTCGCTCCGGAACGCCGCATTGCGGATGTTGAGCGGGCCGTCCGGCGTGAACGCCGTGCCGTTGCGCCCCATCCGCGTCGGCGCCACGCAATCGAACAGATCCACGCCGCGCTCGACCGCCGCCACCAGGTCCTCGGGAAATCCCACGCCCATAAGATAACGGGGCAGGGGAGCCGGCAGCCTTGGCTCCAGCTCTTCCAGGGTGCGGTACATCAGGGGCTTGGGTTCTCCCACCGACAGCCCGCCGATGGCGATGCCGGTCCAGGAGCTGAGGTCGCTGACGCGCTGCAAGGCTTCCAGTCGGAGCGCGCGGTGGGTCCCGCCCTGGAGGATAGGCCAGAGAGTCTGGCGGATAGGCGGATTGGCGGATGGGCGGATGGGACTATCCGCCGATCCGGCAATCCGCCCATCCGCCAGCTCCCGGTGCCGCCTCGCGCACCGTTCCAGCCACCGCACCGTCCTTTCCATCGCGTCGCGGGCCGTCGCCTCGTCCGCTCCGCCGGGCACGACGTGGTCGAAGGCCATGGCGACGTCGGCGCCGAGGGTCCACTGGATCTCGGTGGCGCGTTCGGGGGTGAGCGTCCGCCGGCTGCCGTCGATGTGACTCTGGAATTCCACCCCGTCCTCGTCCACGCGCCGGAACCCTTCGAGCGAGAACACCTGGAACCCGCCCGAGTCGGTGAGCAGCGGCCGATCCCAGCTCATGAAGCGGTGCAGGCCGCCCAGCTCGGCCACGACCTGCTCGCCGGGTCGTACGTGCAGGTGGTAGGTGTTGGCGAGGACGATTTGCGCCCCGACCGCTCTGAGGTCGTGGGGCGAGAGGGCGCGCACGGATCCCTGAGTGCCGACCGGCATGAAGCAGGGGGTCTCGACCACGCCGTGGGGCAGGGTGAGGGTGCCGGCGCGGGCAGCGCTGGAGCGGGCGTCGAGTGTGAACTCGAACATCGGTGCTCAGGGGACGAGGGACGAGGGACGGGGGACGGGTCCATCCCGTCTCCCGCTCCCCCACTCGTCCCTCGTCCCCCGTCCCTCGTCCCTCAAAGGATCACCATCGCATCCCCGTATGAGTAGAACCGGTACCGCTCACGCACCGCTTCCCCATAGGCTCGCATCACGGCTTCGTATCCCCCGAAGGCGCTGACCAGCATCAGCAATGTGGAGCGGGGAA
>DATGDT010000160.1:0-2714 GCA_035310725.1 Gemmatimonadales bacterium
TTCGATCACCAGAACTACGGCGGGGCGCTCTACCTCGCGAACCAGGCGAAGAGCCAGGGCACCGTGGGCCGCCGCCGGGTCACGGAAGGGAGCGGCGACCCCTCGGCGGTGCGTCCGGGCGAGAGCATGTTCGCCGTCCCGGTGGCGCTCCGCACCACTGGTCGCTGCAATCTCCGGGACGGGCCGGGATCGACGTTCAAGGTCCTCGCGATGCTCGACGGCGGCGTGCAGCTCACCGGCATCTCGTACGCGGATCAGTGGATGCGGGTGGTCGACAACAACGGGCGCGAGGGATGGGTGTTCTGGAGCCTGGTGCAGAAACGCGGCGACGCCGGAGCCGCCGCCGACACGGGTCGTTAGCCGGCGCGCTCCTTGGCCTGGGGCCGGACCAGCTTCAATCCTGCCCGCCGCACCCGGTCGCGCCCTTCGCGCTTGGCTTCGTAGAGCGCCTCGTCGGCCGCGGCGATCACCTGCTCGGGCGTCTGACCGTGCAGCGGGAACTCCGCCACCCCGATGCTCACCGTGATGCGCCGGCCCGAGAAGGACTCCTCGGCGATGCGGCCCCGGATCCGCTCGGCGATCTCCTGGGCCTCCGGCATCGCGGTCTCGGGCAGCATGACCAGGAACTCTTCTCCTCCGTAGCGCGCCACGAAGTCCACTTCGCGGGTCGCTTCGCGCAGGATGGTGGCCACGCGTGTCAGCACCCCGTCGCCCGCCAGGTGCCCGAAGGTGTCGTTGTACTTCTTGAAATGATCCACGTCCACCATCAGGGCCGCGAACGTGTGCTTCAGCCGCTGGGAACGCCGCGTTTCGTCGCTCAACACTTCCATCAGCCGGCGCCGGTTGAAGAGTCCCGTCAGCCCGTCGGTCACCGAGACCTTCTCCAGCTCCTCGTTCTTCCTGCGCAGCGTCTCGTTGGCCGCGTCGAGTGCCTCGCGGCCCTCGCGCAGGCGCACCACCATGTGGTTGAAGACCTGGGTGAGGTATCCCACCTCGCCCGCGGAGATGACCGGCAGGTCGACCTCGAGATTGCCGGCCGCGACCTTGCCGGCGCCCTTGGCGAGGCGCTCGAGCGGCCGCACGATGAGCTGGCCCAGGAAGTAGCCGATCAGGCCGATGCCGGCCAGCAGGGCGGCGGGCAGCACGATCATGAGGCGACGCAACCGGGTCACCTGGCGGAAGGCCACGGAGGCCGGCGTTTCGGCGACCACGCCCCAGCGAACTTCCGGGTCACGGGACAGACTGCCGAGCACGCTTTCTCCGTCGTAGCTGGCGTAGCGCGCGATCCCGCTGTCCTGTCGGGCCAGCTGCTGGAAGGACTTCGTCAGGAGCCGCGTCCCCGCGCCGCGTCCGGTCACGATGGTGCCGGTGAACCCCGCGCTGGTATCGGTGGTGATGAGGAAGATGCGACCCGAATCTTCGGGAGCGTATTGCCGGAAGATCTGGTCGACGGACCCGAGACTGATCTTGGCGACCAGGGCGCCGAGAAACCGGCCGCTGGGGACGTGCACGGGAACGGCGGCGACGACGAGCGTCGCGCCGAGGGCCTCGTCGGGATAGGGGTCGCCGAACGACGAATTCTCCAGGTTCAGGTCCTCGGTCCAGTGCGGCGGCATCTTCACCGGGCGGATCTGTCGCCCGCTCGTCGCCAGGACGCGGCCCCGCGGGTCCACGACCATCAGCTCCACGTAGTCGCCGAAGCGTTCGCGTACCGAGGCGAGGTACTCGTTGAGCCGGCGCACCCGTGGGTCGGCCGGCCCGGGCCGCCCATTGTCCTCCAGATACTC
Organism: Gemmatimonadales bacterium; assembly: GCA_035310725.1. Lineage (GTDB taxonomy): Bacteria > Gemmatimonadota > Gemmatimonadetes > Gemmatimonadales > GWC2-71-9 > DASTHG01. The sequence continues at coordinate 1,788 of DATGDT010000160.1, forward strand.
GGTCACCACGTAGGAGCTGGCGAACACGCGCAGATCGTAGACCCGGTCCTTCAGCCACTGCGCGACGGCGTGGCCGCTCTGCTTGCTCGCCCCGGACACCTCCCGGGTGACCTTGTCGGTCAGGGATTGCTGGAGATGGGAATAGGCGATCCAGGCGGTGGCGATGGATGGAATGAGGGTCGCCAGGACGGCGAACAGCAGAATGCGACTCCGGATGCTGTCGAGATGCAGCGTCCGGGAATGCTTCGAAATCGATTGTTCCAGGTTGCTCAGTCGCATCCAGTCCCCAGGCCAGCCGATGAATGATTCACCCCGTCCCCATAACCGCAAGTAGGGTGCCCGGGCGCGGCAGCGGAACAGCAAGTGCCCGAATGGGTTGTGAGCCCGCTCACCGCGCGAGGCCGGCCTGGACCACGTCTTCCGCAACCATCTGGCAGGATGCCCTGTCCAAGGGAGAACCTCTGCGACGAGATCCCCCATGAAGACCGGCCGTGGCCGTGGTTACGCGATCCTGGCTTCCCTCACCCTGATGGCCCCGGCGTTGGACGCCCAGTCCGACGCCGACGCGTGGCTGGCCGAGTGCCAGCACCGTGACTGGAACGAACGACCCCATGCCTGCGCCATCCGCGAGACCGGGATGCGGCCCACGAGCGGCGCTTTGACGGTGGACCCGGGAGAAAACGGCGCCATCGCCATCTACGGGTGGGACCGGGATTCGGTCGCCGTCGTGGCAAAGATCCAGGCCGGCGCCCGGAGCGAGGGAGACGCACGGCAGCTCCTCGACGCAGTGCGCATCGACGCGGCGGGCAGCACGATCCGCGCGTCCGGACCGGAGACCGGGTGGCGGCAACAGTGGTCGGTGAGCTTCGATGTGTACGTTCCGCGGCACACCGATCTCGCGTTGACGACCGAAAACGGCCCGATCTC
>DATGDT010000161.1:0-14037 GCA_035310725.1 Gemmatimonadales bacterium
CCGGCCTTGATCGCGTGCGCCGAGCTGGCGACCGCCTGCAGTCCGGAGCCGCACAACCGGTTGACGGTCTGGCCGGGTACTTCGACCGGGAGCCCGGCGAGGAGCAGCGCCATTCGCGCGACGTTGCGGTTGTCTTCCCCCGCCTGATTCGCGCACCCCAGGATCACGTCGTCGATCGCGAGCGGGTCCACCTTGGTCCGTTCGACCACCGCTTTGATCGGGATCGCCGCGAGGTCATCGGGGCGTACGGCCGCGAGCGAGCCCCCGTGTTTTCCCACAGGTGTCCGTACTGCCGCGTAGATGTACGCGTCTCTACTCATGCCCGTCGTTGTCCGTCCGTGTCCGCCTTCGTCCGCCCTCTTCCGCCCTCACAGCGCCACCCAAACGGTCTTGGTTTCCAGATATCCATCCAGCGCATCGCGTCCCAGGTCCCGTCCGAAGCCGGATGCCTTGAACCCGCCGAACGGTGCTCCGGAATCGTAGAAGTTGTAGCTGTTGATCCACACGGTCCCGGCGCGGATCGCGCGGGCCGTGCGATGCGCCTTTTGAATGTCCTTCGTCCAGATGCCCGCGGCGAGGCCGTACATCGAGCGGTTGCCCAGCGCGATCGCCTCGTCCGTCCCCTTGAACGTGAGCACGGCGAGCACCGGCCCGAAGATCTCTTCCCGGGCGATCGTCATGTCGGGCTTCACGCCGTCGAACACCGTGGCTTCGACGAAGTAGCCCTTGCCGTTGGGCTGGACGGCCTTCCCTCCGGCGACGACCGCCGCGCCCTCCGCGAGGCCCTTCTCGATGTAGGCGAGCACCGTCTCCCGCTGCTTTCTGGAGACGAGCGCGCCCAGGCGGGTGTTCTTGTCGAGCGGGTCGCCGGGCGTGAGCTTCTTGGCTCCGGCGGCGAGCAGCTCGACGAACTGGTCGTGGACGCTCTCTTCCACCAGCAGCCTCGAGCCGGCGGCGCACACCTCACCCTTGCCGTAGAAGATCCCGGTCTGCGCGCCTTTGACCGCCGCGGGGATGTCCGCGTCGGCGAAGACGATGTTCGGGCTCTTGCCGCCCAGCTCGAGGGTGACGCGCTTGTTCGAGTCGGCGGCCATCCGCATGATCTGGCGCCCGACCTCGGTCGATCCCGTGAACGAGATCTTGTCCACGTCGGGGTGACGCACCAGCGCCGCGCCCGCGGTCGAGCCGCCGCCCGGGACGACGTTGAAGGCGCCCGGGGGGAACCCCGCCTCGAGGATCAGCTCGGCCATGGCGAGCGCCGTGAGCGGCGTCTCCGACGCGGGCTTCAGTACCACGGTGCACCCGGCCGCGAGCGCCGGCGAGAACTTCCAGCTCGCGATGTTGAGCGGGAAGTTCCACGGCACGATGGCGCCCACCACGCCCACCGGCTCGCGCAGCGTGTAGCAGAAGAACGGCCCATCCACGGGCAGCGTGTCGCCCGTGATCTTGTCGGCCCAGCCGCCGTAGTAGCGCAGCGTATTGACCGTCATCGTGAGCTCGATCTTCGACTCGAACAGCGTCTTGCCGTTGTGCGCCGTCTCGAGCCGGGCGAACTCGTCGAGCCGGGCCTCGAGCAGATCGGCCGCCTTGGTGAGCATGCGGCCCCGCTTGCGCGCCGAGAGGCCGCGCCAGGCGTCGGAATCGAAGCACGCCCGCGCCGCGCCCACGGCGTTGTCGATGTCCGCGGCGTCGCCCAGGGCGACCTCGGCGATCGTCTCTTCGGTGGCGGGATTCTCCACCGGAAAGCGCTTGCCGGAGACGGCCGGGCGCCACTCGTTGTTGATGAACAGGTCGGTCTTCACCGGCCCTTGAACTCCGCCATCCGCTTCTCGGTGTAGGCGGCGATGCCCTCCTTGGCGTCCTCGCTCTGGAACAGCTGCTGCTGCAGCTCCCGCTCGATGGCGAGGCCGGACTCGAAGGGGACTTCAGCGCCCGACTGCACCGAGCGTTTGATCAGGCCCACCGCCTTGGACGCCTTGTTGGGCGGGCAGAACTGCTTGGCGTAGAGCAGGACCATGTTCCAGAAGTCCTTCGAGGGGAACACCTCGTTGACCAGGCCCATCTCCCGGGCCGAGTCCATCTGGAACGTCTCGCCCTTCACCATCATCTCGATTGCCTTGGACTTGCCCACGAGGCGGGCGAGGCGCTGCGTGCCGCCGGTGCCCGGGAGCACGCCGAGACTCACTTCCGGCAACCCGATCTTGCCGGCGTTCTCGCGGGCGAGCCGGATGTCGCACGCCATGGCGATCTCGAGGCCGCCGCCCACCGTGTGGCCGTTGAGCGCGGCGATCGTGAGCTTGGGCGTGTGCTCGAGACGGTTCAGGGTCTCGTTGGCGTGGAGGCAGAAGAAATACTTGTAGCGCGGCGTGATGCTGTTCAGGTAGCTGATGTTGGCGCCGGCGGAGAAGAACTTGTCGCCGTGGCCCCGCAGCACGATGACGTGCACGTTGTCGTCGAAACGCGCCTGCAGGATGGCATCGTCGAGCTGCCGCATCATCTCATGGGTGTAGGTGTTGGCCGGCGGATCATCCAGCTCGATGATCGCGAGGCCGTCCTCGACCTGGTAGCGCACGAGGGTCTTCACCTGGGGTTCCGTCATAGTCGCCATGATCGCTGCTCAGCCTCCCTGTACCGTGGAACGGACTTCGGCGAATCCGCCGAGGAAGAGTCGGGTCAAGAGATCCGCGAGCCGCCCGGCGTCGAGCGGGCCCGCGGGGTCGTACCAGTTGTAGATCCAGTTCATCATCCCGAACAGCGCGTACGCGGCCGCCGAGCGCTCGGCCGGGGTCTGGTCCGGCGCCGCCTCGCGCAGCAGCCCCTCGAGCCGGTCCACGTAGCGACGCTTGATCAGGTTGATGGTGCGTTGCCGCTCGGCCGTCAGCGCCGCGGCTTCGTGCGACAGCACCTTCATCTCCGGCATGTGGGCCGCGAAGAACGTGACGTGGTGCCGGATGAACGCGGCGAGTCGATCCAGCGGGTCCACGGCACCCGCCAGGGCGGCTTCCGCGCCCTCCAGCACCTGGCTGAAGCAGCGCTCCTGGATGTGCGCGAGCAGATCTTCCTTGCCGCGCACGTAATAGTAGATGCCGGCCAGCGACATCCCGCTCTCGGCCGCCAGATCGCGCATGGTCGTGCGATCGTAGCCCCGGCGGGCGAACACCCGGGCGGCATGGCCCAGCAGGGCGTCGAATCGTTCGTCGTAGGGTCGCAAAGGGTTTTCGAACGTTTGTTCGAATTGTGAAGCTAGTGCCCCCGGGACTTAATTTCCAGCCTTCTCCCACGTCAACCCTGCACCCATGGCCACTGCGGATCCGGCCGTCCGGCCGGCGGATGATGCCGAGTTGATCGCCGCCTGGCTCGCCGGAGACGAATCCGCGGCGAGCGAACTGGTGCGGCGTCACGCCCGGGCACTGGCGCGGTTCCTGGCGGGGGCCGGGGCCCAGGAAGCCGACGTGGACGACCTGGTGCAGGAATCCTTCCTGCGGGCCTTCCGGGCGCTCGATCGCTTCCGCAACCAGTGCCAGTTCCGCACCTGGCTGCTGACGATCGGCGGCAACGTGCTGAAGGATCTGGGTCGCCGGCTGGCACGGCGGCGGATCGTCCCGCTGGACGAAGCCGTGGAATCGCGCGACGGGGACCCCCACCAGCGCGCGGAAGCCGGGGAAACGGAGGAGCGGCTACGCCGCGGACTCGAGCGGCTGCCGCGCATGCAGCGGGAGGTGTTCTTGCTGCGGGCCCAGCAGGGGTTCGAGTACGAGGACATCGCCGCCGCATTGGACACGACGCCGGGAGCGGCGCGGGTCCACTACCATCACGCGGTGAAACGGTTGAAGGAGTGGGTGAAATGACTCCGGACGAAGATCGCGACGTCGAGCTGGAGCGGCTCGCCCGACGGTTGGGAACGCGGGCCGCAGAGCGGGTGGATGTCGAGCGCACGGCCGCCGCCGTGGTGGCGCGACTGCGCACCGAGCGGGCCAGGCAACGGCCACGGTGGATGCACTCCGGCTGGCTGCGGGCGGCGGCGGTCCTCCTGCTCGTGATCGGGGCGGGGCTCGTGGTGCGGCAGCGGTTCCTAACCCACCGGGCGCCCGCCGACCACTATGTGCGCGAGGAGCTGCAGGACCTCTCGACCGATCAGCTGCGCGAGGTGCTGGGCAGTCTGGACCGCACCCTGACCGAGGCCACCATCGAACCCGCGGACGAAGGCCTGAACGACTTGACCACGGAGCAGCTCCGGGTGCTGCTGCAGTCATTGGAGGGCTAATGCGAAAGCTCATCTGGATGCTCGGCCTCGTGCTGGTGCCGGCGCTCGCGGCGCAGCAGGACTCGATGCTCGCTCGCGACTCGGCGGTGCGCGATCAATTGCAGCGGGAGATCGAGCGACGCTTCGGCGCGGTGGTGCAGCGCCAGCTCGGCCTGACGGACGATCAAGCCAACAAGCTGCGCGCGACCGAAGAGCGGTTCCGGCCGCGGCGTCGGGCGATCATGCGGGAACAGCTGCTGCTGCGTATGGGCCTGCAGGATCAGATGCGGCCCGGGGAAGCCGCCAACAGCGACAGCGTGCGTCGCCTGATGGACGGCATGCAGGCGAACCGGAGCGCGCTGCTGCAGATCGAACAGGAGCAGGATCGGGAGATGTCCGGCTATCTCACGCCGGTGCAACGCGCACGGTATCAGATGCTGCGGGAGCGACTGGTGCAGCGGCTGCAGGAGGTGCGGCGCGAGCGGGCGGGGCAGGGTGCGGGCCGCGCGGACCCGCAGCGCCGGAGGCGGGTACGGCCCTAGACGGTATATTCGACGGTGTGACGCCCTCGACCCGGCGGCGGTGAAACATCACCGCCGCCGCTTGCGTCGGTGAAGCGGCTTCCCGCGGAGGGGCAATGCCGAACATACCGGACTGGGCGATCGGCGTCGTTTCCATCCTTGGCGGCGTCGGCGTCCTGGCCCTGTTGATCGAGATCGGCGACGCCGTTCGCCGGCGGTTGCTCGGGCCCGGGCACGCGCGGGAATCGCGCGGCCCGCACACGGTGATCGGCATGCACGTGGGCACGGGGCAGCCGGATCCGGCGCTTCAGCCGGAAGCCCTCGAGGACCTCCAGCGTCGAATGGCGGAGCTGGAGGAGCGGCTCGATTTCGCGGAACGGCTGCTCGCCAGGCAGCGCGAGGCCGAGCGGGTGCTCCCGCCGAAGGCCTAGGTATATTCCCCCGTTCGCGCAGGAGGGGCAGTGTTTTTCGGCATCCCCGAGTGGGCCATCGGCGTCGGGTTCATCATCGTGGCTGGTTCGGTGGCAAAGGCGCTGACCGGCGGATTCACGCCGTCCGGTCGTTTGCGTGGTCGGCGGCTGCATCCTCGCGAGATCGGGCCGGCGTTGGAGGAAATGCAGCGCCGCCTCGATGCGCTCGAAGAGGGGCAACAACGGATCGGCGCGGGGGACGAAGCGCAGGCCCGGCTCGACGAAGTCGAGGAACGGCTCGATTTCGTGGAGCGCATGCTCGCCAAACAGCGCGACGCGGAGCGCGTGAGCCCACCGAAGCCGTAGCCGTCGCCGCCGCGCGAGACTGTGCGGCGCATCACACGAAAACTGGTTAGGCGCAGGGTCGTCCGCGCGCTGCGGCCGGCAAATCCCGCCGCACGCGTCGGCGCGCTTCTATCTTTGTAGCCGTGACCAGGGAACGTCGGGCACGCGCGTCGCGCCGCCGCTTCGAAGGCAACCCGCACACACCGCACGAATGGGCGTTGTGGTTGCTGGACCGGTGGGAGGAGTTCGTCCGCACGCCGGAGCCGCTCCTGATGGATGTCGGGGCGGCGGGCGAGCACCTGGTGGCGCGGATCCGGCTCGTCGTGACGGCGCTCGTGTTTCTCATCCCGGTGGTGGACCGGTTGCTGCGGCCCGCGGCGCGCGAGGTGCAGGTCGGTCTCATCTTCGCCGGGGTCGCGCTCCTGCTCGCCCTGTTCGCCTATCGGCTGGGACGCCAGCGGCTCTACCGGCCGTGGATCGGTTTCACCACGGGCGTGCTCGACGTCACGCTCGTGAGTCTCGCCCTCGTGAGTTTTCTCTTCATCGATCAGCCGTTCACCACGCTCAACAGTCGGATCGTGTACCCGATCTATCTCCTGGCGATCGGGGCGTCCGCGCTGCGGTTCGATCCGCGGATCTGCGCGGTCACCGGGGTCGTCGCGATGGGGGAGTACCTCGCCGTCGTCGCCTACACCGTGGCGTCCCGGCCGCTCGTGCCGACGGCCGCCGACGCGCTCGTGTACGGACAATTCGAGTGGAGCGACCAGATCTCGCGCCTCATGCTGCTGGCCATCGCGGGGATCGTGAGCACGAGCATCGTGCTGCGTACGCGGCGGCTGCAGTGGCTCTCGGCGCGTGACAGGCTGACCGACGTCATCAATCGCAGTGTGTTCGAGGACCTGCTGGCGACCGAGGCTTCCCGCGTGCGGCGCGGTGGTGGATCGATCGCCGTCCTGCTGGTGGATGTGGACCGGTTCGAGGCGTTCAACGGGATGTATGGCCAGGCCGCCGGCGATCGCACGCTGCGGCTGGTGGCGGCGGCGATCCGGCAGGTGACCCAGCGCCGTGGTCTCGTGGCGCGCTACGGCGGCGACGAGTTCGCCGTGATGATCGCCGAGCCTCGATCGGACGGCGTCGCGGAGCTGGCCGAGGATATCCGCCGCGCGGTGGCCACGGCGCCGTCGCACCCGTCGCGGATGAGCCGGCCCGAGCCGCTGACGGTCAGCATCGGGATCGCGTCCCTGCCGCAGGACGGGCAGGATGGCCGAGAGGTCTGCGCGCAGGCCGAAGAGCGGCTGGCACAGGCGAAGCAGGCGGGCGGGGACCGGGTCGTGGTTGCGGACGCGAGGCAGGGCGAGGGGCGGCACTAGCCCGTTCAGCGTCTATATTCCGTCGCGGCCCGGGTGGCGGAATGGCAGACGCAGGGGACTCAAAATCCCCCGGGGGCAACCCCGTGAGGGTTCGACTCCCTCCTCGGGCATCCAAGGCCGCAACGGGTTGCGCCAATCGTCACGGCGCGCCTCCACTCAGTACAGCTGTACCCACCCGCGCGAGCGGAGCATGGTCGGGCGGCTCGTCGCCTGCAGGGCCTTGCGAACTCCGCAGCTCGAGTAGTTCACGGTGGCGTGACCGGCCATGTCCTGCACGTCGAGATCGGCATTGCGAGCCAGCGTCGCGCCCCAGAAATGCGCCGGCGATTTGCCGCCACCGGCCGTCTCGAAGCTGCCCTGGACGATCGTGATGCCGAACCACTCGTAGCCACCGTCCACCGTCAGGTCTCCGTCCACCAGCAGGAGCCCCTGACCCTGAGAACCGTTCAGGGTCGCGGACCCGGTGATGTGGACGATCGGGAAGTACGACCCGCAGGCCGAGCTCGGGTTCTGGCCGTCGCCCCAATTCGTGGGATCAGCCGTGTTGCACTTGCCACCGACGAATGTGGGCGTCGTCTTGTAGACGCCGCCGGGGAGCGTCACCGTCGCCCCGGCCGCGAGCTCGGCGTACGTGACGCCCGAGAAATTGGTGAAGGTCGAGTCGGCCAGGGTCGCGTCACGCAGCACCAGGGGGCTGCCGGACACGCTCGCGCCCCCAGCCGTGTCGATCTTTGCTCCCGGCTGTGCCCGAATACCGGCCAACGCGTCCTCCAGCGGGCCGCAATCGAGCCACCCGGTGGGGTACTGGTCGTTGCCGTTCACCGCCGCCGTGCCCTTCAGGATCACGGTCCCCTGCGTCGTGAGCGATGCCTGGATGTCCAACTGGACGGGGTCGAGCCGCGTCAGCAGGCCGACCCGCTGCCGCGCGCCGGTGCCCCCCTGCGTGCGGCCGGCCCGGCTCGCCCAATCGGCGCCGTTGATGTCGATCAGGAACATGCTGTTGTACAGCTTGTACACGACGCCGCCGTAGGAGCCGGTGCCGAACGGGGCCCGGGTCAGGGCGATCGACACGGAATCGGTAGGGTAGACGCCCCGCCCGTTGAGGGACTCAGGGCGCCAGGTGGCGAGACGTTCGGCGGCTCCCACCTCCGCGACGCCGAAGGACTGTTGCACGCGTCTGGAGTTCACGCCGACGCGTTGCTCCTGGGTGCCGGCGAAGAACGCTCCGGCGACCAGTGCCCCAACCACGACCAGTGCGAAGATCGCGATCGCCAGGGCGATGCCGCGCTCGTCCTGCCATACCCGTTTCATCGCCCCTCCTCGGCCTTCCGTTGGCCGGCGGTCAATAGCGCCGGTTGTTGCGCAACGCCACGCTGGCCAGCACGCTGTCCACGGCCACGGTCTTGCCGGCTCCCGCGGCGTTCTGCACCGCCTGGAGCGTGCGCCCGCGGACCACGACGTCGATGCGCGCCACGCGCGTGGGGACAGTCGTCACGACACCGGTGGAATCGAAATACGCGAAGCTGAGGCCGCCTTCGATCACCGGCCCGATGACCGGCTCGATCGTCCCGCCGGCGGGTTCCATCCCCACGTACCAGAGTTCGCCGCCCGGCGGCTGGTAGAGCCGATAGGTCATCGTTGTGAACCCGCGCACCGGCGCCCCGGGCGGGATCCCTCCGGCCACGTTGGGAGGCGCGATCTGCCAGCTCACGGCGATGTCGAGCCCCGGCTGGCCGTCCGGGCACGCGGCATTGCCCACGCTGGTGGGCTGCGCCAACGCCCAGTCGTCGTCGTCGCGCGTCTCCTGGTCCCCATCGTAATACACGAACATCGAATCTCTGCCGGTGTTGATCTGCGGCGTGCCGTAGAACGGCTGCGCCCGCACGGTCATGCTGCTGCCGACGACCGCCCCCCCCAGGAGGGGTGGCGCGCAGAGGAAGCCCATCCAGCGCATCGCCCGGATGGTGATCGCGGTGGGCGACATTGCCTCGATGTCACCGTCGGTGGCGTCGATCTCCCGCAGCTCCGCGGGCAGCAGCGTGGCGGCGGCGCGGATGTTCTGCTGGAGATCGATGTGCTGCGTCTGTGTCTGGTAGATACGTTGGTTGTTCAGGAGCACGCGATAGAGCGCGGCCGATACCACGCCCAGCATTACCAGCGCGATGAGAATCTCGATCAGCGTCATGCCGCGACGCGCCTGGCTCGGCCGGGGAGGACTCAGCGGCACGGGATCGAGCTCTCCGAGGTGTCCGCGCGGACGGCGCCCTTGATTGTCTTGGACACCGTGACGACGCGGACGCGGAATGTGGTCGGGCTGGAGGGGTTGGCGGAAAAGGCCCAGCGGTTGATGGCCACCCAATTCGAGCCGCGGAACAGCGTGTCGCTGCCCTCCACGCGCTGGGCGGGAATGCACGCGGATGACCGGAGGCGCTCGAGCCGGCTCTGCGCGAAGGTCGCGGACATCGCCGTCCGCTGGCCGCGACCCATCATCCGCGTCACCAGTGCCGCCGTGGTCACGAGCCCGAGCAGCCCCACCGTCAGCACGACGATGGCGACGGTGATCTCGATGATGGTGAACCCGCGCTCGTTCCTCATTGCGGCACGACTTCCCACACGGTTGAGGATCACGGATTCCGGGCAATCCGCGTCGCCGCTGCATTCCCAGCGTCGCCAGACAGGTGCGAATGCACACTTCGTGCCTGAGCCATCACCGTCGCCCCGGGACAGGGATCACTGCGGTGGAGTGATCGAGGCGGGAGCGGGAAGTCTTCGGGATGCCTAGCAGCATCTGCACAGCCATTCTCTCGGTGCGTCCCAGCCGGGAGCCGCGAGGGTGTCTTCGACCGTGACCCCGTGTCGCGGTTACGCTACAGGAGGGGCGCGTTATGTCGCAGCGTCTGCCTCGATCTCGTTCAGCGCACTGGCGACGTCGCGCGCCCGGACTTCCACCGGAGAATCGAAGACCGACGGTCCATTCACCCGGCGCGCGACCAGAAACACGTTTCCCTCGCCGCCGGCGACCTGCCACAACAGGACCTTCCACTCGTCTGCTTCGCGCTCGTACGTCGCTGCGATGCGGGTCGCCGCCCGTTCGGCGTCCGCGGACTCCCAGCTGCGGGCGGTGAGCGCCTCGATCAGCCGGCGGCGAAGAGCGTTCTCCATTCGGAGCACAAGATCCGTTCGGCAGGCCGTGGCGTCAACGGTGGAGAAATAGCGGGGAGCGCCACCGCCCGGCACGGGCCGGGCGGGGCGTAGTCTGTTTCGCTCTGGCGTCAGTGTCTGAGTGTACAAGGGTCAAACACGAACCGGTCCACCTTCACCTCGCCATCGGCGCTGGTTACGAACGTGATCCTCGCTGGCCAGTCGAGCACCACGCCCGTAGTCTGATTCTGGAACACGAACCGTTCCTCTACAATCAGGAAGTCCCCGGACGCCGTCTGGACGGCTTCATTGTGGCCTCCGGGCACCTGCAGCCAGATCTGATGCGTCGTCAAGCCCTCCAATTGCCAATCGTCCGCCGGTCGCGCGTGGCTGTTGCTCCGGGTTTCCGTTGCCGTCGTCACTGCATGGACTGATATGAATGAGGTCCCGGTCCCGTGCAGGTCCTCGTCAAGGCACTGATTGTAGAGCACCCAGTCCAGTGAAAGAACAACCTCCTGCCACTCGGACGTGGCGCTGAAGCTCGGGGCTGGGCCCGAGGCGGGCGCGGTCGCCTCCTGGTTACAGGCGAGGAGCAGCAGCGGGATGAGAGTAAGCGCGAGCTTTCGCATGACGGCCTCCAACGCTGGACAGTGGAACGGCGTTGGCAGCGCGGGTCCCGGCGTCGATGGACCGTGGAGGAGGGATGCGGTTCTCGGCAGCGGGGCGGCGCGGCGCCCCGAGTATCTGCTGGGTCAGCGTCTCAGGAGTTCATAGGTCGGTTCCTCCCGGCGAGAATGCGGGATTCAGTGTGCCGCGAAGCGGTCAACCACCGGTCATTCGCGTCGGTGGGCGCATGAACGCGCCGTGAGCTCTTGTTGAAGACGGGGCATCGAGCGGCAGGTCAGGGCACGGCGGCAGTGCGCCCCGGAGATCTTCCTCCGGGGCGCCCAGGTAGGAATGGGGACTGTGAGCCCGGGCGCGCGGTTCGAGCTTCCGTGCCTTCGCAATCCACCATGGTGTTCGACGTCCGCAGCTCGCGTGTCGAAGCACGGGAGGAGGATAGCGGTCCACCGTCAAGCATGGGTCAAGCGCTGCGCAAGCGCTCTCACCTGCTGCGTGATATCATTGCGCCCCGTCTTCATGATTCCCCGCACGGAGGCCCAATGAGGTCGTCGCTCCTGCTCGCCGCCATCCTCTGCTCGTCCGCCGCCGCCCAGACTCCCACACGACTCGACACCGCCCTCTATTCGGGGCTGCGCTGGCGCGAGATCGGCCCCTTCCGCGGCGGCCGGGTGGCCGCCGTGACCGGCGACCCGGTGCACCCACTGGTGTTCTACATGGGCGCCACGGGCGGCGGCGTCTGGAAGACGGCCAATGCCGGGCTCAGCTGGGAGCCGATCGCCGATTCGGCGCTGGGATCGGGCTCGATCGGCGCCATCGCAGTGGCGCCGTCCGACCCGAACGTCATCTACGTCGGGACCGGCGAGTCCACGGTGCGCGGCAACGTCTCGCCCGGCGACGGGATGTACCGCTCCACCGACGCGGGGAAGACCTGGTCGCGCATCGGGCTCACCGACGCCGGCCAGACCGCCCGCATCATGGTGGACCCGCGCGATCCCGACCGGGTGTACGTCGCCGTGCTGGGCCACGCATTCGGGCCGAATCCGACCCGCGGCGTATTCCGCTCGAGCGACGGCGGCAGGACGTGGCAGAAGATCCTCTTCAAGTCGGACAGCGCGGGCGCGGTGGATGTGGTGCTCGATCCCTCCAACCCGCGCGTCCTGTACGCCGCGTTGTGGCAGGCGCAGCGCACGCCGTGGGGGTTCACGAGCGGCGGCCGCTGGAGCGGCCTGTTCAAGTCCACCGACGGCGGCGACACGTGGACCGATCTCACGCGCAACAAGGGGCTGCCCGGCGGCGTGATCGGACGCATCGGCGTAGCGGTGTCGCCCATCCGGCCGGAACGGGTCTGGGCCCTGGTCGAGGCCGGTGATGGAGGGCTGTACCGGTCCGACGACGCCGGCGTCACCTGGACGCGCACCAGCGACGATCACGATCTGCGACAGCGCGCCTGGTACTTCAGCAACGTGTACGCCGATCCGGCGAACGCCGACGCGGTGTACGTGCTCAATACCTCCCTGCTCAAGTCCGTGGACGGCGGCAGGGAGTTCCGGCCGATCCGCGGCTCACACGGCGATCATCACGCCCTGTGGATCGATCCGCACGACGCCAACCGGATGGTGAACGGCAACGACGGCGGGGCCACCGTGAGCCTGGACGGCGGCGCCAGCTGGAGCACGGAAGCCAACCAGCCCACCGCGCAGTTCTACCATGTGATCGCCACGACGCACCGCCCGTACAAGGTCTGCGGCGCCCAGCAGGACAACAGCACGGTGTGCATCGCCAGCCGGACCGACGGCGGGGTGATCGGCGAGAAGGACTGGTACGACGTGGGCGGGGGAGAGAGCGGCTGGATCGCCGCCCGCGCCGACGACCCGGACGTCGTGTTCGCCGGCAGCTACGGCGGCTACCTCAGCCGCCTCGACGTGCGCACCGGCCAGGAGCGCAACGTCAACGCATGGCCCGACAACCCGATGGGATGGGCGGCGGCCGATCTGAAGCACCGGTTCCAGTGGACCTTCCCGATCGTGCTCGCGCCCACCAACCCGAACGTGCTCTACGTCGGATCCCAGGTCGTGCTCAAGTCCACCGACGAGGGGCAGCATTGGGAAACGATCAGCCCCGACCTCACCCGCAACGACAAATCGCGGCAGCAGTCCTCGGGCGGCCCCATCACCAAGGACAACACGAGCGTCGAGTACTACGGCACGGTGTTCAGTATCGCGCCGTCGCCCAAGGATTCGGCGCTCATCTGGGTGGGCACGGACGACGGGCTGGTGCAGCTCACGCGCGACGGCGGCAAGACGTGGCAGGACGTGACGCCGAAGGAGATCACCGCCGGGACGCAGGTCAGCATGGTGGACGCCTCGCCGCTCGACGCCGCCACGGCCTACGTCGCCGCGACGCGCTACAAGCTCGACGATTTCGCGCCGTACGCGTACGTGACGCACGACTACGGCAAGACCTGGCGCCGCATCACGAACGGCATTCCCGCCGGCCGGTTCGTGCGCGTCGTGCGCGCGGACCCCGAGCGGCAGGGCCTGCTGTACGCCGGGACCGAGTTCGGACCCTACGTCTCCTTCGACGACGGCGCGAGCTGGCAGTCGCTGCGGCAGAACCTCCCGGTCGTGCCGGTGCACGATCTGACGATCAAGGACGGCGATCTCATCGCCGCGACCCACGGGCGCTCGTTCTGGATCCTGGACGACCTCTCGCCGCTGCGGCAGATCACGCCCGAGGTGGTCTCGGCCGAGCGCTGGCTGTTCACGCCGGGCGAGGCGCAGCGCGGCCCGGGGGGCGGTGGCTTCGGGGCGCCCCGCGGCGTAGGGAGAAACCCCGCGGCGGGCGCGCGCATCGATTTCTATTTCCGGCAGGCGCCCGACAGCGCCACGCCCGTGACGCTCGAGATCCGCGACGCGCGCGACTCCGTGGTGCGGCGCTTCTCAAGCAAGCCGGCGCCCGAGGGCGACACCCTGCGGGTCACGGCGGGACTGAACCGGTTCGTGTGGGATCTCCGGTATCCTGGGGCGCATCGCTTCCGGGGGATGGTCCTGTGGGCGGGCGACACGCGTGGGCCGGTGGCGGTTCCGGGGACCTACACCGTCCGGCTCGCGGCCGGCTCCTGGAACGCCAGCCGTACGTTCCAGATGCGGGAGGACCCGCGCGTCACGGTGCCGGTCGCCGACCTGCAGAAGCAGTTCGATTTCCTCGTCCGGATCAGAGACCGGGTGTCGGCGGCCAACGACGCCGTCAAGCAGATCCGCGATCTGGTGCAGCAGGTCGAGGGCGTGACGACGCGGGTGAAGGGGCAGGCGGGTGCCGCGCCGATCCGGGCGCAGGCCGACTCCCTCAAGGCGCATCTGCAGGCGGTGGAGCGCGAGATCTAC
>DATGDT010000162.1:0-16400 GCA_035310725.1 Gemmatimonadales bacterium
GAGCGCCCGCTGGTGCAGCAGCCGCGGCGCCGGGGTCACGAACAGCTCCCCGTCGATGCACTCGTAGCGCTTCCCGTCCTCGGGGAGCGCCCGCACCATCTCGGCGGTCCACTGCTGCGTTGCCTGCGGCATGCCCATATAGTGCTCGGCTCGGCGCTCGAAAGGCAAGGGATCACCGCGCCAGGGTAACGCCGGCCGGCGCGGGATCGACAACCGAATCGACGCAGGAGGGATCAGAACAACCCGACGAACTTCTCCGCCAGCTTCGGTCCTTCCCCCGACTCTTCGTGCTTGAAGAACACGAACGCCTCGGTCCACGGCTTTCCCAGCTCCTTCACGGTGCCGGCCCACGTCTCGAGGTCCTTCTTCTTATAGCCCTCGTCGCGCAGCCGGAAATACCCGAAGTCCGCCGTGGCCACGAGCGGCGTGTGCCCGGCCTCGGTGTCGGCGACGCACAACGCCGCGTTGGCTCTGCGCAGCGCCTCGTAGGTGTCGTCGGCGAACCAGGACGCGTGCCGGAACTCGAACGCGCTGCGCAGGTCCGCCGGGAAGAGAGTGAGAAAGTCCTTCAGCCGGGCCAGATCCTGCTTGAAGTTCGGCGGCAACTGGACGAGAACCGGACCGAGCTTCGCCCCCAGGGGCCGTATCGTTTCGGTGAAGTAGCGCAGCGGATCGTCCACGTCCCTCAGACGGGCGATATGGGTGATGCGCTGCGGCGCCTTGAGCACAAAGGTGAACCCGTCGGGGACCGCGGCATTCCACCCCGCTACGGTCTTGGCGTTCGGCATCCGGTAGAAGGTGTAGTTGATCTCAACGGTCGAAAGCCGACCAGCGTAGTAGGGGAGCATCTCCGGCGGCTTGATCTTCGCCGGATAGAAGGTCCCCTTCCATTCGGGGAAGTTGTAGCCGGACGTACCGACGTGGAGGCGCATGAAGCAAGTATATTGCCAAAACCATTCATTCGAGGTCCGTGCGATGCGCGCGTTGGCGTTGGCCGCCCTCACTCTCCCCCTGGCCGTGTCCCTGGCTGCCCAGCAGCCCGCGGCGAGCGAGGATCCCAAGCCGCTCGAGGTCGGCGCTATCGCGCCCGACTTCACGCTGCCGGGCTCCACGCGATTCGGGCTCCTCAAGGAGCCCGTCCACCTCAGCGACTTCAAGGGGAAGACGGTCGTGCTCGCCTTCTTCTTCAAGGCGCGAACGCGTGGGTGAACGATCCAAATGAACGCGTACCGTGATCAGTACGCGCAGCTGTTCAAGGGTGGCAAGAACGTGGTGCTCATCGCGATCAGCGCCGACGTCGATACGGCGCAGCAGTCCTGGGCGCGGGACGCCGAGTTCCCGTTCCTGTTCGCGAGCGACACCGGCTCGGCCATTGGAAAGGCCTACGGGGCCTACCTGAGCAAGTACAAGCTCGACAACCGCACGCTGTTCATCGTCGGACCGGATGGCAAGATCGCCTGGCGGGCGACGCCGTTCCGGGAGATCGATCCGACGGCCTATACGGAACTGAGCGCGGCGATCGACAGTGTGATGGCGAAGAACTGAGGCGGGGAGCACGGAGCAGGCGGCACGGAGCAGGCGGCACGGAACAGACTGCTCCGTGCTCCCTGCTCCGTCTATTTCACGACACGGCGCACCGCCGCATCGATATCCTGTTCGTCTCCCGACCCCGTATACGCCACCTTGCCGCTCGCATCCAGTACGACGACGTAGCTCGTGGATGGAGCCTGGAACGCGCGCACGGCGTTGCCGTTCGTATCCCAGAGAAAGCGGAATGGGATCGGGTGCAGGGCGAGGTGGCGCTTCACGCTGGACTGATTCTGATTGACCGCCACCGCGATGGCGACGAAGTCCACCTGGCTGCCGTACCGGCTGTGGGCCGCCTCGAGCCTGGGGAGCAACGCCTCGCACAGCGGGCACCAGGTGGCCCAGAACTCCAGCAGCACGGGCTTCTTCCCCATCACCTGCCCGAGGTCCACGGGACGACCGTCGAGGTCTTCGATGGTAACCGCCGGGGGTTTCGCGCCGATCGCGATCCCCAAATCCCCTCCGTCCTGCGCCGCCGCCCGCGTCGCGACACCGAGGCCCAGCACGAGCGCCGCGAACACCGCATACCGTCTACCGTCGACCGTTGTCACAGCGTCTTCCCCAGCTGAATGAAGTAGTACTCGGCCACCAGCAGTAGAACCACCGCCGCCGCTCGTTTGATCCACACCATCCAGGGACCGGGCTTGGGCAGCGCCGCGAGCGTCCCCGAGAACACCCCCACCACCGCCAGCACCGCCGTCATGCCGAGGGAAAAGACGAACAAATAGAAGAAGCCCAGGACTCCGCTCCTCGTGGTCGCCACCCAGGTCAGGACGGCGCCGAACGCGGGGGCTCCGCACGGGGCCGCCACGATGCCGGAGGTGGCGCCGAGCAGGAACACCGCGGGATACGAGCCGGCCCCCAGATTACCCGCCCACGCCGTGAGCCGCTGTGGGGCCCGCAGCGGAATGACGTCGAGCATCGCCAGGGCGAACACGATGAGCAGGTTGCCGACCGCGAGGCGAACCCACGGGTTGGACGACACGGTGCCGAACAGGGTCCCCGTGAGCCCGGCCACCAGGCCCAGCAGGGAGTAGAACAGGGCCAGCCCCAGGATGTAGGTCAGCGTCAGCCCCACGACCCGCGATCGCGGGGCGTCGCTGCGTGCCGTGCCGCCGAGCAGGCCGATCGTGATCGGAATCATCGGCCAGATGCAGGGAGAGAGACTGGTGACGAGGCCGGCCGCGAACAGGAGTCCGACGGCTGCGAGGGGGTGCTGCTGCAGCGAGTCGGAGAGTCCGGAGAACGCGAGCAATGCAATCGGCATCGCGACAATCTACCTTCCCAAGGTCCGAGATCGGGGGGAGTGACCGTGGGCAGACGAGATCCTGACGACAAGCCGCGCTGCGCCTGGCCGGGGACTGGCGACAACCCGGCGATGCTCGCCTATCACGACCGGGAATGGGGCGTGCCGGTGCGCGGCGACAAGTCGCTCTTCGCCAAGCTCGTGCTGGACGGATTCCAGGCGGGACTCTCCTGGGCGATCATCCTGCGCAAGCGCGACGCCTTCCTCGAGGCGTTCGACCGTTTCGACCCCGAGCGGATGGCGCGCTATACGGCGGTACGCCGGCGACGCCTGCTGGCCGACCCCGGGATCGTGCGCAACCGCCAGAAGATCGATGCCGCGATCGGCAACGCACGCGCCTTCCTCGAGATGCGCGAGGCCGGCCAGCGGTTCGGGCCCTTCCTGTGGAGCTTCGTAGACGGGGAACCGAAGCAGAACCGCTGGCGCTCGATTCGGCAGATCCCGGCCATGAGCCCGGAGTCGGAACGGATGAGCAAGGCGCTGGTGGAACGGGGATTCCGGTTCGTGGGTCCCACAATCTGCTACGCGTTCATGCAGGCGGTTGGAATGGTGAACGACCACCTCGTGACCTGCTACCGTCACGAGGAGCTGCGCCGCTAGACGCCGAAGCCCATTTCCTCGAGGAACAGGCTCCCCCGCCCCGGCTTGCCGAAGCGGGTTTCGGCCCGGGTGAGCACCAGCCGGTCCATCGCGCGCGTCATCCCCACGTACAGCACGCGCCGCGCTTCCTCGATATCCCGTGTCGCCGCACGATCGAGCTCGCGGCCGCCCGGCAGCTGCTCGTCCTCCACGCCGACGATGTAGACCCGCGAGAACTCGAGCCCCTTGGTCGAGTGCAGCGTCAGCAGGTTCACGCGGTCGGGGTCCACATCGATGCCGTCGGACGTGGAGAGCGCCACCCGCTCGAGCAGGCGACGGATGCCCGCCGTCAGCGTGTCCGCCGCGCTGGCCTCCACCAACGCCTCCAGCCGGGCGACCGCAGAGGGATACCGCTCCGCGGCCGAGCGCTCGGCCCGCAGACGCTCCAGCAGCCGCAGCCCGCCCAGCCGCTCGATCAGGACTTCCCGTGCCGGCGCGTCGGCGCGACCGTCACGCTCCCGCTCGTACTCGTCGAGGCAGCTCGAGTAGCGGCCCAGGGCGTACACGTAGGCGACGTCGGCCAGGGCGCGGCGCTCCGGATCGGTCCTCGGGTCATCGGCCAGCGCGAGCGAGAGCCCGAGCTGGTCGAGCAGGTTGACCAGCGCCGTGGTCCGGGCACGCCGCTGCTTCTCCCGCCACAGGCCGGAGAGCACCCCCGCCAACGCCACGGCATCGTCCTGCGCGTGGTGCGCCCGCTCGAGCGGGACGCCGAAGCGCTCGGCCAGCGCCTCGAGCTTCGCGCTCTGGTCGGAGAGCGCGCGCGCCAGCGGCAGTGTGTCGAAGAAGACGAGATCTGTGGCCCCAGCCAGGCGACGCAGCACCGGAACGTCGAATCGCTGCCCATTGTGCGCCACCAGCACGCGGCTGCCGATGAACGCCCGGAATCGGGGCCACACCTCCGCGAAGTGTGGCGCCGCGGCCAGGTCGGCGTCGGTATAGCCGTGCACCTCGGTGGCCGACGCGGGGACGGGACCATCGGGACGGACCAGTGAGTGAAACGTGTCGACGACCCGGCCCTGCTCCACCAGCGCGGCGCCGATCTCCACGATCTCGCAGGTCTGGACGTCGGTTCCCGTGGTCTCGAGATCGAAGGTGACGTAGGCGGAAAACGGCTCCCCCCCACCCGGCTCGCGCACGTGGTCGAGCTGCAGCGCCTTGAACACCCGCACCACGAGCTCCCCGGGGTCGGCATCGTCAGGACGCAACACCAGGTCTCGCGCAGCCGGCTTGTCGCCCTCGCCGAGCACGCGGACCGCGTGCACGGCTTCGGAGCCGACGAGGAGTCCGCGGATTCCGATCTCCAACCCGCGCCATGAAGCGACCCATACCGTCCCCCCCGATTCCCGTGCGGCGCGCAGCGCGTCCGCGATCTCCTGAGCGCCGGGGTACACAGCGGGATCGACCAGCTCGCCCAGATGCTCTTCGAGCGGATTGCGGTACTTCCCCATGCGTTCGCCCAGCAGCTCGGTCACGAGCCCGCCCAGGCTGTCCTGTCCCTGAACCAGCGCGCGCAGGTTCTCGACCTGATAGACGAAGCGCCACAGCCAGCGGCCATCCTGGTCGCCGTGCGCATCGCGCGCCACGCGCCGCACCGCGTCGAGGAACGGTTCGCCGCGCCGTGACGCCGTCCGTACGCGCTCGAGCAATGCATCGGGCAGCACGTGGGCAGCCAGCGCCTCCAGGGCCACCGGGTCTTCCGGATCGGCGATCACCCGCAACGACGCCGTCACCTGGCCGATCACGGGGTCGTCGCTGATGGCGCGGCCCCGGGCCATGCGGCAGGGGACGCCCGCCTGGAGAAAGCGCCGCTCGAGCTCTCGGCCGATGTCGTGCCGGCGGTACAACACGGCGACCTCGCCCCAGGCGAAGCCGTGGGCCGCACGGTCGCGCGCGATATCGGAGAGGATCCACCCGGCCTCGGCCGACTCGTCCGGGAACCGCTGCACCTCCACGGCGAAGGGAGACTCGCGCAACGCCTCGAGACGCTTGTCGAACAACCGGGGATTGCGCTCCACCAGGCGACGAGCCACGGCGAAGATGGCCCGCGCCGAGCGGCGGTTCTGGTCCAGCACGATCGGCTCGACGCCGTAGTCCGTGCGGAAGCGGCGGATCACCTCCGGATCGGCACCCGTCCAGGAGAAGATCGACTGCTCGTCATCGCCCACGGCGAACAGGCTGTGGTGCGGCTCGGCCAGGCGGGTGACGATGCCGTACTGGACCGGGCTGAGATCCTGGAATTCGTCCACGAGCAGGTGATCCCAGCGCGCGGCCTGGGCGGCGGCCACCTCCGGATGGCGCTCGAACAGATCCGCGACGAGTACCAGCAGATCGTCGAAGTCTGCCATGTTCCGCTCGCGCAGCGCCGCGACGTACCGGTCGAACACGGCGTCCACATCCGGCTCGAGCCGGTAGTCCTGGAGCCGCTTGCGCGAGAACAGTCCCAGCATCCACGCGCGGCGCTTGCGGGGCCGAACCCCGAGCCGGCGCAGCAGCGTCTGCTGGTAGTCCTCGTCGGCGATGCCGAATCCGCGGCGCAGGCCGACCAGCTCGGCGTGCTCGCGCAGCATGCCGGCGCACAGCGAGTGCAGGGTGCCGCGCGTGACGTCGAACGCCGCCGCACCGAGCTCGCGATGCAGCCGGCGCACCACCTCCTCGGCGGCCTTGTTGGTGAACGTGACGGCGCAGATCCGCGAGGGACGGGCGCCGTGCGCTTCGATGAGATGCCGGACCCGTTCGACCAGGCAGAAGGTCTTCCCGGCCCCGGGGCCGGCGAGCACCAGGACCGGCCCGAGCGGCGCCTCGATCGCCCGCTGCTGCTGCGGGGAGGGCGGGGAGTCCGCGGAGGTGACGGATGCGAGTGCGGGTTCTGGCATTCGACTGTCCCGGGGAAGCTAAGTTCACGGCGTGTCATATGACATCGTCATCGCCGGGCTGGGCGCCGTCGGCAGCGCCGCCGCCTACCACCTCGCCGGCCGCGGACTGCGCGTGCTGGGGCTCGACCGCTACCGCCCGCCGCACGCCCTGGGGTCGAGTCACGGCGGGTCACGCGTCATCCGCGAGACCGCGTTCGAGCACCCGCGCTACGTCCCCCTCGCGCGCCTGGCCTACGAGAGCTGGCGCCGCCTCGAGCGCGACTCGGGGGAGGCGCTGCTGCACGTCACCGGCGTGCTCTTCGTCGGATCGGCCGAGAGTCCACTCATCGCCGGGACACTGGCGAGTGCCCGGGAGCACGGTATCCCGCACGAGCTGCTCGAGGCCGGCGACATTGCCTACCGCTTCCCCGCCCTGCAACGCCTCGATGACGCGGTCGGCGTGTTCGAGCCGGGCGGCGGTTGGCTCGACCCCGAACGCTGCGTAGCGGAGAGTCTCCGCCTGGCGGGCGAACGGGGGGTCACGCTCCGATTCGAGGAGGCGATCGAGCGCTGGGAGCCTGACGGGGACGGCGTCATGGTCGCCACTGCCCGCGATCGCTACCGGGCGCGCCGGCTGCTCCTCGCCGCCGGACCCTGGATGCCGGAATTGCTCGGCGGCGCCGGGGGACCACTCAGCGTCGAACGACAGGTGCAACACTGGTTCACGCCGGCGACGGCGGATGCCGCACGACTCCCGATCTTCATACGCCAGGTCCCGGAGGGGGTGTTCTACGCCCTCCCCCCCGCGGGCGGCGACATCAAAGTCGCGGTGCACCACTCCGGCGCAGCCACGACACCGGCCACGGTCGATCGTCACGTGTCAACAGAGGAGATCGGCCGAGTCCGTGCGCTGCTCGAACGGTACGCGCCGGCCCTGGGCGGCGACCACCGCCGCGCCGCCGTGTGCCTCTACACGAACTCGCCGGACGGCCACTTCGTGATCGACCGCCATCCGGCGCACCCCGCGGTGGTCGTCGCCAGCCCCTGCTCGGGCTTCGGATTCAAGTTCGCGAGCGCGGTGGGGGAGATCCTGGCGGCTCTCCTGCAGGATCGGCCCCCGGGCGTCGACCTCGCCCCGTTCCGCATCGGACGGTGAGCGCGCGACGGCCCGGGCCCTTCGGGCATCATTCGGCTGGTTTCATCCATGATTCACACGGGTCTCCTTAGGTTGGACGGTCATGCCATGAAGGCCTCCACGCTCCCCGCGCTCCTCGTCCTGGCGATCCTCCCCGCCGGCCTCGCGTCACAGGCGCGGAGATCGACCGAACTCGATGCTTCGCGACGCACGGCCATCGTCACCGCGGCGGCCCGGGCCGCGCCGGGCGTGGTGAGCGTGAGCGTGCTGAAGCGGGAGCGATCCCAGCCACAGGACCCGTTCGCCTTCTTCTTCATGCCCCAGGACCGCGAGGTGCAGGGCTACGGCTCGGGGTTCGTCATCGGTGCGGACGGCGTCATCATCACGAACCAGCACGTCACCGCGGGCGCGCAGCAGATCGTCGTGACGACGCGCGACGGCCGTGACTACCCCGCGCGCGTGCTTGGCGAGGACCCGCAGACCGACATCGCCGTGCTGAAGGTGGACGCGACCGGTCTGGCGACGGTGCCCATCGGCTCGAGCGAGAACCTGATGATCGGCGAGTGGGTGGTGGCGATCGGCAACCCGTACGCGTATCTGCTCGGCAACGCCGAGCCGTCGGTCACGGCCGGGGTGGTGAGCGCGGTGGGACGTAACCTGCTCCCGTCCCAGGACCAGGCGGGGGTGTACGTCGGGATGATCCAGACCGACGCCTCCATCAATCCCGGCAACTCCGGGGGGCCGCTCGTGAACGCGGTGGGCGAGGTGGTTGGCGTCAACAGCAACATCTTCTCCAACACCGGCGGCTCGGTGGGGATCGGATTCGCGATACCCATCGAGCGGGCGATCCGCGTGGCCACGGAGCTGCGGCGCTACGGCCGGGTACGGCGCGCCTGGGTCGGGCTGGACGTTTCGGGGTCCAGCGAACTGCGCGGATGGAAGCAGGCGGGCGGGTTACAGATCACCACGGTGGCGCCGGGCGGGCCCGCCGCCCGGGCGGGGATTTCGGCCGGCGACGTGCTGCTCGGCGCGCGCGGGCAGCGGCTCCGCACGTTTCTCGATTGGGATGCGGTATTGCTCGACGCCGGTCCGGGAGATACGCTGTCCGTGTCCTGCCGCTGCGGCGGGCGGCCGCGGATCATCCAGCTGGTGGTGGCCGACCTGCCGACGTCCAGCGCCGAGAAGGTCGCGGTGCTCGGCGACGTCCAGGTGGTCACGCTCACCCCGGCGATCCGCCAGGAGCGCGGCGTTCAGGTGCCCCAGGGCGTGTTGATCTACGACCTGGGGGACGATACGCGCCGGGCGACGGGACTCGCGGCGGGGGATGTGGTGTTCCAGGTGAACCGGCAGCGCATCGGGTCCGCCGCGGAGCTGCGCGCCGCGTTCGCCCAAGCCGCGGGAGGGCAGGCGATTACGCTGTGGTTCGAGCGCAGCGGGATGATCGGAAGGACGTCGTTCTATGTACAGTGACGGGGTGTCCAAGAAGGAAACGTTAGGGAACTTTCCGGGTATATTGGCGCCTCATGAAACTCGGCAGTCGCTCGCCGGGTGACCGTTAGGTTGGTGAGATCGCTCACACGCAGCGCGGACAGGTGGCGGGGGGCGTCACCGGTCCGGCCGTCCGAAGTGCCCCTGTGGAGGACATGTCCCATGAACAGCAGGATTCGCATCGTCGCGACCGCCGGTCTCGCGCTGGCCGTCGGGCTCGCGTGCCAGTCGAAGCCCTCGCCGCAGCTACAGGCGCGTATCGATTCGCTGCAGAACGCAGCCAGCGAACGGGATCGGCTGGTGCAGGAGATGGCGCAGGACGCCCGGATGATCTCCGACGTCTCCGCGGAGCTGGCCAAGGTCCAGGTGAAGGGCAAACTGAACGTGTCGAGCGAGTCCCCCGGGCAGGCTTCCCGGGACAGCGTCGTGGCGCGCGTGCGTTATATCGCGACGCGGCTGAACGACACGGAGTCCCGCCTGCGCTCGAGCGAGCGCCGCATCCGCGGGTTGACGTCGGTCTCCGACAGCCTGCGCAACACGCTGGCGGCCACGATCGCCAACTACGATTCGGTCGTCAGCACGCAGCGTACCCAGCTGGTCGCGTACGCGACGCAGATCGACTCGCTCAAGGGCGAGAATGTCGCCCTCACGGCCGTGAACACCGCCCTGAAGGACACGGTGGGCGACCTGACGTTGCGTGACAACACGGTCTACTACGTGATCGGGACGCGCGACGAGCTGAAGTCCCGCGGCATCATCGACGAGACGGGCGGCAGCCGCTTCCTGTTCATCCTGTGGAAGTCGGGGAAGTCCATCCAGCCGGCCCGCACGCTCGATCCCAGCGCGTTCACGGCGATCGACAAGCGGCAAGTGACCACGATCCCGCTGCCCGACTCCTCCAAGACCTACCAGATCGCGTCGCGGCAGGACCTGACCGCGCTCGCCACACCACCCGACGGCGACGGCAAGCTGCACGGGAATGTGCAGATCGCGGCTCCGGCCAAGTTCTGGTCTACTTCGAAGTACCTGATCATCGTCGAAAGCTGAGCCGGCAGCGGTTCCCGCCGGAACGAGCCCCGGGCCCTGCGCCCGGGGCTTCGTGTCTTCTGGACGAGCAAGCTTCCTTCCTGACGGCTTCACGCCCTGTTCACACGTGAAGCGTAGTTGAATAGGTAAGGAGGTGCACCCATGCCAGACGCGGGCGGCGGTTCATCGATCGAGATGTGGCTCAGCGAGCATGACGATCCCGGAATGGACTCCACCCTCCAGGATCGCGTGCACGAAGAGCTGCGCTGGGAGAGCGGCCTCGACCCCTCGGGCATCACCGTAGGCGTCAACGCGCGGACCGTCACCCTGGGCGGCTCGGTGCGGACCTACCCGGAAAAGCAGGCCGCCGAGCTGGCGGCGTGCCGGGTCCCGCGGGTGCAGCGAGTCATCAACAACCTGTGTGTCAATCTGGCCCCGAGCCACGCGCGGCACGACGACCTGCTGCTGGAGGAGGTCACCCGCGTGCTGGAGTGGGACACACTGGTTCCCAACGGCCGCGTGACGGCGTCCGTCGCGGAAGGCTGCGTGACGATCGGTGGCGACGTCGACTGGGATCACCAGCGCGTGGCGGCCGAGCATGCGGTGTCGCAGCTCATGGGCGTCCGGGCCGTCGACAATCAGGTCACGGTGCGCCCGAAATGGATGACCGGCGAGCTCCAGACCTCCGTGACGGCGGCGTTGCGGCACCGCCACGACCTGCACACGCAGCACGTGCACGTCGAAACCGTGCGCGGCGTGGTCGTGCTGCAGGGTTATGTCCCGTCACTCGCCGAGCGCTCCGCGATCGAGCGCGTCGCGTGGCAGTCGCCCGGTGTCCTGGGCGTGGTGAACGAGCTGTCCATCGAGCGTTGAGCATAGCGGGTACGGAGTAGGTCACTCGCCGGGCCCCGGGTCGCTGGGGCCCGGCGGGCGTTTCGGCAGCCCGGCGGCTATCTTGTCCGCGCCATGTCCATCGCCCGCTCATTCCTGCTCCGCGCCTCCCGCAGCCCGTGGCTCGCCGAGCAGTTCCGCCGGCGCGCGTTCGCCCGTCGCGCCGTGCGCCGCTTCATGCCGGGCGAGAGCCTGCTGGATGCGCTCGACGCATCCGCCGAGCTCGCCAAGGCGTCGCTGGGAACCGTCCTGACCCAGCTGGGGGAGCAGGTGCGCAACGCCGCCGAGGCCGAAGACGTGCGCGACCACTACCTCAACGTGTTCGACCAGGTGCGCGACCGGTTTCTACCGGCCCAGGTGTCGGTGAAGCTGACGCACCTCGGCCTCGACGTGGACCGGGACACCTGCCTGCGCCACGTGCGGGCGCTCGCCGAGAAGGCCCGGAAAGAGGGATGCTTCCTGTGGATCGACATGGAGGAGTCCCGCTACGTGGACGCCACGCTCGATCTCTACCGCCGCGTAC
This sequence comes from Gemmatimonadales bacterium, assembly GCA_035310725.1. Classification (GTDB taxonomy): domain Bacteria; phylum Gemmatimonadota; class Gemmatimonadetes; order Gemmatimonadales; family GWC2-71-9; genus DASTHG01. The sequence continues at coordinate 11,448 of DATGDT010000162.1, forward strand.
GGGAAGAAGGCCCCGGCGTGGGGGTATGTCTCCAGGCCTATCTGCGGCGCACACCGCAAGACCTCGCGGCGCTGCTGCCCCTGTCGCCCGCGATCCGCCTCGTGAAGGGCGCCTACAACGAACCTGCGACGGTGGCCCTGCCGCGCAAGACGGACGTGGATGCGCAGTACTCCACGCTCGCCGTCCCGTTGCTCGACGCCGCGGCCGCCGGCCGCGCGACCACGGTGTTCGGCACGCACGACCTCCCGCTGATCGAGCGCATCCGGGAGCAGGCGGCCGCACGAAAGGCCGACGGACGCTACGAGGTGCACATGCTGTACGGCATCCGCAGCGACGCGCAGCGCCGGCTCGCCGGCCAGGGTGTGAAGGTGCGGGTGCTGATCAGCTACGGCTCACACTGGTTCGCCTGGTACATGCGGCGGCTCGCCGAGCGCCCGGCGAACGTGTGGTTCGTGGTGCGGAGTCTCTTCTAGCCGAGCAGCTTGCGACTCAGGGCCCGGCCGATGAACCGCAGGCGCTCCGGCCAGGAGAACCGCAGCAGGTTCGTCTTCACCACCCCCGCCGTGAAGAAGGTCTTGCGCGAGTAGTCGATCGCCACGTCCACCAGTACCGGCCTGCCCGCAGCGAGGATCTCCCGCACCCGCTCCAGGACAGTCCCGATATCCGCGTCGCGCGCCAGGGGTAGCGCCTCGACTCCCAGCGCCCGCGCCAGCGCGCCCGCGTCGTAGTCGGGCAGCTCGCTCGCCGTCTTGCGGCTCAAGGCCGTCGCCTGGAACTGCGCGATCTGCGCCAGCTCGCGGTCGCGCAACACGAACACCGCCACCGCGATCCCCAGCTGCGCGGCCGTGAGCAGCTCGAGCCCCGTCATGAGCAGCGCCCCGTCCCCCGCGAGCGCCACGACGGGACACTCCGGCCGCGCGAGCTTGGCCCCGAGCGCGGCGGGCACCGCATAGCCCATACACGAGTAGTCCACCGGCGCCAGGAACCGGCCGGGACGCTCGAGGCGCAGGCACTCCATCGCGAGGAATGTTCCGTTGCCGCTGTCGGTCGAGAAGACCGTCTCCGGTCCGAACGCCTCCTGGAGCGCCCGCAGGAGGCGCGGCGGGCTCACGCGGTCGGCCTCGCCGTGCGCCAGCCAGTCACGCCACACTGACGCGTGGCCGTCGCGGATGGCGGCGCGGAGCGGCTCATCCCGCGGGCGCTCGGTGAGCCGCGGCAGCAGGGCGCGCACGAACGCCGCCGCATCGGCGGCGACCGCGACGTCGGTCTCGTAGTTGCGGCCCGGGACGGCGGGGTCGATGTCCACGTGCAGGAGCGGACGCGGCGGCTCGAGCCCGTAGCTGCCCGTGCCCACCTCGCCGAAACGGCAACCGATCGCGAGGGTCCCCCGGCGCCGCTCCGCCACCGCGCGCGCGAACGGCGCAGCCGCGGCCCCGAAACCGTTCCACAGGAACAGCGGGTGCGACTCGGGGAAGACGCCCTTCCCCTGGAACGTCGTGGCGACCGGGGCCTCGAGACGCTCGGCCAGGGTCACCAGATCGGCTCCCGCCCCGGCGGCTCCGAGTCCCACATAGACCAGCGGGCGCGCGGCGGGATCGTTCAGCGCCGCCGCCACCCGGTCGAGCTGCTCCTCAGTGGGGCCCGGGGCGGCCGTGGTCGGCGGCGCGCCCCAGCGCTCCGGGTCCACGTCGTGGCGGGTGAGATACAGGTTCACTGGGACCTCGACCATCACCGGGCCCGGCACTCCGGCTCGCGCCAGCGCGCAGGCGCGACGGATCTCGGGATAGAGATCTTCCCCACGCTCGACGCGAAAGGCCGCCTTGGTGACGGGCCGCGCCACCGCGAGCTGATCGATGTCGTGGAGCTGGTACGCCTTCGGAAAGTCGCGCCGGATGCCGCATCCCAGGACCAGGAGCGGCACGTTGTCGAGGAACGCTTCCGCGATCCCCGACAGGGCGTGCGTCAGGCCGGCGCCCGGCACGACGTTCACGCACGCGAGCCGCCCCGAGGCACGCCAGTATCCATCGGCCATGAACGACGCGCTCTGTTCGTCGGTCACGAGCACCGGGCGAACGGCGCCGGAAGCGGCGAGCGCGTCGTAGAGCTCGATGTTGTGCGTGCCCGGAATGCCGAACGCGTCGCGGATGCCCTCGTCCGCCAGCGCCCGCGCCACGATCTCTCCGCCCGTGAGCTTCATGACGCCAAGATGCGTCCTCATGAAGCTCTCTTCAACTGGATTCCATCGAGCCTCAAGGTGCGCGGTGACTAATTCCCCCCTTAGTGCCACAGGGGGCCATAATGGTGGAAGCGAACGGCGTCCTCTCGCCGCGGGAGCGCGCGGTGCTCGATGCGGTGTGCGAGACGCTGCTCCCGTCGATTGCGCGCGCCGACGATCCGGCCGGATTCTTCGCGGCCGGCGCGCGAGCGCTCGGCAGCGCGGACCGCGCCGTGCGGCTGATCGGATCGGTCCCCGATCCTGGTGACCGCGATCGCCTGCGGCTGCTCCTGCGGATGCTCGACAACCCCTTCGTGAACCTGCTCTTCACCGGCCGGCTCGCCCGCTTCACCGCGATGCGGCCCCCGGCACGCGAGGCGGTGCTGCGCGGCTACGCGCACTCGCGCATCGCGCTGCGGCGCGCCGGCTTCCAGGCGCTCAAACGCCTGGTGCACGTGGCCCACTATTGCTGGCCCGGGAGCGCGAACGGCCGCCATCCGGCCTGGGACGCGAACGGCTACCCCGGCCCCCTGCCCCAACCCGCGAAGTGCCTCGACCCTCTGCCGACCCTGTCGGTCGATCGCGATACCGTGCTCGAGTGCGACGCCGTCGTCGTGGGATCGGGAGCGGGTGGCGGGGTGATGGCGGGCGTGCTCGCCGAAGCCGGCATGTCCGTCGTGGTCCTCGAGAAAGGGGGCAACCCGGGCTCGCGCGACTTCACCCAGGTCGAAGGCGACATGCTGTCGCGGTACTACCTCGACGGCGGCCTCATCATGACGCAGAGCGGCTCGCTTCCGATACTGGCCGGCAGCTGCCTCGGCGGGGGGACGGCGATCAACTACACGACGAGCTTCCCGCTCCCGCCGGCGACGCGGGCGGAGTGGGACCGCCGCTCGGGACTCACGCTCTTCACCTCCCCGCGCTTCCAGCGCTCGTTCGACCGGGTCGCGATCCGGCTCGACGTCGGTACGCGCTATACCACGCCCGGCGTGCGCGACCAGCTGCTGGAGCGCGGCTGCAAGACGCTCGGCTGGCACGTGGACCTGATCCCCCGCAACGTCACCGATTGCCGCGAGGGTGTGGAGTGCGGGTACTGCGGCTACGGCTGCCGCCACGGCGCCAAGAACTCGACCGCCCGCACCTACCTCGCCCTGGCGGCGCGGCACGGCGCTCACCTCGTGCCCCACTGCGACGTGGACCGCGTCCTCATCGCGGCCGGCCGCGCCACGGGCGTCGAGGGCACGGTCGCCGGACCGGACGGCACGCGCCATCGGCTGACCGTGCGCGCTCCCATCGTCGTCGCCGCCTGCGGATCGATCAACACGCCGGCGTTGCTGCGACGCTCCGGCATCGACAATCCCGCGATCGGCCAGGGGCTGCGCCTGCATCCGGCCAGCGCGGTCGCCGGGATCTTCCCCGGGCGCGTCGAGCCGTGGACCGGGGCGCTGCAGACGCGCTATTCGGACCAGTTCGCGGACTCGGGCGACGGGTACGGGGTCAAGTTCGAGACCGCCCCGGTCCATTTCGCACTGCCCGCGAGCGGGTTCGGCTGGGAGAGCGCCGTCCAGCATCGCGAAGACATCGGCCGATTGGCCAACCTGAGCATCATCGGGACCCTGCTGCGGGACCGCGATCCCGGGCACGTGGCGGTCGGCCGTGACGGGCGGCCCCGGGTGCACTACGAGCTGTCGCACCACGACGTCGCCAACGTGCGCCGCGGCCTCATCGGCGCGGCCCAGGTCCTGGCCGCCGCCGGCGCCACCGAGCTGTTCTCGCTCCACACTCCACCGGCCCGGGCGACGACGGCCCAGCCAGGGTGGCTGTCCGCCTTCGGCGACGCCATGGACCACCGCGGCTACACCAAGTGCCGCATGTCCTACATCACCTTCCATCAGATGGCGAGTTGCGCCATGGGCGCGGACCGGCGCCAATCCGTGGTGGGCGAGACCGGCGAGTCCCACGACGTATCGGGGTTGTACGTGGCCGACGGCAGCGCCTTCCCCACCTCGAGCGGCGTCAATCCGATGATCACGATCATGGCGATCGCCGACCACGTGGCGCGGGGGATCGTCGAGCGGCGGTAGAACGGCTGTCGGCTATCGGCTATCGGCTATCGGGTATCGGCTGCTCCGGTGATCTTTGAGGCTCCGGGAGGAGCGTGATGGCACCGTACAGTACCATACTCGAAGAAACGCTCGAGGCCTGGCAGGGAGTGCGCGAAGGATTGATCGCCGAGGTGCGCAACATTCCCGCGAACCGCTTCGACTTCCGCCCCACCCCGCAGTCGCGCAGCGTCGCCGAGCTGGTGCAGCACATTCTCGAGGTCGCGATGATGATGACCGGGGAGCTGACTCGGCCCGATACGGATTTCCACCGGGCGCCGTGGCCGAAGCTGTTGGGGCTATACGCCAAGGCGGCCTGGCGCGCCAAGACGAAACCGGCGCTGCTTCGGCTGCTCACCTCGCAAATCCGGGACGGCGAACGGCAGTTCCGCAAGGCAGGCGAGCTGTCGCTGCTGCAGCTGATCACCCGGTTCGATGGACTCCCCGGCACGCGGCTCGCCTGGTGGAACCACGGCATCGCGCACGAGGAGTACCACCGCGGTCAGGTCGCGGTGTACGCGAGGCTGATGGGAATCGAGCCGGCGCTCACGCGCCTGATTCGCGGCGGGTGAAGCCCGACCTCGTCGTCTCGAGTGGCCGGGTCGTGACGCCCGAAGGGGAGCGGCCCGGCGCTGT
>DATGDT010000163.1:0-2514 GCA_035310725.1 Gemmatimonadales bacterium
CGCCGCCGCGGCGCCACGGGGCGAGGTGATGACCGCCGCCTACTTCCGCGCCAACGTTCCGGACGAGTGGCGCGATGACTATCTGAGGCTGCTGAAGGTGGCGCAGACGGCGGGACTGGAGCTGTCGAGGAACATCCGGCCCCTTGTCTGGCGGACGACTAAACCCTGAGGTGCCCGGGGTCGGGGATCAGGGGCCCCGGGGGTTTGACTGCCTGGCCCCGGACCCCGGGCCCCGGACCCCTATTTGTCCACCAGCTCTCTCACCCGCCGCACCAGATCGTCCGGCTCGAACGGCTTCTGCAGGAACGGCACCCCGTCCCGGATGCCGTGGCGCATCACGGCGTCGTCGGCGTAGCCCGACGCGTACAGCACCCCGGCCTCCGGGCGCAGCGCGTGAAACCGCTCGGCCAGCTCGGCGCCGCTCATCCCCGGCATGACGACGTCGGTGAGCAACAGGTCGATCGGCCCTTCGTGCGCTCCCGCGACACGCAGCGCCTCGTTCCCATCGCCCGCCTCCAGCACCCGGTAGCCGTAGCGGCTGAGTACCTCGCGCGCGAGGCGGCGCACGCCCGCCTCGTCCTCGACGAGCAGTACGGTGCCGCTGCCCGCCGCCGCCGGCTCCCCGACCGCGGGCGCGGTCTCCTTCGCCGGCGCTTCGGCACGGGGGAGGTAGATGCGAAACCGGGTGCCGCGATCCGGCTCCGAGTCCACGGCGATGAAGCCGCCGCTCTGGTGCACGATGCCGTACACCGTGGCCAGCCCGAGGCCGGTGCCCTTCCCCACCTCTTTCGTCGTGAAGAACGGCTCGAACAGGTGCGCCTTCACTTCGGGCGACATCCCGACCCCCGTGTCCGTGACGGAGAGCCGCACGTAGGCGCCTGACTGCGCGTCGGGGTGGGCCTGGGCGAGCTCGGCGTCCAGCGGGACGTTGGCCGTTTCGATGGTGATGCGCCCGCCCCGCGGCATCGCGTCGCGCGCGTTCACGGCCAGGTTCATGATGACCTGCTCCAACTGGCTCGCGTCGGCGCGGACCGGCGCGAGCTGGGGCTCGAGCGACGTGGTGAGCGCGATGTGCTCGCCGATGATGCGATGCAGGATGCGCTCCATGTCGCGCACGATCACGTTGACGTCGAGCACCGTGGGCCGGAGCACCTGCTTGCGGCTGAACGCCAGCAGCTGCTGCGTCAGGTTGCCGGCGCGGCGCGCGGCCCCGACGATCTCGTGCACCTCCTCGCGCAGCTCGTCGTCGGGCGGCAGCGCCCGGTCCAGCAGGGTGGCGTAGCCCACGATGGCCGTGAGCAGGTTGTTGAAGTCGTGCGCGATGCCGCCGGCGAGCTGCCCCACCGCTTCCATCTTCTGTCCCTGCCGCAGCCGGTCCTCGATGCGGCGCCGCTCGGTCACGTCTTCGACCACCGCGAGGCGCGCGTGCCGTCCGGCGAAGTCGATGTCGTCGTAGGTGACCTCGACGTCGATCAGCGTCCCGTCGCGGCGCTGGTGGCGCAGCCCGGTGGCCCGCGCCGGACCGCCGCGGTATTGGGCCAGAACCTCCAACAGCTTGACCGCCTCTTCCTCCGGCCGCATGTCGGTGAGGGTCATCTCCAGGAACTCCTCGCGCGACCAGCCGTAGCGGCGCACGGCCGCCTCGTTCACCGCCAGGAAGCGGAGCGACTCGGCGTCGTACACGAACATCGCCGCCGGATTGCCCTCGAACAGCTGCCGGTAGCGGCGCTCGCTCGCCTGCATCCGCTCGGCCGACCGGGTGCGCTCGATCGCCAGCGCGACCTGCGCCGAGACGAGCTCCAGAATCTCGAGCTCCCCGGCGCCGAAGCGGACGCCCTCGGTGTAGCTCTGCACCGCCAGCACCCCGATCACGTCGCTCCCGACCTTGAGCGGCACGCCGAGCCAATCCACCGAGGGCGCGCCCACCAGGTCCACTTCGCCGCGCCGTTCCAGCCCCACCACGAGCTCCGGCGTGCCGAGCAGCGGGCGGCCGGTCCGCAGCACGTATTCGGTGAGCCCCCGGGCCGGCGGCCGGGGCGGGTCGGCTGTGTCCACCTGGTCCACAAAATAAGGAAAGGAGAGGAGCCCGGCGGCGCGGTCATAGAGCGCCACGAAGAAGTTGTCGGCCGGCATCAGCTCGGCCACGATGCCGTGCACGGCGCGCAGCAGGCCCTCGACCCCTTCGGACGCACTGGCGGCTTCGGCGATGCGGTACACCGCCTGCTGCACCGCCTCCGCGCGGCGCCGCAGGGTGATGTCGTTCCACACGCCGACGAGCCCCACCACCCGTCCCTCGGCATCGCGAATCTGCGAGGTGACGAGCTCCACGGGGATGTCCGTGCCGTCCTTCTTCCGATTCCACAGCTCGCCGCGCCAGGTGCCGGCCTGCGTGGCCTCGCGGATCTCGGCCTGGAGGCCGGGGGGATTGCGGGGTGAGTCGATGAGAGCGGTGGTCCGGCCCAGCACGTCGGCCTCGCGGTAGCCGTACGCCGTGAGGAAGGCGCGGTTCACGAA
>DATGDT010000164.1:0-13000 GCA_035310725.1 Gemmatimonadales bacterium
CGGCCCGCGCACCGCAACCACGCGGCGCACCCGCTCGTCGAGCGCGGGCGACCGCGGGAACAACGAGGCGGTATGACCGTCGGGCCCCACGCCGAGCAGCATCAGGTCGAGCCGGGCCGGCAGCACGCGTTCGTAGTCGGACGCCGCGGCATCGCGGTCGAGCCGTTCGCCCTGCATCCGGTGCGTCCGCGCCACGAGGCCCGGCACGCCCGACAGCAGCGACTCGGCGACCATGCGATAGTTGCTGCCGGGATCATCGGGAGGCACGCACCGCTCATCCGTGAAGTACAGGTCGATCTGCTCCCAACCAACCTGGCCGACCAGCGGCCCCCGGGCCAGGCATGCGTACACCGGCCGTGGCGTCGCACCGCCCGCGAGCGCGACCGAGCACCGTCCCCGGGCTTGGACGACCCGGGCGAGCGCCGTCGCGATCTTGCCGGCCGCCGCTTCCACGAACGCGGCGTGATCCGGGAGCACGACGCGGTCCCCTTCCAGGCGCTCTCGAGACGGCGCCGTCACGGGGCTGCGTGCTGCGCGCCGGGGTTGTGCCAGCCGCCGTCCGCTGCGATGAGCGCGTCAGCCGCTTTGGGACCCCAGCTGCCGGGCTTGTAGGGGCGAGCGCGGGAATGCGTCTTGAGGACGCGATCGACCACGGCCCAGGCGGCCTCCACGGCGTCTTCGCGAGTGAACAGGGCGCCGTTGCCGGCCATCGCATCGCTCAGGAGCCGTTCGTACGGCGCTTCCTCTCCCGGCTGCTCTTCGACCAGATAGAGCTCTCCCTGGTCACCTACGTACTCCTTCCCGGCGCGCTTGACGCGGGCGGCGAGGGCCACCGCCGAGTTGGGCGAAAGCTGGAAGCGCAGATAGTTGGCGCGACCGTTCACCGGCGCGGAGTCCGCGAAGAGACGTTGCGGCGGCGGTTTGAGCTGGACCAGGACCTCGGCGCCATTCTCGGCCAGCAACTTGCCGGAGCGCAGATACCAGGGCACGCCCTCCCAGCGCCAGGAGTCGATGAACAGGCGCAACGCACAGAACGTCTCGACGTCCGAGTTGCGCGCCACGGCCGGCTCCCGGCGGTAGCCGTCGTACTGGCCGCGCACCAGGTCGGCGGGCTGCAGGGGGCGCATGGCCCGGAAGACGGCGGCTTTCTCGTTGTGCACGGCGCCGTACCCCCGGTACGGCGGCGGCTCCATGGCGAGCAGCGCGACGATCTGGAACAGGTGGTTCTGGATCACGTCGCGCAGGCAGCCGGCCGTCTCGTAGAAGGCGCCGCGCCCGTTCACCCCGAATTTTTCGGAGAGGGTCACCTGGACGCTGGCCACGTAGTTGCGGTTCCAGATGGGCTCCAGAAACGAGTTGGCGAAGCGGAAGTACAGGATGTTCATGATCGCTTCCTTCCCGAGGAAGTGATCGATGCGGAAGATCGCATCCTCCGGGAAGACCGACCGCGCGACGCGGTTGAGCTCCCGCGCCGAGGCCAGGTCGCGTCCGAACGGCTTCTCGACGATGACGCGCGCCCGGTCGGCCAACCCCGCAGCGCCGAGTCCCTTGATCACCGTTGCGAACAACATGGGCGGAATGGCGAGGTAGTGCGCCGGTCGACGAGCCCCTGCCAGAGTCCTCTTGAGCGCCATGAACGTCGCCGGGTCGTTGTAGTCGCCGCTCACGTAGCGGAGCTGGGAGAGCAGCCGGCGCAGGGCCCGCTGATTGTCGATCGGTCCGGCCTTGCGTATCGCGTCCGTGGCGCGCGCGCGGAGCTGCGCCAGGCTCCACTGTGAAGACGCGACGCCCACCACCGGGACCTCGAGCACGCCGCGCTTCGCCATCGCGTACAGGGCCGGGAAGATCATCTTGTGGGCGAGATCTCCCGTCACGCCGAACAGCACCAGCGCATCCGACGGCGCCGGGCGGGTGGAGGTGCCGGCCATGTCAGCTGCCTCCCTGCGGCTTCTCCAGGTGTCCGCCGAACTGCTTGCGCATGGCCGAGAGCACGCGGTCGGCGTAGTCCGCGTTGCCCCGGGACGTGAAGCGCCCGAACAGGGCCGAGCTCAGGATCGGGGCCGGCACCCCCTCGTCGATGGCGGCCGCGAGCGTCCAGCGTCCTTCCCCCGAGTCCGACACGCGGCCGGCGTAGTCCTTCAGGTCGGGGTCGCCGAGCAGTGCGGCCGCCGTGAGATCCAGCAGCCAGCTCGCGATCACGCTGCCACGACGCCAGAGTTCCGCGATTTCCGGCAGGTTCAGGTCATAGCGGTAGTACTCCGGGTTGCTCAGGGGGGTCGTCTCGGCGTCCGTCTCGCGAGACTGTGCGCCGGCATTGGCGTTGCGCAGGATGTTCAGCCCTTCGGCATAGGCGGCCATGAGGCCATACTCGATCCCGTTGTGGACCATCTTGACGAAGTGCCCGGCGCCGTGCGGCCCGCAGTGCAGGTACCCCGCTTCGGCTGTGCTCTCGCGCTCGGTCCGGCCGGGCGTGGGCAGGGCCGCGTCAGGGCCGGGGGCGAGGGTGGCGAAGATCGGGGTCAGGTGCCGCACCGCATCGGGTGCGCCACCGATCATCAGACAGTAGCCACGCTCGAGGCCGAACACGCCGCCGCTCGTCCCGACATCCACGTAGTGGATTCCGCGCTGCTGCAACTCGGCACCACGTCGAATGTCGTCGCGGTAGAAGGAGTTGCCGCCGTCGATAATGATGTCGCCGGGCGCGAGCAGCGGTGCCAGCCGCGCCAGCTCCTGATCCACCACGGCCGCGGGCACCATCAGCCACACCGCGCGAGGCGCGGTCAGTTTGGCCACCAGGTCCTCGAGCGACGTCGCCCCGACGACGCCCGGGTGCAGCAGCTGTTGGACGGCCTCCGGGTGCACGTCGTAGGCGACACATTGGTGCCCCCCTCGCGTCAGACGCCGCACCATGTTGGCACCCATACGGCCCAAGCCGATCATGCCGATCTGCATCCCGACCCTCCTTGCCTCGCCTCGGCGCACATCAACGCGACGCACCCCAACTCGAAGACCCTCGAAGGACCAACCCTGTGAATGAAAGACAGCGCCCCCGGGAACGCAAGCGAAATCTGCATCTTCTCGGAAGGGGACGGCAGTAGAGTTCCGCATCGGGAAGGCGAGGAGCAAACCGGAACGAAGGAGTGTCGCATATGGGCTTTTCGAAAGTCGCCAGTGTTTCGCTCGCACTCACCTTGATTTGGTCGCCAGGCGCCTTCACTCAGAGTCGACGAGTCGCGGTCACGGTGGATGATCTTCCGTATGCGGGAGGCGACAGCCAAGCCCTGTCCCCTTCGGATGCGACAACCGCTGCGGCGGTCAATCGGACGCTCATCGCGGCGCTGCGAAAGCATCATGTCCCGGCTACGGGCTTCGTGATCCAGCAGCGCGTTGACCAGTTGGGCGTTGCCGCGGGAACCCGGATCCTCGCGAATTGGACCGGCGGCGCCCTCGATCTCGGCAGCCACACATATTCGCATCCGGACATCAATCAGCTCTCTCTTGCCCAGATCGAAGACGAGATCACTCGAGGAGAGGCCAGCATCGTGCCGCTGATGAGAGCGGCGGGCAAGCGGCTCCAGTTCTTCCGCTTCCCCATGAACCACACCGGGGATACACGAGAACGGCACGATCAGGTCGCATCATTCCTCTCGCAGCGTGGCTATCGCGTGGCGCCGTGCACCATCGACAATTCCGACTACCTGTTCAATCGGGCGTACGTCCGAATGCTCGCGCAGCACGATCCAGCAGCTGACCGGCTGCGTGCGGAATATCTGTCGTATACGAGCGCCGAAATCGACTACTACGCGGCCCTGGGCACGCAGGTGTTCGGCTCCGAGCCGGTTGAGATCATGCTGTTGCACGACAATCGACTCAACGCAGACATGATCACCGAGTTGCTCGCGCTCTTCGAGCAGAAGCACTACCGGTTCGTGTCTTTGGATGAGGCTCTCTCGGATCCCGCCTATCGGATTCCCGACACGTACGTGACGAGCTACGGGCCGATGTGGGGATACCGCTGGGCTGCAGAGCGAGGCGTGAAGGTGAATGGCAGACTCGAACCTGAGCCGCCGGACTGGGTGCTCCAATATGGCAGGAACTGACCGGTCGTCGGGGTACCCCTTCCCGATTCATCCCGGGGGGTAGACATCATACATCCATAGATGTAGATATCCTACACCCTATGAACGATCCGCGCGCGTTTTCCCGCATCGAGCTGCTGCAGGGTACCCTCGACCTGATCGTTCTCCAGACGCTGCGTTGGGGGCCGCGGCACGGCTACGGCATCGCCCAGGTGATTCGATCGTCGTCCGAATCCGTGCTCCAGGTCGACACCGGCTCACTCTATCCCGCCCTGCATCGGCTCGAGCGAAAGGGATGGATCACCGCTTCCTGGAGCACATCCGAAAACAAGCAGCGGGTCCGGGTCTACACGCTGACCGCGAAGGGCGGCAAGCAGCTCGAGCGGGAGCGATCGCAATGGGAGCGGCTGAGCCGCGCCATCGGCGCGCTGCTCGCCCCGCCGGCCCGGAGCGCCCCCTGAATCCGCGGGACGACGAGATCCGCGAGGAGATCGCGGCGCATCTCCGGCTGGCCATCGCCGACAGGATGGCGCAGGGGGCGTCGCGCGAAGACGCGGAACGCGAGACGCGTCGCGAGTTCGGCAACGCCACCCACATCGCCGAGGTGACACGGGAAGTCGGGGGTGGTCTGTGGCTCGAACGGCTCGGCCAGGACCTGCGCTATGGCTGGCGCGCCCTCCGTCGCACGCCGGCCTTCACCACGGTTGCGGTGGCGACCCTCGCACTCGCGATCGGAGCCAATAGCGCGGTCTTCACGGTCGTGAACGGCGTGCTCCTCGCCCCGCTCCCCTTCCGCGATCCCGGACGCCTGTACGTCGCGTCCTTTCTCCCGACCAACGTCCCATTCGAGCTGCCGCCCGGTCTGGACGACCGGCTCTACGTCGAGTACCGTCGCCGCGCGACGCGTCTGGCGACCGTCACGGGATACCAGCAACAGGAGGTGACGCTGAGCGGCGCGGGTGACGCCACCCGGCTCCCGGGCGCACGCGCCGCCGCGACGTTCTTCGATGTGTTGGGCGTGCAGCCGGTGCTGGGCCGAGCCTTCACGGCCGAGGAAGATCAGGCGGGCACCGATCACGTCGTCATCCTGAGCGACCACCTGTGGCGCAGCCGCTTTGGCGCGGACCCCGCCATCCTGGGAAAGACCATCACCATCGACGGAGTCCCCCGGACCGTCGTCGGGGTCATGCCGCCCGGCTTCACATTCCCGAATGCCACTGAGCTATGGACGCCCCTGGCCCTGCGCCTTGCTCCCGGCATTTCCTCCCTCTTCCCGGTCATCGGGAGGCTCGCAGGCGATGCGACTCCAGCGGAGGCGCGGGCCGAACTGGAGTCCGTCGCGCGGGCGCTGCGGCCGGACCCACGGGCCGCCGTCCAGCCACCGGGGGCACAAATGATTCCGCTCAAGGACGCGGTGATCGGCAAGGGGCGCACGCCGCTACTCCTCCTCGCCGGCGCCGTCGCCTTCGTGCTGCTCATCGCCTGCGCCAACGTGGCGAACCTGCTGCTCATCCGCTCGGCGACCCGTCGCCAGGAGATGGCCGTACGCGTTGCGCTCGGGGCCAGCCGGTCGCGCATCGCTCGGCAGCTCCTCACGGAGAGCGTGATGCTCGCACTCCTGGGCGGCGCGGCCGGGATCCTCGTGGCGTTCGTCGGTGTGCGCGCGCTCCTCGCCCTCGCACCGCCGGACCGGATTCCTCGCATCGACGAAGTGCACCTCAACGGCTGGGTGCTCACCTTCACGCTCGCCGTTTCCGTGATCACCGGCATCCTCTTCGGTCTCGTGCCGGCCCGGAGCGGCGCGCGTCGCGAGCCGCAGGAAGCGCTCGCGCAGGGCGCCCGGCTCGTGAGTGGGACACACCAGCGCCTGCGCTCCATTCTGGTTACCGGCGAGATCGCCCTGGCACTGATCCTCCTCACCGGTGCGGGACTCATGATCAAGAGCTTCGTCCGCATGCGCACGCTCGACACTGGTTACGATGCCTCAGGCGTCGTGACGATGGCGGTCGATCTGCCGTCGATCGCCTACCCCGACGCCACCCGCCTGCAGGCGTTTCACACCGCGCTGCTCGAGCGGCTCGCCCGAATCCCCGGCGCGAGTGCCGTGGGTGCGGTGTCGTTCCGCCCGATGAGCGACGTGGGAATGATGGGCGGCTTCGTGGTCGACGGTCCCACCAGCCTGCCTCGCGGGTACACCGTCGACAAACCGACGGTGAGCCCCGGGTACTTCGAGGCCATGGGCATCCGGATACTCGCTGGGCGCGGTTTCACACCCGCCGACCGGGCCGGGGCCCCCGGGGTGGTGGTGGTGAGTGAGACCGTGGCTCACCGGCTCTGGCCTTCCGAAGACGCCGTCGGGAGACGGCTCTCCATGCAGGAGCATCCGGGCCCGGGCGATTGGCTCACCGTCGTCGGGGTGGTCAACGACGTCGTCCAGGACGGCGGCTTGAACAGGCATTCGACGATCTACCTGCCCTACTTACAGACTACCGCACCATCCTTCCTTGAGTCGATGACGTTCATCGTCCGCCCGGCACCCGGAGCCAAGGTTGCGTCCGCGATGCGGGCCACCCTTCGGGAAGTCGACCCCGCGGTTCCCGCGCAATCCTTGGAAACGATGGACCAGTCAATGATGGAGACCATTGCGGAACCGGTGTTTGAGATGCGGGTCCTGGCGACATTCGCCCTGCTCGCCCTGCTCCTCGCCGTCCTCGGGACGTACGGCGTGCTCGCCTACGACATCACCGCGCGTACGCGCGAGATCGGGTTGCGCATGGCCCTCGGCGCGACGCCGGGCGCCGTGCTGCGCATGGTCCTGGGGCGGACGGCGGTCCTGGCCCTGCTCGGTGGAGGGATCGGCATCGCCGGCGCGCTGGCGCTCACTCGCCTGCTGTCGCAGTCGCTGTTCGAGGTGCGGCCCGACGATCCCGCGACCCTGGTCGCGGTCTCGCTCGTCCTGCTCGTCGCAGCCCTCGCGGCAGGATATCTCCCGGCCCGGCGGGCGACCCGGATCCAGGCGCAGACGGCACTCCTGCACGCCTGAGCAAATCCAACGGTAAGAACTGCTAAGAGCTTCTCCCGCCCGCTGCCGGACCCAGAATGAACCCAAGAACGAAGCGCGGGAGCCAAGGCCCCCGCGCTAAGTGCTTGCACCACGACAGGCCCGGCAGGAATCGAACCTGCAACCCCCGGTTTTGGAGACCGGTGCTCTACCAATTGAGCTACGGACCTAAAAGACCAGTCTTACAGGCGTTTAGGCACTCAGGCTCCGCTTGACCGCCGCTAAGCGCCTACACGCCTGAACGCCTACACGCCTAGCAGTCAAGGGTGGCTGACGGGAATTGAACCCGCAACCTCCGGAGCCACAGTCCGGCGCTCTAACCGATTGAGCTACAGCCACCATGATGCTGGTGCGCAGGCGCTGAGACGCATGCTCGCTCAGACGCTCGAGGCCAGCACGAGCCCGCAATCTAACCGGCGCGCGGCGAGCGCGACAACCCGGCGGTCCTTCCAAGATGATTGCCGTGTTGCACTTGGGGGCCAGGGCCCCAATGTTAGTGCCCCATGAAATCCCTACTCGCCGCCCCCGTTCTGCTGCTGGTGGCCGCGTGCTCGCACCAGCCGCCCCCGGACTTCGCCCCCGACCCCTCGCTCGTGACGCACATCCGCTCCCTGGAGATCGTGGCGCCGCGCATGGCCTGCCCGGGCATGAGCATCCCGGTCACCTACTCTGCGCTGCTCGATGACGGCCGGCACGTCCCGTTCGAGACGCGCTACGACAAAAAGCACCCGCCCCGACTGCACGTGATCTTTCTCGATCGCTACAGCGCCGAGGCGACCCCACTGCAGGGCGGCGGCTGGAGCGCCGACCGCGATCCCCTCGTCAGCGTCAATACGGGGTTCCGCCTGCGGGTGGCGCTCGACGCCAAACCGTCCATCGCGGACAGTGTGACGCTCGCGCCGACCTACGAGTGCCTGGATCACACCTTCCATTTCAGCGGATCCACCGGAGCCCGTGGGCGGGAAGGCGGCGACGGCCCGGATGTCACCGTGCGCCTGGCGCTGGGACGTTCGCGGTTCTACGACAGCCTGCTGGTGGTGGGAATCGAAGTTGGCCAGGCGCCCCCCTTCTATCTCCTGGCCGACCCGGGAGCGCTCCCGCCGCGGGAGTGGCTGCTCGTCGAATCGGAGGGCGGCGCGGGCGGCGAAGGGCCGGCCGGGGCGGCGGGGCGCACCGGTCGTGACGGGACGGACGGTGGGTGCCCCGGAGCCGATGGCGGGAATGGCGAGGATGGCACGGACGGGGGCCGGGGCGGCGACGGTGGGCGCGGTGGGCGCATCACGATCATCGCCCCGACCGAGAATCCGTTCCTCGCGGGGCTGGTGGACTCCCGCACGCCGGGAGGGGAGGCCGGCTCGGGCGGCAAGGCGGGTGCCGGCGGCCTGGGCGGGAAGGGCGGCGTCGGCGGCAAGACCCCCGAAGGGCGAGTCTGCCCGGCGGGGAGGGCCGGACTAGCCGGCCGCCCCGGGAAATCGGGCCAAGCCGGCCGGCCCGGGGTGGACGGCACCGCTCCCACCGTGATCACGGTTCCCAGCCGGGACGTGCTGGGCAACCGCGCGCCGCCGGAGCTGATCGACCTGGTGGCGGCCGCGCGGCGGCGCCCCTGAATCAGTTGACAGGTCAACTATTGAGCAATTACATTGTTGTCCATGAGCCGACCCGATTCCCCACCCCACACCAAGGCCGCCGTGCTCGGCATCCTGCGCGCCGCCGACGCGTTCCGCCGCCGCGCCGCCGCCCTGCTCGAGCCGTACGGGGTCACGCTGCAGCAGTACAACGTGCTGCGCATCCTGCGGGGCGCGCGGCCGGACGGCCTGTGCACCCTGACTATCGCCGACCGCATGCTCGAGCGGACTCCGGGGATCACGCGGCTCATCGACCGGCTGGAGGCGAAACAGCTGGTGGTCCGGGTCCGCTCGGCGGAGGACCGGCGCCAGGTGTGGTGCCGCATCACACCGGACGGCCTGCGGCTGCTGGCGCGCCTCGATCGGCCCGTGGCCGACCTGGACCGCGGCGTCGTGGCGGGGCTGTCGCGCGCCGACCAGGAGCGGCTGGGCGAGCTCCTGGCCGCAGTGGATCGGGAACCGGAGTGACGGTGTTTTCGTTGAGCTAATAGTTGATTAGTTAACTACTGACCTGTCATTCACAGGAGCCGGACAATGTTGACGACGCTGCTGCACACCGAGGCCGACTGGGCCGGGTTGATCCTCCGCCTGGTGCTGGCCCTGGTCATTTTCCCCCACGGGGCCCAGAAGGTGCTCGGCTGGTTCGGAGGCTACGGGTACGCGGGCACCATGCAGTATTTCACCAAGCAGGTCGGACTTCCCACCCCTGTGGCCCTGACCGTCCTGGCCGCGGAGTTCCTGGGACCGATCGCGCTGGTGGCCGGCTTCGCCACACGCCCCGCGGTGCTGCTGATCGCTGCGGTCATGATCGGGGCGATCCTCAAGGTTCACCGGGGGGTCGGGTTCTTCATGAACTGGGGCGGACAGCACCAAGGCGGTAAGGAAGGCTTCGAGTACCACCTGCTCGTGCTCGCCATCTGTGCCGCGCTGCTGGTGACGGGTGCGGGGACGTTCTCGATCGACGGGCTGCTGGCGCGCTGAAAGGCGGCGGTCAGCTAACGGCTATCGGCTATCGGCTATCGGCTATCGGCTATCGGCTATCGGTCAGGCGATTGTGCCGTTGGCCGATAGCCGATACCTGATGGCCGGCCTTTGAAGTAGAAGTACAGCGGTAGCCCCAGCAGAATCAGTCCCGCCCCGACGGCCGAGTCCAGCGGGTCCTCGCGGATCGTGTTGATCACCAGCCAGACGGAGAAGCCGATGAACAGCAGCGGCGTCACCGGATAGCCCCACGCCCGGTAGGGACGCGGCAAATCGGGCCGTCGCCGCCGCAGGCGCAGGACGGCCCCGCACATCAGGGCATAGGCGAGGAATTGTGCGAACACCACGTAGGTGTACAGCCGGTCGTACTGGCCGGTGATCGTCAGCGCGATCGCAATCCCCGCCTGCACGAGCAGCGAGTTCGCCGGAGTCAGCCAGCGGGCGTGCACGGCTCCGATGAACCTGAACAACAGGCCGTCCCGGGCCATCGCGTAGGGAATACGGGCGGCGGTCAGCACGATGCCGTTGTTGGCGCCCAACGTCGACACCAGGATCCCCACGACGACGAATCCTGCCCCAATGCTTCCGAGCGTCACACGCGCCGCGTCGCTCGCCACCAGTTGCGAGGCGGCTACGCGATCGGGACCGAGCACATAGGTGTACGACAGGGTGACGAGGACGTAGAGTCCCATGCAGATGAGCGCGGAGGCGATGATCGAGCGAGGCAGATTGCGCTCCGGATGCTTGACCTCGCTGCCCACGTACGTGGTCTCGATCCATCCGTCGTAGGCCCACAGCACGGCCACCATCGCCACTCCGAAGGCTCCCACCAGATGCCGTCCACCCTCCGGGACCGGCCAGATCGGCTGCAGATTGGCGACGGACCCGCCCGCCAGCAGGAAACCGGCGAGGATCAGGGCCGCGACCACCGCGAGCTTCATCAGCGTCAGGACGTTCTGCGTGATCGCCCCCGCCTTCACGCCCAGCACGTTGAGCGCGGTCAGGGCGAGGATGGAAGCGACCGCGACCGCCTTGACTCCCGGACCCGAGAGCGGCGTGAAATGGCCGACATAACCGGCAAACCCCACGGCGATCGCCGCGATCGACGCCGGGTTGACGACGACGCCGTTGGCCCAGCCGTAGAGCCAGCCCCAGACTGGTCCGTACGCCTCCCGCAGGTACACGAAGGCGCCCCCTGCCTCGGGCATCGCCGCTGCGAGCTCGGCGATCGACAGCGCGCCGAGCAGCGACACGACGCCCCCCACGACCCAGACCGCGACCGTGAGCGAGGTCGCATGCAGCTGCAGCGCGATCTGGGCCGGGACGATGAAGATCGCCGAGGCGATGATCGTCCCGACGTTGATCATCGTCGCGTCGAGGAGGCCGAGCTGTCGTTTGAGCTCGGTCATCGCGATGCGAGGTAGTCTTGGTAGGTCTGCTTGAGGAGCTGCTGGAAGTGATGGACCCCCTCTTCGAACCGCACCGAGAATCGCCCACGATCGTACGCCCGGCTGCCCAGCCCCTGTTGCACCCGGGCGCAGATCTCGGCATCCTCCCGCTGCACGTGATCGGAGAAGCGCAGGTCGGCCTCGATCCGCTCGCCCGCCCCCGGGCCGTCGAGATCGTCGTAGTAGTACCGGAACAACACCTGGCACCGGTCCACCGCGGTGGGGATCACGACGTTCAGCTGCAGGCGACCGGGCACGATGTTCAGCATCAGATTCGGGAAGACGAAGTAGTACAACCCCTCCCCTCCGCCGGTCGTGTAGACGTTCCGCTGCGCGGTGAGTGGGCCGATTTGCACGCTGTAGCGGTCGTGGGTTTCGGTGACGTAGTTCTCGTAGTCGTAGAGCGAGTACAGCTCCGGGTGGACGTACGGCACGTGGTAGCCTTCCAGGAAGTTGTCGACGTACACCTTCCAGTTGCAGCGCACTTCGTAGGTCACCGCGCGCGCGAACCGTAAGGCACCCAGCCGCGTGGGTGCCACGCGCTCGCGAATCCCCGCGAACGTGGCCTCGAGCGGCTCCGGCGCCGGACCCAGGTGGATGAACACCAGACCCTCCCACTGGTCGAGCGGGACGCGGGTGAGCCCGTAATCCTCTTTGTCGAACAGCTCGACGCGATTGAAGTGCGGAACGCCGCGGAGCATGCCGTCGAGGCGGTAGGTCCAGCCGTGATACTTGCAGATCAGCATGTCGCAGTCTTCGTCCTTCAGGGCGAGCGGTCCGCCGCGGTGGCGGCACACGTTGAAGAACGCGTGGAGAGCGCCCGCCCGGTCGCGCACGGCGATGATCGGCTCGCCGGCGACTTCGACGACCACCACGTGACCCGGCGCCGCGAGCGCGGTCCGATCGGCGATGTATTGCCAGCTACGGCCGAACACCGCCTCTCGCTCGAGCGCGTGAAAGCGCGGATCCGTATACCAGGCGGACGGGATCGTCTCCGCCCGCTCGAGCGGCACGGGGGCGAGATCGGCAGGATCGATGTCGGGGAGGGGCTCGAACACGGGGCGAAACTACACGGCTATCGGCTATCGGCTATCGGCTATCGGCTATCGGCTATCGGCTATCAGCTATCGGCTATCGGCAATTCTGTGCGACCGGCCGATAGCGGATAGCCGATAGCGTCAGTTACAGGATCCCGTCTACATAGAAATCCATCCGCCACTCCTTCGGATTGACGAGCGCCCGGGCGAGGTCCACGCGCACGATCCCGTCGAGGAACGACGCTCCGATCCCCGCCGCGACGAGCGGCCGCCCGCGGGTGAACGCCGTGCCCAGGCCCGCCCACCCGGCGTCGCCGAAGGCCGCGAGACGGACGCCGGGAGAAGCGTTCGCCACCTCTACCCGCGCGCGCCAGAAGTCCGGCCCGGCGATCACGCCGCCCGGATAGCCGCGCAGGGTCGCCGGCCCGCCGAGATACCACAGGCCCTGCACCGGCGCATCGCCTCCCGTGGCGCCGGCCGCCAGCTCCACCGCCGCGAGCAGGCGTCGCGGGAGCGGTGCCGTCAGTCGAGTCGTCAGACTGGTGCGTGCGAACTCGTAGGTGCCGAGATTCGCGGCCATGGTGAGCTCGGCGCCGACGGTGACGCCACGGGTGGACACGCCGCGCGCCCCCCGCAGCGTGAGCGCCGTCCCGAATTCCCGGGCGACGTCCGCGCGGACATTGGGCCGGAACTCGTGCCGGTCGCGCAGCAGGTGCGGCAGGCTCAGATCGGTCTCCTTGTCCGCCGGCCGCTGCCATTCCGCGAACAG
>DATGDT010000165.1:0-2008 GCA_035310725.1 Gemmatimonadales bacterium
AACATCTCGGCCGAGCGGTTCACCCACGATCTCGGCCAGACCGGGGCATGCAGGGCGCGGTTCGAGAGGTAGGACCGCAATTGCTTGCGCAGGTCGGGACGGTGAGGAACCACCGCCTCCTCGCCGTTCTTCGTGTACCCGGCCCGGACGCGCACGGTGGGTTGGATCGGCGTCCAGGTCGAAACCGGCCGGAGTCAGGCTGGCCAGCTCTGCACCCCGTAGCCCCGTGTAGGTCGCGATCAGATAGAGCATGGCCCGATCGTCCCCCGAGAGTCCCCGGAACGGCTCAGAGCTTGTGAAAGAATCGGGTTTGATTCACACACTGAGTTTTGGGCCTCATCGACACAAGTCGATGAGATTAAAGAGGTTCCACAAAGCGAACGCCAAAAAACCTAGTGTACGTTAGTCGAAAGTTTCACAGGCTCTCAGTCAAGGAGGCACCGATGAGAGGCCGCAAGACGACGTTGCACGTGGTCTTGACTGCTCAGGAACGGGACCAACTGGAACGACGCCTCCGCTGTACGACCACCTCCCTCGGCCTGGCCCGGCGGTCTCGGGCGGTCCTGGGGGTCGCCGACGGGCTCCCGCTGGTCGAGGTCGCCCGGCTGGGGGACTTGACCGAGAAGCATGGACGCAAGTGGGTCCAGCGATTCCTGAAGGGTCGTCTCGACGGGTTGCGCGATCGTCCCGGTCGCGGCCGCACGCCGGTCTTTTCCCCCCGAGGTGGCGATGCACGTCGTGAAGATCGCCTGTGAGCGGCCGGATGACGCGGGGCGGTCGTTATCGCAGTGGGACTGCGCCGAGATCGCCCGCCGGTTGGTGCGCGACGGCGTGGTGAAGTCGATCGCGGCGGAGACGGTGCGCCAGATCCTGCTCCATCACCGCCTCAAGCCGTGGCGGCAGAAGATGTGGCTGTCGGCCAAGGTGCCACGCGACGCGGCGTTCGCCGCTCAGGTCCAAGAGATCTGCGACCTCTACACGCGGCCGTTGCGGCCCGACGAGATGGTCCTGAGCGCCGACGAGATGACCAGCCTGCAGCCGCGCCCGCGGAAGGCGGAGACATTGGCGACGCGGAAAGACCGGCCGACGCGGGTCGAGCACGAGTACGGCCGCTGCGGGGCGTTGAACCTGTTCGCGGCCTTCGACACCCGGACGGGGAAGGTCTACGGGATGACAGCCTCGCGGAAGCGGCAGTCGGAGTTCATCGCGTTCCTGGAGCAGTTGGACCGGGAGATCCCGGCGTCGGTGAAGACGATCCACATCGTGCTGGACAACCTGCGGATGCACAAGGGCAAGCAAGTGCAGGCGTGGCTGGCCAAGCACCCACGGTTCGTCTTCCATCACCCGCCGGTCCACTGTTCGTGGATGAACCAAGTGGAACAGTGGTTCGGCATCCTGAAGCGGAAGCGGCTGCGGATCGCCGACTTCCCCAGCAAGGAACACCTGGCCGGGCGGCTGATGGCCTTCATCAGCGAGTGGAATGAGATCGCTCATCCGTTCCACTGGACCTCGAAGTCGGTGGCAAAGGTCATGGCGAAGTGCCAGATCGAGGATGCCAAGCCGTTGGCGGAGGCCGTGTAGGATTTCCGATCCCTATTTGCTGTGAGCGGTACTCAGCGTCTCGGACGACGCCCGCTACCTGCTGCAAGTCAGCCAGGACTGGCGGGCGCAGGTCTGGGACCTGAAGGACGGGCGCGGGCTCGACACGATCGAGGGGAAATGGACCGCCGGGGTCCTCTCGCCCGACGGCGCGACGGCCTATCTGACCACGGAGGATCGGGGAGACGTCGTCGCGGTCGATCGGGCGTCCGGGCGGCGGCGCGACGTCCGGTTCGCGCGGCCGAAGGCGCACGAGGGGGGCGCCGAGACGACCCGCAAGTTCGGCAAGCTCGCGGTCTCGCGCGACGGGAACTGGGTCGCGGCCGCGAGCGCCGAGGGGGTGCCGGCGTGCGTCTGGGAGGCGGCGACGGGGAAGGTCGTCCAGACGATCCGCGGGCACGAGGACCTA
>DATGDT010000166.1:0-3338 GCA_035310725.1 Gemmatimonadales bacterium
CTGCATCGCGGCGTCGGCCAGCTCTATGGACGCATCGACGCGACGCTATTCTTCACCGCATGGGACGACTCGAGCCGCCACGTGAGCTACCGGCTGCGGCAACGCTTCGACGGCATGCGGTGACACGGAGGCTGGCATGCGCACTGGCGCTGCTCGTGCCGGGCGGGCGTCTCGTCGCCCAGCAGCCGGCGGATCCGGTGATCGATACGGTGATCGTGGTGTCGCACAACGTGTTCGATCCGCCCGACGGCACGCCGCGGGTCGTGGCGCGGATCGGCAACGCGCTGCACATCACGACCCGCCCGGGAGTGATCCGGCGCCTGATGCTGATGGGACCCGGGACGCCCGTCGATTCCGCCCGCCTGATCGAGACGGAGCGCTATCTGCGCGAGCTGGGAGTGTTCCGTTTCGTGCTGCTCGACACGGTGCGCGTGGACGACCGGCTGGCGCTGCGCGTCGAGACGGGAGACGGATGGAGCACCTCGCCGCAGCTCAACTTCGCGAGCGCCGCCGGGTCGATCACCTGGAGCGCCGCGATGGTGGAGCGGAACTTCCTGGGCGCGGCGACGTTCGTGAGTCTCGCCTACGGGCACAACCCCGATCGCCATTCGGTGGACGCGCAGTTCGCGAGCCCGGGGCTGGTGCTGCACCACGCGCCGTTGCTCGCCGCCTACAGCAACCTGTCCGACGGCCGCCTGGGGGCATGGCGCTACGGACGGCCCTTCTATCGCAGCGACGCGCGCTGGTCGCTCGTGACGGAAGGAGAAGCGGCGAGCCACCGGGTGCTCGAGTTCCAGGACGGCGTGCTCTCGGACAGCGCGCGACGGCGCACGCTCGCGCTCGCGCTCACCGGCGGTGTGGCGCTGTACGGCACCGAGCGCGGCTACGTGCGGCTCTGGGCCAGCGCCGGGTGGCGGCGGGAGGACTTCGCTCCTGAGTCGTCGACCACCTCCCCGTATTCCGGGTTCGGCACGCTGGGCGTGGGCGTCGACGCGGGCCGAGTCCGCTACGCCGTGATCGAGCACCTCAACGGCTTCGGCCGGCGCGAAGACGTGGACCTGTCGTCCACGCTGCGCCTGGGTCTGTGGGCCGCGCCGCGGGCGTGGGGGTACCCTGCCGGGCGCGCCGGGGTGGGGCCCGAGGTGCAGTGGCAGGTGGGGGCGCGCTGGCCCCGGGGGCTCGCGCTGCTGCGGGGCGAATTGCACGGCGTCGTGGGGTCGGCCGGGCTCGACTCCGGGCTCGCCCGGGGGACGCTCGACGTCGCGAGCCTCGCGCTACCCGGCCACGCCGTGCTGCTGCATCTCGAGGGCAGGGCGCTGCGGCGGCCGAAGTTCGGGGAAGTGTTCGATCCCTGGTCTACCCAGAACGGGCCGCGCGGATTCGGCGCGCACGCCTTCACCGGCACGCGACTGGTGTACGCCATGCTGGAGGACCGGGTGGTGGTGACGGACGAGCTGTGGGGGCTGGTCGGTCTCGGTGTCGCCCCCTACATGGAGTATGGTGGTGCCTGGTATGCGGAGCGCGAGGCGACGCGGCTGGGGGGAGATGTCGGGCTCGCGCTGCGACTCGGCTCCCCGCGGTCGTCGCGCGGCGACGTGGCGGAGCTGGACGTATCGTGGCGCTGGGGGGACGGGTTCACGGGCAGCCCCTGGGCGCTGACCTTCCGGAAGAGCTTCACTCTCAAGTGAGTACCCGGAACGACGAGCCCCCAGGCGATTGCATCTGGGGGCGGTCGGAGACCGGTCAAGGTCGTATCTCCGTTCGCCTCCAGCTGGGCTCCACCAACGCCCCATAGGAGGGGTGGCGCCGGATGTACGCGGCGACGAACGGGCAGAGGGGGACGACAGCCAGATGCTCGGCCCGTGCGAATTCGAGGCCGGCGTGCGCCAGCGCGTCCGCGATGCCCCGATGCTGGAGCTCCGAGGGGACCTCGGTGTGGACGAAGTAGATCGTCGCGGCGCGGCGCCGGTATTGCAGCACCGCGACCCCGTCGTTCAGCCGGACACGAAACTGCTCGGCAGCCGGATCGTGCTCGACGTCGCTGTCATCCACTCCCGTCATGGGCGCCCGCTCACGCGGTCAAAGCTACAGAATAGTTACCCACTTGCCGCTCGTGACCAGGGGGCTACTTCTCAAGCTCCAGCACTTGGCGCTGAGGTGACTACGATGGGTGTATCGACGCACGACATGTTCGGCGACGCCGCGGGAGCCCAACCGGCGGCGCCCGGCAGTTACGGGGAAGCGCCGCGCGGCTACCGCCTCCCCGAGGGGACGCACGTCGGGGGCGTACGGCTCCAGGTCGCCGACCTCCCCCGTTCGATCGCGTATTACGGGCAAACGCTCGGCATGCGCGTGTTGCGCCGCGACGCGTCCACGGCCATCCTCGGCGCCGAGCGCGGCGACCGGGCGCTGGTCGAGCTGCACGAGCGCGCCGGCGCGCGGCCCGCGCCACGCCGCGGACGGACCGGCCTCTACCATTTCGCGATCCTGCTGCCGGACCGGGCGTCGCTGGGGCGGTTCGTGCGCCACGTGGGGGAGATCGGCGCACGCGTCGGCTCGGCCGACCATCTCGTCAGCGAATCACTGTACCTGCAGGACCCGGACAACCTCGGCATCGAAGTCTACGCCGACCGCCCGCGCGACACGTGGCGGCGCATCGGTCGAGAGTTGATGATGGCGACCGATCCGCTGGACGTGCCCGGACTCGTGCGCGAGGCGGGGGACACGCCCTGGACCGGAATGCCGGAGGGGACGCTGATCGGCCATATGCATCTGCATGTCGGGGACCTCGCCGCTGCGTCGGCGTTTTATTCGGGGGCCCTGGGTTTCGATCGCATGGTGTGGCAATACCCCGGGGCGCTGTTCCTCGCGGCCTCGGGCTACCACCATCATCTGGGGACCAACACGTGGGCGGGCAGCGATGCCAAGCCACCCGCGGCGGACGAGGCCCAGCTGCTCGAGTGGAGCATCGAGCTGCCCGACGCGGCGAGCCTCGACGCGGCGGCGCAGAGTCTCACGCGCGCAGGGTACGCTGCGGAGCGTGACGGCGCGGCGCTCGTGACGCGCGATCCCTGGGGAACGCCGCTCAGGTTAGGGCCCGCCACTCCGAGCCGCTGAGGTTATTTCACCTCGAGCCGGTACAGCGCGTGGCACGACACGCAGTTGCCGGTCAGGCGGGCGAGCCGGGCGATGGCCGTATCGCGGGCCGCCGGGCCGATGCTCGCCGCGGCGAGGCTGTCGAACTGCTGGTGCGTGTTCATCCCCATGCGCAGGAACTGCTCGGGCAAGATCTTCTCGAGCGCCGGATCGGCGGCCATCGCCGTGCCGGAGGCGCTGGC
>DATGDT010000167.1:0-2030 GCA_035310725.1 Gemmatimonadales bacterium
GTCGGGATGCCCGAGCCATCGTCGAACTGGTTCACCCCGACCACGACCTGCTCGCCCGCTTCGATGCGGCGCTGCTGCTCGTAGGCGCTGCGGGCGATCGCATTCTGGAAGTAGCCCTGCTCGATCGCCCGCGCCGCCCCGCCCAAGGCCTCGACCTCGGCGATGAGCGCGGTCGCGGCGCCCTCCAGCTCGTCGGTGAGGCGCTCCACGTACCAGCTCCCCCCCACCGGATCCACCACCTCCGGCACGCCGGTCTCGTGCGCCAGCACCTGCTGGGTCCGCAGCGCGAGCGTCGCGCTCGCCTGCGTCGGGAGCGCCAGCGCCTCGTCGTAGGAGTTGGTGTGCAGCGACTGCGTCCCGCCGAGGACGGCGGCCAGCGCCTGAATCGCCACGCGAACCACGTTATTCACCGGCTGCTGGGCGGTGAGGGTCGCGCCGCCGGTCTGCGTGTGGAAGCGCAACCGGCACGCCTCCTCCCCCGCCCCGAAGCGGTCCCGCAGCAGGCGCGCCCAGAGGCGGCGCGCGGCGCGGAATTTGGCCACTTCCTCGAAGAGGTCGGTGTAGCCCGCGAAGAAGAACGACAGGCGCGGCGCGAACCGGTTCACGTCGAGCCCCGCCGCCACGGCGCGGCGTACGTACTCCAGGCCGTCGGCGAAGGTGAAGGCCAGCTCCTGCACGGCCGTGGCGCCCGCCTCGCGGATGTGGTACCCCGAGATCGAAATGGGGTTGAACTTCATTCCCTCGTCGGACACGTAGCGAAACACGTCCACGATCAGGCGCAGCGACGGCTCGGGCGGGTAGATGTAGGTGCCGCGCGCGATGAACTCCTTCAGGATGTCGTTCTGGATCGTGCCTTGGAGGGCCCTCCGCGCCACCCCCTGCTCCTCCCCCACCACGACGTACATGGCGAGCAGGATCGCCGCCGTGGCGTTGATCGTCATGGAGGTCGAGACCTTGTCGAGCGGGATCTCGTGAAACAGCCGCTCGAGATCGTCCACCGTGTCGATCGCCACGCCGGCCCGTCCCACTTCACCCTCCGCCATGGGATGGTCGGAGTCGTAGCCCATCTGCGTGGGCAGATCGAACGCGACGGAGAGGCCGGTCTGCCCCGCTGCGAGCAGGTGCCGGAAGCGGGCGTTCGTCTCTTCGGCGGTGCCGAAGCCCGCGTACTGCCGCATCGTCCACAGGCGGCCGCGATACATCGTGGGGTGGACGCCGCGGGTGAACGGGAATTTGCCCGGCTCGCCGAGCTGCCCGGCGGGATCTCCCGGCCAGTCGTCCGGGCCGTAGACCGGGCGGCGGTCGCTCACGCCCGGACAGGCTCCTCCGACAGGATGCCGGTGGCCAGTTCCACGTCGCTGCGGCTGCCGATGACGAGCGGCACGCGCTGGTGCAGGGTCTCAGGAACGATGTCGAGAATCGGACGGTGGCCGTCGGTGGCCAGCCCGCCCGCCTGCTGTGCGATCAGCGCGAGCGGCGCGGCCTCGTAGAGCAGGCGCAGCTTTCCCTGGGGATTCTTCGTATCGGCCGGATAGAGAAAGATGCCACCCGTCACGAGGTTCCGGTGAAAATCGGCGACGAGCGACCCGATGTAGCGCGCGTTCTTCGCCGTCGCGCCGTGCGTGCCCGACTTGAAGGCAGCCACCGTCTTGTGCACCGTATCCGACCAGCGGTCCCAGTAGCTCTCGTTCACGCTGTAGTACTTGCCGACCTCCGGCGTGCGGAACTGCGGATGCGACAGCAGGAATTCGCCGATCGAGGGCTCGAGGGTGAAGCCGTGCACACCCTTCCCGGTGGTGTACACGAGCATCGTGCTCGAGCCGTACAGGATGTAGCCGGCGGCTACCTGACGGTGCCCCGGCTGCAGGCAATCCTCGAGCGTCCCGGGGCCGCCGTCCGGCGTGACGCGGCGGTGAATGGAGAAGATCGTCCCGATGGACACGTTCACATCGATGTTGCTCGAGCCGTCGAGCGGATCGAACAGGAGGACGTATTTGCCGGCCGGCCGGCCGGCGGGAGTGGGCACCGGC
>DATGDT010000168.1:0-27724 GCA_035310725.1 Gemmatimonadales bacterium
GCCTCGAGCACCGCGAGCGGCACGATGCTGTGGATCACGAGTCGCTAACCTAGCACCCCATTGCGGATGCGGGGAGGCCAAGCGAGGCTTCTAACCGCCATGGAGACGCCCCCTTCCCCCGCCCCCGCCCCCAGCCGTCCCTCCCCCGAGGACCGGCGTGCCGGCTTCGAGCGCGAAGCGCTGGTGCACCTGGACTCGCTCTACCGGCTGGCCCTGCGCCTGTCCGGCAACGAGGCCGACGCCGAGGACCTGGTACAGGAGGCGATGCTGCGCGCCTACCGGTCCTGGGACCGCTACACCCCCGGCACGAACGCCAAGGGATGGCTGCTGACCATCCTGCGCCACCTCTTCATTAATGAGTACCGGCGCAAGCGTCGGCACCCGGAGTCGGTGGACCTGGACACAATCGAGCCCTTCGCGTTGTTAGACGAGAAGCAGGAGGAAGATCCCCAGACGGCGTTCTTCGACCGCATCGTGGATGAGGAAGTGCTGCGCGCCGTGGATCAGCTGCCCGAGGCATTCCGCGAAGCGGTGATGCTGTCGGACGTGGAAGGGCTCTCGTATGAAGAGATCGCCAAAGTGCTGGAGGTCCCCGTGGGAACGGTGAAGTCGCGCCTGTACCGGGGCCGCCGCCTGCTGCAAGGCAAGCTCCACGAGTATGCGGTGAGCATGGGGTACATCAAGGGCCACACGACATGAATTGCCGTCAGTGCGTCGAGCACCTCTACGAGTATCTCGACCGGGAGCTGACACCCGAGGTGGAGCGGGAGATCCGCGACCACCTCGCCCACTGCCCGCCCTGCATCGAGCAATACGACGCGGAAGCCGTGTTCCTGAAGTTCGTGAAGGCGCGGTGCAGCAGTCAGGGCGCCCCGCCCGCGTTGCGACGCCGCATCCTGGATCAGCTGCTGGACGAGTGACCTGGCTCACACCCGGCGGCGGCGCCGCCGCCCTCCTCGTCGGGGCGTCGGTCTGGCTTGGCCTCGGGTGGCGGGGCTTCATCCCCCTCTTCTTCTTCCTTCTTAGTGGCAGTCTCCTCACACGTCTGGCCACCGGCGCGAGCCCCAGCCGCACCGCGCGTCAGGTGCTCGCAAACGGGGGCATCGCCGCCGCCGCCGCACTGTTCGGTCGCTGGCCCGAGGTCGCCGGTGCCCTCGCCGCCGCCGCCGCGGACACCTGGGCCACCGAGATCGGCGCCTTCTCCCCCTCGCCACCACGCCTCATCACCACCGGTGCGAGCGTCCCCGCGGGACGCTCGGGGGGTATCACTCCGCTCGGCACGGCCGGCGGTCTCGCCGGGGCGACCGCGATCGCGGCGCTCTCGGCACTGGTTGCGCCGGCGCTGGGCTGGCGGGCCGCGGCCATCGTGGCCGCCGCGGGTGGCCTGGGGATGCTCAGCGACTCCCTGCTGGGAGCGACGCTCCAGGCCGGCTATGCCTGCCCCGTGTGCGGA
This sequence comes from Gemmatimonadales bacterium, assembly GCA_035310725.1. GTDB lineage: Bacteria > Gemmatimonadota > Gemmatimonadetes > Gemmatimonadales > GWC2-71-9 > DASTHG01. The sequence goes on from DATGDT010000168.1 coordinate 1,454, forward strand.
ATGATCTCGGACCAGCCGGGGGATCGTCACGGTCATGAGCCTGGACACCTGGTGCGCGGCGTGCGGTGGCTGGACAACGACCTGGTGAACGTGGCCGGCTCGCTCGTGGGCGCGCTGCTCGCCCGGCTGGGCACGGCGGCCCTGGTCCCCGGCTCCTGACGCATACATGAGACCCGACTGGGACGTCATCGTGGTGGGAGCGGGACCGGCCGGCTCCGCCACCGCATTGCTCGCCGCCCGTGCCGGAGCCCGCGTCCTGCTGCTCGATCGCGCCCGCTTTCCCCGCGACAAGCCGTGCTCCGAGTATCTCAGCCCTGCGGCCACGCCGCTCCTCGCCCGCCTCGACCCATCGTTGGTGCCGGACATCGAGCGAGCCGCCCCCGGCCGATTGTACGGCATGCGGGTGGTGGCACCCGACGGGACCGAAGCCATCGGCCGGTTCTCCGCGGACCACCCGTTCAGGAGTCCCGCCCCCTACGGATTCGCCCTGCCCCGCAGCAAGCTCGACGCGTTGCTGGTGCAGGCCGCGGTTCGGGCCGGCGCGCAGTTGGCGGAACGGAGCGCGGTGGACGAGCTGCTCTACGACCGGGGCGCCGTGGGCGGGGTGTCGACCCGTGCCATCGGCGGCGCCGGCCGTTCCGTGCATCGGGCGCGGGTCGTGGTCGGAGCCGACGGGCTGCGGTCGGTCGTCGCCCGCCGCCTCGGGCTGCGTCGCGGTTGGGACAGCGCCTTGCGCCCGGCACGCCTGGCGTTCACCGCGCACTACCGCGGCGTCGGCGATGTCGGAGACATGGGGGAGATGCACATCGGCCAGCCCGGGTACGTGGGGATGGGGCCGGTGGGCGATGACGTGACGACGGTGGCCGTCGTGCTGCCGGTGGCAGCGGCCCGCGCCCGCGCGGCGACGTTGCGCCGGGGACTGCTGAGCGAGGTGGAACGGTTTCCCCGCCTGCGCGGACGCTTCGCCGGGGCGCGCCTGGTGCGGGAGGTTCTCGTGACGGGGCCGTTCGCGCAATGGTCGCGTCATGCCGTGGCCCCGGGTGGCGGGGCGTTGCTGGTGGGCGACGCTGCCGACTTCTTCGACCCGTTCACCGGCCAGGGTCTCTACAGCGCGCTGCGCGGCGCCGAGCTCGCGGCCGCCGCGCTCATTGCCGCGCTGGCGGAGCACCATCGGGGAGCGCCCGTACCCGCGGCGGCACTCGCCTCCTACCGGGCCGCGCGACGCAGGGCATTCCTGGGCAAGTGGCTTCTCGAACGGATGATCGGCGTCGGCGTCGGGTGGGAAGGCCTGGCGCGCCGCGTCGTCGGGCGGCTGGCGCGGCAGCCCGGCCTGGCGGATCTCGTCGTGGGCGCGACGGGCAACTTCGTGCCGGCCCGCGCCGTGCTCACGCCGGCTATCCTGCTCCATCTGCTATGGTGAACCCGGGTGGGGGCGTCGATGCGGCGCAGTTCCGCCAGCTGCTGGGGCGATTCGCCACCGGCGTGACGGTGCTGACCGCGCGGGGCGCCGACGGGCGGCCCGTGGGCATGACCGCCAGCTCGGTGGCGTCGGTGTCGCTGGACCCGCCCCTGCTGCTCGTCGCGGTGGCCCACACGAACGACATGCACGCTGCCCTGCTCGGTGCGACGCATTTCGCCGTCAACGTCCTCGCCGACGATCAGGAGGCGCTGGCGCGGCGCTTCGCCGAAGTGGAGGCGAACCGGTTCGACGGCGTGGGGTTCCGCGAAGGCCGCCACGGGGTACCGTTGATCGACGGCGTCCTGGCGCACATCGAATGCGCGAAACAGTCGGCGGTGCCGGGCGGCGACCATACGGTGTTCTTCGGACTGGTGACGGGCGGCGAGGTGAGCGAGCGGCGGCCGTTGCTGTACTATCGGGGAGGATATGGGAGTCTGTGAGGCGTGGTCGGTGGCCGGTGGTCGGTGGTCGGTGAGCCCGTCGTAGGCCATTGGCCACCAGCCACCCACCACAGGCCACTGCGAATGCGGACCATCGATCGAATCACGATTCACGCTCCCCTCGAGCGCGTGTTCGCCCTGGCGCGCGACGTGGAGCGGTGGCCGGAGCTGCTGCCGCACTATCGCTGGGTGCGGATGCTGGAGCGCCGGCCGGACGGTGGGCGCGTGGAGATGGCCGCGTGGCGGCCGTTCGGTCCGCCGCCGCTGCGCTATCCGGCGTGGTGGGTGTCGGAGATGGAGGTGGACCCGGACCGGGCGATGATCCGCTACCGGCACGTGGCGGGGATCACGACGGGGATGGATGTGCGCTGGCAGCTCGCGGAGGCGGGCGAGAGGGGGAACATCGCGGTGGAGATCGTGCACGAGTGGGCGGGGCCTGGCTGGCCGCTGGTGGGCAGGCTGGCGGCGGACACGGTGATCGGGCCGGTATTCGTACATGGGATCGCGTCCCGTACGCTCGCCGGGATCCGGCGCCGCGCGGAGGCAGCGTGACGGCGCGGCGGCGCGTGGTCATCACCGGCGTGGGCGCGGTGACCCCGATCGGAACGGCGGCCGAGGGCCTGTGGGCGGGGCTGCTGGCGCGGCGTTCGGCGGTGCGAACGCTCAGCCGCTTCGATCCGACTCCCTTCCGCAGCAAGGTCGCCGCGGAGATTCCCGATTTCCGCCCGCAGGACTTCCTCGATGCGAAACGGGCGCGGCGGCTCGACCGCTTCTCCCAGCTCGCGGTGACGGCCGCCCGGCTGGCGCTCGGCGACGCGTGTCTCGAACCGTCACGCGAGGACCCCGACCGGGTCGGCGCCATGATGGGCTCGGCGCTGGGCGGGGTCGCGTTCGCCGAATCGCAGGTCGGCAACTACATGCGCGAGGGACCCCGCGGGCTCGACGCGTCGCTCGCGCTGGCGGTGTTCCCCGGCGCCGCCAGCTGCAACATCGCGATCGAATTCGGATTCACCGGTCCGAACGCCACCAACGCGATGAGCTGCGCGTCGGGGACCATCGCAGTGGGCGAGGGGTTCCGCGCCGTGCGCGACGGGTACGCCGACGTGATGGTGGCGGGGGGCGCCGAAGCGCCCCTCGCTCCCCTGACGTTCGCGGCGTTCTCGAACATCCGGGCGATGAGCACGCGCAACGAGGATCCCGGGACGGCGTCCCGGCCGTTCGACGTCGGGCGCGACGGCTTCGTAATGGGCGAGGGCGCCGCCGTGGTCGTGCTGGAAGAGCGCGGCCGCGCACTGGCGCGCGGCGCCCCGATTTACGGCGAGGTCGTCGGGTACGGCTGCACCAACGACGCACACCACATGACCGCCCCCCGACCCGACGGCCGCCAGGCCGCACGCGCCATGCGGCTCGCCCTCGCCGACGGCGACGTGAGCCCCGGGGAAATCGAATACGTCAACGCCCACGGCTCGTCCACGCCGCTCAACGATTCCACCGAAACGCTCGCCATCAAGAACGTGTTCGGCGATCACGCCTACCGCCTGGCGATGAGCGGCACCAAGGGCTACTACGGGCACGCGCTCGGCGCCAGCGGGGCGATCGAGGCCGCGATCTGCGCGCTCTCACTCGCCCGCGGCTGGCTGCCGCCGACCATCAACCTCACCCACCCCGATCCGGCCTGCGACCTGGATTGCCTGCCCCACGAAGGCCGCGCCGCACGGCCCGGCGCGATCCTCACCAACTCGTTCGGGTTCGGCGGCATCAACGCGACGCTGGTGTTGCGGCGCGCCTGAGACCGCCTACATTTGCGCCCTCGCGCATCCCAATAATCTCGGAGGAGTCCTGGTGAACGCCTCGTTGCGGCCGATGTTCGCGGAGTTCCTGGGCACGGCCCTGTTCGTCTTCATCGGCGCCGGCAGCGTCGTCGCCAACGCCATGACGGCCGGCGGTGTCACGCCGCTCGGCATCGCCCTGGCCCACGGGGTCGGGATGGCGATCCTGATCAGCTCGCTGATGGGCATCTCGGGCGGCCACCTCAACCCGGCGGTGAGCCTGGGCGTGTTCGTGGCGGGGCGGATCGACGGCCGCACCCTCGGCCGCTACGTGCTGGCCCAGCTCGTCGGGGGGATCGCCGGCGCCGCGCTCCTGAAGCTGCTGTTCGCGAGCACGGCGGTCCGGGCGGTGACCGCCGGCGCGCCCCAGCTCTCGCTCAACATCGGATTCGGCCAGGGGATCGCCATCGAGGCGGTGTTCACCTTCTTCCTCGTGTCCGCCGTCTTCGGCACCGCGATCTCGAGCGAGGCGCCCAAGATCGGTGGCTTCGGGATCGGGCTCGCCATCTTCGTTTCCGCGCTCGTCGTGGGCGGCCTCACCGGCGCCGCGCTCAATCCCGCGCGGGCGTTCGGGCCCGCACTGGTCGCGTGGTCGTTCCACTCCCAGGCGGTGTACTGGATCGGACCGCTGGCGGGCGGGGCATTGGCAGGGTGGGTCTGGAGAGCGCTGCTACTGCCGAAGAAGTAGGGACAACGCAGAGGGGGCCGAGACGGCCCCCTCTGTTGTTTCTGCTACGATTTCGTCTTCGCCGAGCCCCTTCGCCACAACACGATCGTGTAGGCCACGAGAATCACCGCCGCTACGATGTATGCGGCGGTCATGTACCCGCCCGTCTGCGGCATCTGGTCAGGCGTCATCGGTCCGCTCCCCGATCGCATAGCGCTGCATGACGAACCCGATGTACAGCAGGGTGAACACCGCGAACGATGACAGCAGCGTGATCACCATCGCGGGTGGGGCCGAGGGGGCGCTCGGCTTCAGGACGATCGGCATGGGGTGCAGCGTGCGGAACAGGTAGACGCTCAGGTGGATGAAGGGGAGGAGCACGAGCCCGCAGATCCCCAGCACCGCCGAGTAGCGCGCCCGCAGCCCGGGATCAGTCACGGCGCCGCGCAGCACCAGATAGCCGAGGAACATGAAGAACATCATCAGCGTCAGGGTGAGGCGGGCGTCCCACGTCCACCACGCGCCCCAGATCGGCCGGGCCCACAGCGGGCCGGTGGTGAGCATGACGAGGGAGAACGCCGTGCCCACCTCCGCCGACGCGGCCGCGAAACGGTCGTAGCGCATGTCCTTGATGATCAGGAACAGGATACTGGCGACGCCCAACAGCCCCATCGCGAGCATCGCCGACCAGGCGGACGGCACGTGCACGTAGAAGATCTTCTGGGCGAGCCCCTGATGGATCTCGACCGGGGTGTAGACGAGCGCGCGCACGTAGATGCCGCCCAGCAGCAGCAGCGCGAACACCGTCACCCACCGACCCCGTTGCACCAGCGTCATTCCGTCACCGTCGCCGGAAAGAGAAGCGTCGCAAGCGTAATGAACGCGACGTCGTAGGCTGCGAGCAACCTAAGCCAACCCGATACCTCACTCAAGGGACGGCCCGCGAACAGCTTCGTCGTCACCTCGGCGGCGGCGATCAGCGGGGGGAGGAGGAACGGCAGCAGCAGCACCGGCAGCATCAGCTCGGCGAATCGCGTGCGCACCACCATGGCGCTGAACAGCGTGCCGACGGCGATGAACCCGACGGTGGCCATGATCATGACGACCACGAGCGGCGCCCACACCCGCCACACCGGCACGTTGAAGAACAGGGTGAACAGCAGCAGGCCCGTTACCTGCACGACCGCGACGAACGCGAGGTTCGCCACGAGCTTGCCCCAGAAGAGACTGGTGCGGCTGATCGGGGCGAGCAGCAGACCGTCGAGCGCCTGATTCTCGAGCTCCGCGTTGAACGCCCGGTTCAGCGTGAGCATGCCGGCGAAGCTGAAGGTCACCCACAGGATGCTCGGTGCGAGCGCGCTGATCGCGACGGCGGTCGGGTCGCGGCCGTGCTCGAACACGACCAGCACGAGCGCGGTGAACACGAGGGCCGACGTGATCGCCGTCCGCGAGCGGAATTCGAGGTACAGGTCCTTGCGCGCCACCAGCCAGGCGTGCCGCAGGAGGTCAGCCACCGCCCACGGCCTCCCGGTACGCCGCCGCGAGCGCCGCCGCATCGCGGCCCGCGCGGGGCCCGAACGCCACGAAGTGGCCGGCCCGCATGAACGCGATGTCGCTCGCCAGCTCAGTGCCTTCCTCGACGTTGTGCGTGACGAGCACGGTGGCGCGCCCCGCCGCCGCGAGCTCCCCCAGCAAACGGCGCAGCTCTTCCGCGGCCACGCGGTCGAGCCCCGTGAACGGCTCGTCCAGGAGCAGCACCGCAGGATCGTGGATCAGCGCCCGGGCGATGGCCGCCCGCTGCGCCTGCCCGCGCGACAGCGTGCGCGCCTGCTGGTGCGCCTGGCCTCCGAGGCCGAGGCGGCCGATCAGCTCGTCCGCGCGTGCGCGCCGGGCGGACGGGGGCACGTCGTAGAGCGAGGCCCAGAACAGCAGGTTCTCGACGACGGTGAGCGGTCCGTACAGCTGCGATTGGTGACCGATCCAGCCGATGGCGCGGCGTCCGCCCGCGAGCTGCACCGTGCCGTGCCGGGGCTGGATCAGCCCGGCCAGCACCTTGAGCAGCGTGGTCTTGCCGGCCCCGTTGGGCCCGAAGATCGCGAGCGTCTGGCCGCGATCCAGGGTGAAGGTGATACGATCGAGGGCGCGCAGCGAGCCGTAGGCGTGCGAGACGTCACGCGCCGACAGCATCGATGCGTGCGGCGAGCTCGTTCAGGTCGAAGGGCTTCACGAGGTAGGCGCTGTGACCGAGGTCGAGCACGTGCATCAACGGCTCCATGCTGACATAGGCGGTGGTGACGACCACGGGGATAGTGGCGCGCTTCTGGCGAATCCGCTGCAGCAGCGCGATGCCGTCGGTGTCCGGCAGCCGGAGGTCGAGCACCAGCACCTCGGGATTGAAGGTCTCGAGCTGCTGCATCGCCTCCACGCCGGTGCGGGCGAACGCCATGTCGTAACGCGCGCTGAAGAACCGGGCGTACGACGCCTGCAGGGCGGCTTCGTCCTCGATAAACAGCACTTTGCGTTTGGTACCGACGGCTCCCATGACATCGCCAATATACCCGCCGAGTCGAAGGGCTCCAGCGCCTCCGTGCGACGACCGGTTGCTCCGACGGGTGTGCGCACATCATGGCACGCGCACGACGCCTCCGGAGCCGGAGCCGATTACCACTCCGCCGGGACCTCCGGAGCCGCTTCGCTGCCACGCCGCACGTTCCGGCAACCGCAGCGACAACAAGCGGTTGCAGTCCGGGAATCGGACCCCCCAGGCCCGCACGCGAGTGGCGGGAGGCATGGCCCGGCGCATGCTGAAAAGCGCTTGACCCGCCGGACCGACCCGGCGATACCTTACGGCTCACTTCTACCATTCGCGACCCATGACCGATCGCATCGAGACCCTGCTCGACGAACAGCGCAGCTTCACCCCGCCGCCCGCGTTCCGCATCCAGGCGCACGTCCGTGACCCGGAGGTCTATGAGCGGGCGAGGGCCGATCGCGAGGGGTACTGGGCCGAATGGGCCAGGCAGCTCGACTGGATTCGTCCCTGGGACCGGGTGCTCGACTGGAAGCCGCCCCATGCCCAGTGGTTCGTCGGGGGCAAGCTCAATGCGTCGGTCAACTGCCTCGACCGCCACGTCCGCGCCGGCCGGGGCGACCGCACGGCGCTGATCTGGGAAGGCGAGCCCGGCGAAGTCCGCCGCATCACGTACACCGACCTGCTGGACCAGGTGGAGCGCTTCGCCAACGTGCTCAAGGACCTGGGCGTGACCCGCGGCGACCGCGTCGCGATCTACCTGCCGATGGTGCCGGAGGTCGCGGTCGCGATGCTCGCCTGTGCGCGGATCGGCGCGCCGCACACCGTCGTGTTCGGCGGTTTCTCCGCCGAGTCGCTGCGGGACCGGATCACCGATGCCACGGCCAAGGTGCTGGTCACCGCCGACGGCGGGTATCGCCGCGGCAGCCTCGTCCCCCTCAAGCAGAACGCCGACGAGGCGCTCACCGATACACCCAGCATCCGGCACGTGGTGGTGCTCAAGCGCACCGGCCAACCGATCACGATGAAGTCGGGCCGGGATGAATGGTGGGAGGACCTGATGGGCCGGGCCGCCGCCCACTGCGAGCCGGAAGCGATGGACGCCGAGGACCCGCTCTACATCCTGTACACGTCGGGCACGACAGGGAAGCCCAAGGGCATCCTGCACACCACGGGCGGCTACCTCACGCACGTCTACGCGACGACGAAGTGGGTGTTCGACCTCAAGGACTCGGACGTCTTCTGGTGCACCGCGGACGTGGGTTGGGTCACGGGCCATTCCTACGTGGTGTACGGACCGCTCGCGCTCGGCGTCACCGAGGTGATGTACGAGGGGGCGCCGGACCATCCCGCGAAGGACCGCTTCTGGGCGATCTGCGAGCGCCACAGCGTGACGGTGTTCTACACGGCGCCCACGGCGATCCGGGCATTCATGAAGTGGGGCACGGATCTCCCCGCCACACACGACCTGTCACACCTGAGGCTGCTGGGAACGGTGGGTGAACCCATCAACCCCGAGGCTTGGGTCTGGTACCACCAGCACATCGGCGGCGGGCGCTGCCCGATCGTGGACACTTGGTGGCAGACGGAAACGGGCGGGATCATGATCACCCCGCTCCCCGGCTGGACCACCTGCAAGCCGGGGTCGGCGACGATCCCGTTCCCCGGCATCGATGCCCAGCTGCTGGACGGCGAGGGCAAGCCGGTGTCGGTGGGCGGCGGCTATCTGGCCATTACGAGCCCCTGGCCGGGCATGCTGCGCACCATCTGGGGCGACGACGAGCGTTACCGTCAGGTGTACTGGAGCCGCTGGCCCGGGATGTACTTCCCCGGGGACGGCGCCAAACGCGACGAGCAGGGCTACTTCTGGATCCTGGGCCGCGTGGACGACGTGCTGAACGTCGCCGGACACCGCATCGGAACGATGGAAGTGGAGAGCGCCCTGGTGGACCACCCCGCGGTGGCCGAGGCCGCCGTGGTGGGGCGGACCCACGAGCTCAAGGGGCAGGCGCTCGCCGCCTTCGTGACACTGAAGGAAGGGCACACGCCGACCGACGCGCTGCGTGAGGAGTTGAAATCGCACGTGGCGAAGAAGATCGGAGCCCTGGCGCGGCCGGACGACATCCTGTTCAGCGCGGACCTGCCCAAGACGCGCAGCGGCAAGATCATGCGGCGGCTGCTGAAGGATATCGCGGAAGGACGCGCGCTCGGCGACACGACCACCCTGGCCGATCCGACGGTGGTGGCGCGCCTCAAGGATCAGTACGAGGCGCAGGAGAGCTGAACTGACAACCGGGAGTGGGGAGCAGGGAGCGGTCGAAGACGCCGCGGCGTTGAAGCCCGCTCTACACCGTTGGCGACCGCTCCCCGCTCCCCGCTCCCCGCTCCGTCCGTAGCGCAGCCGGCACTGCGATCGCCGCGATCGCGGTCATCACGACCGCGCTGGTCACGCACCAGCGGCAGATCGCGTGCAGTACGAACAGCTCCACGTAGGTGAGGTACAGCGTGAACAACCAGCCGCCGGCGGCGAGCGCCGCCACGAGCTGCGTGGGCCAGCGGCGGTCCAGGAAGGCGGGCCGCAGGCCCGTCAGCGCCACCGCGAAGATCACCGCGTACCCCACGACCCCGTAGAACGCCACCGGCACGCCCCACAGGTCGCCGTAGGGGCTCGTCTGGACGTACTCGCAGCTCCCCGTGCCGCACTGCAGGCGTCCGATGTAGCCCATCTTGTAGAGCCACAGGTACAGCGCGATCCCGAACCCGACCAGCGCGAGCAGCGCGATCGCCTGCCGATGACGCACTAGCGCCGCACCCGGGTGAGACTGTCCACCAGGGCGAGGAACTCGTCGGAGGTGGCGCGCCGGAAATTGTACTCCCGCCCGTTCACGAAGAACGTCGGCGTGCCGCCCACGTTGCGCGCGAGACCTTCCTGGCGGCTCGCCTCGACGCGGCCGGCGTATCGCTTCCCATCCATGCAGGCGCGGTACCCGTTCATGTCGAGCCCGATGCCGCGCATCCGGTCCGCGAACAGTCCGGTGGGATCGGAGGGACGCTGCGCCCACTCGCCGTGCCGCTGGAACAGCGCATCCATGGCCTCCCACGTCTTCCCCTGCTCGCTCGCGCACGCCACTACCAGGGCCGACAGGCGGCTCCAGCGATGGATGTTCACGAGCGGGAAGTCCCGGAAGCGCCAGTGGACGCGCCCCGTCTCGATCAGCTGTTGGCGGATGTCCGGGAATTGCACCGCCCCGAACTGCGCGCACACGGGACACTCATAGTCCGCGTACTCCACGATTTCCACCGGCGCGCTATCGCTGCCGAGGACGTAGCCGCGGAACGCGCTGTCCGCCGCCGTGACGGGCACCGGGGCGGCATCGTCCGTGGCGGGGGCGCCCCCGGTGGACGGCCGGGAAGCCTGCCAGATGAGGACGGCGCCCACCACCGCGACCAGACCCAGGAGCAGGTAAAAGCGCTTCATCCGTCGTCATCCCTCCGCCAGGGTTGGTCCTCGTCCGGCTCGTCCAAGCCGAGCTCGCCGAGGTGCCGCTCGGCTTCCTCCACGATGCGCCGGCTCTCGGCGATCTCGGGCGTATCGTAGGTCACGCGAACCTCGTAATGGAACAGCTCGCTCCGCGCGTTGCCCAGTAATCGCTGCAGCTCGGGCGCCGCCTCGAGCAGCCGGCCCTCCCGGTCGAGCTCCTGAATCCGTGCCGCCACGCTGCGCAGCAACGCCACGAGACGACGCGCGCGCTCCGGGCCGTAAGTCTGATCGTGCATGCTCACCTTTGATTATACCACGCCCGTTTGCCTGGAAAGGAGGGCCCCATTAGATTGCGCCCCCGACAGCCCACATCCCGAAAGGAACGCCTCCGAATGGCCAAAACCCGTGAGCCCCGAAAGACTGCGATCCCGACCAACTTCGAGCAGGCTCGTGACGAGTTGTTCTCCCACATCCTTCGATGCGGCGTGCTGGAAGCCGCACCCGAGCACCAGAAGGAGTGGTTCGACGATACCATGCTGTACCTGGCCGACCGCTATGAGGACCTGACCGAGCCCGAGCTCGAACAGCTCCGAACGCTGGGAGAACGATACTGCCGCCCCGTGGTCGCCCGGCCCGCCCCCGTCGCCGTGAACGGCTGAGCCGACTGCAGCGAGTTGCATGAACCGGGCGCCCCTTCGGGCGCCCGTATCGTTCAGGACCACCACGGCGGCAGGTGGCGCCAGCGGTATCCCGCACGGAGGCGCAGTCCGCCGCCCAGTCCCACCTCCCCGAACCACCCCCGCGGCCTCCCCGGGGCCTGCTCGACGCCGATCAGCAGCATCAGCATCCCCGCTCCCCGGTAGGGGTGCGCCCCCAGATAGGCCACGCCGACCCCCCCGTAGGGGGAGATCCCGCTCTTCGCACCCGGCAGCACCAGAAACTGGGCCGTCGCCTCGAGCCGCAGCGCCGTATGACCGTCGAGCGAGCCGACCGCCGCGGCCAGCGCCAGCCGGCCTTCTCCGCCGGGACGTCGCGCGACGCCGATCGCGACGCCGGAGAACGAGCGCCGCGCCCAGGTGGCGACCGGCCCGGCATCCAGCTCGGTGGCCGTCACCTGTTGACCCGCGAGCGGGTGCGTCAGCGCCGCCAGCACCAGGGGCGCGAGCGCGCTACGCAATGGTGAGGTCGTAGGTGACGCGGATATCGGGCGCGAGCGACGCCATCACCGAGCAGTATTTCTCGAGCGACAGGTCCACGGCCCGACGCATCTTGGCCTCATCCACGCCGTCCCCTCCCACCCGGAACCGGAAGTGGATCGCCGTGAAGCGGCGGGGATAATCCTCCCGCCGCGTCCCCTCGGCTTCGATCTCGAGGGTGCGCAGCACGACGCGCATCTTTTCCAGGATCTCGACGATGTCGGCGCCGGTACAGCTCGCGCACGCGACCAGGAGCAGCTGCACCGGCGACGTGGCGACCTGAGTGTCGCCATCGACCACGATGGACGGCTGGCCCGTCCCGCTTCCCTCGAAGACGAGCTGGGTGCGCCAGCGCACCGATACGTTCGCGGTCTTCCCCGCCACTACCCCTCCCTCTTGTGCGCCGGTCCGCTGTCCCCGGCGCCGCGCCGAGTCGCCGCGCGACCGTAATCCCAGATGGCATACACCGAGACCGCCGCGGTGGCCCACGCCAGCGACCGCGTCAGCGGGGACCCCGCGATCAGAGCGATGAGCGTGAGCACCTGACAGACCGTGACGGCTTTGCCCCCCGCCCGGGCCGGCAACGCGACCGGACGCCGCAGGATCAGCGTGCCCGTGAACGAGAGCGCCGCGACGATGTCCCGCAGCAGGACGCCGGTGATCTCCAGCGGATGGAGGACGCCGTGCCCGGCCAGCGTGATGAACGCGCTCGCCATGAACACCTTGTCGGCGACGGGGTCGAGCCACGGCCCCCAGCGGGATCCGCCGGTGCGCCGGGCGACGAGGCCGTCGGCCAGGTCGCTCGCCGCGGCCAGGGCCACGATCGCCAGCCGTTCCAGCGGGCGGGGCGCGAACGGAAACGCCGCCGCCAGCGGGAACCGCAACAGCGTCAGCAGGTCCGCCGATCCGAGGAGCGGTTTCACTTGTGCCACCCTCACAGGGCCGATACCTTCACCGCGTGGACCTGAATCTGCTGAAGCAGGCCGCGATCTTCCAGGATCTGGACGAGGGCGAGCTCGCCCGCGTCGCGGAAGTGTGTCGCGAGCAGAAGTTCACCGTCGGCCAGTACATCTTCAAGGAAGGCGAGCCGGGCAACCGGCTGTTCATCATCGCGGAGGGCGAGGTCCGCATCTCCCGGACCATCCCCGGCTCGGGCGAGGAAGCCCTGGCCGTGCTCAAGCCCGGCGCGAATTTCGGCGAGATGGCGATCTTCGACCGCTCGGAGCGGTCCACCGATGCCATCGCCAACACCGCCTGCACCCTGATCACAATCTCCCGCTCGGACTTCGAGCTGCTGCTGGACTTCAATCGCGACATCGCCTACAAGGTGCTGTGGTCGTGCGTGCGCCTGCTCTCCTCCCGCCTCCGGGTCACGAACGACAACCTGCGGTCCTTTCTGGCCATGTCGATGTTCTGAGAAGGTCGCCGCCGCATTCCATGAAGCCCATCGTATTCGTCCTCGCCCTGGCGCTTCCGCTCGCCAGCGCGTGCAACAGCGATTCCGGTCCCACGGCCGTCCTCAGCCTGACGCCGGTGCTCGATTCCGTCTTCGTCGGCGATACCGTGCCGGCCCCGACGGTCCATTATCTCGATCTCAACGGCAACCCCCTCGACCCCGGCACCGTCCGCTGGCTGTCCAGCGACCCGAGCATCCTCCAGGTCGACAGCCTGAGCGGCCGCACCGTCGCGCTCAAGGCCGGCCTGGCGCTGGTGCAGGCCCGCGCGCGCAACCTCGTCGCGTCCGCGCTGGTCGTGGTGTCGCGGCCGGTGTCGATCGCCCTGCTGCTCGACACCCTGTACCTGATGCCCGGCGACACGATCACCGTGCCCGTCGCCGTGACGCACGAGGCGGCCGGCACGCCCACGGTCTGGTTCCGCACCACCCCCAACGCCGTCTTCGCGCTGGACTCGGCCAGCGGGCACGACAGCGCCAAGGCCGCGGGGGGACCACTTCCCTTCATCGCGTTCGCGGCGCTCGGCGCCGACACGGCCGCAGACTCGGGCACCGTGGAAGTGGTGAGCCTCACCGACACTACCGGCGGGAAGGCCGCCTACACCCTGTTCGGGACCGTGGTCCGGAGCGCCAAGAGCGCCGTGCAGGCGATCAACTACCCGCGCGCGGGCGACACCGCCACGTTCCGCCTGCGCGCGTTCATCGCGCAGGGCACCACCACCGTAGAAGCCGTGGTGATCACGGCCCGCACCGAGGCCACCGGAGTCGGGACCTTCGCCATCGATTCCATCTCCCCCGCCGAGGCCAGCGGAACCGGCGGCCTCGACCCGTTCTGCCGGCCGCAGCGCAACTGGGGGAGCTGGTCCACCATCGCTACGACGTTCCCGCTCCAGGCCCTATCGCGCCAGGGCGGGCAGATCACGATCACGAAAGCCGTCCCGGTCCCCAACGGATTGGCGATCGGCGGACGCTTCGTCTTCACGGCCCGGCGACTCGACCTCTACGACGATCCGCTCGGCTCCCTGCCGGTCCGCGGCACCTTCGTCGCCCCCCTGGTCGCGGCCACGAGCCGCTGCACGCCGTGAGCTGCGAGCACTTGTTCGTCGACATGAGCGGGGTGGTTCCCAGCCGGCTCCACGACCCACAGGACCTGGGCGCCCTCGCCCTGGCGACCGCCAATGCCGCCGGACTGCACCCGGCCGCCCCGCCGATCGTCCAGGCGAGTCCACGCGGCACGTCGGCGGTGCTTGCCTGTCATGGCGGACACGTCGCCATCCACGCCCTGCCCGACGAAGGCCTGTGTTACGCGGACATCGCCTCGGTCGGCGCGGCACAGCCGCAGCGGGCACTCGACGTGATCGTCCGCCGGCTCGCGCCCCGCGACGTGAGAACCGAAGCGCATCGTCCGCGCGAGCCCGCTCCCGCACATCAGGAGCGGCCCTGAACACCTTTTCGAGCTATGCCGCCCTGCTGCTTCGTCTGGCGGTCGGGGGTGTCTTCCTGCGGCACGGCATCACGAAGGTGGAGGGCGGGATCCCGGCGCTCGCCGGCTTCCTGCACAGCCTCGGGTTCCCGTTCGCCAACGTGTGGGCGGTCGTGCTGATGGTCGTGGAAACGGTGGGCGCCGGCTGCGTCCTGCTCGGTGTGCTCACCCGCGCCTGGGCCGTCTGTTTCACCGTGGAGATGATCGTGGCGATCCTGCGGGTCCAGATCCCCGGCGGGCACAACTTCGAGCTCGAGGCCCTGCTGTTGGCCGGTGCGGCCAGCCTCGTGGCCCTGGGCGACGGCCCGATCGCGCTGGGGATGAAGCTGAAGCGAGGCTCCTAGAGCAGGATCCGCAGCAATCCCGCTTCGGCGCTGCCGCGCAGGAAGCTTTCCGCATCGGTCGCAGGAATGGTGACGCCGGTCTCCTGCCGCCCCAGACGGGCGCTCGCCGCCATGTAGTCCTCCACCGATCCGCCCGCCCACTCCACGGCATCGTCCTTCATCTGGCGGACGATCTCCTCCCACGTACCGACGTAGATGCGGCCGGCGCGTGTCCCCACCCGGTGGATGTCGCCGCCCGCGGCGCCCTTGCGCATCCCCTGCAGCTCGGTGAGCAGGGTGCCGAACAGCTCGAGCTGCCGCGGGTCGTGCACCTGGCCGTTCGATCCGATGGCCTCGATCTCCGCCAGCAGCAGGTCGTCGGCCGTGGCGTCGGCGGTGAGCTCCCCGAGCCGGGCGTTCCATGGAACCAGCTCGGGGTCACCTTCGGACAGCTTGTAGACGCTTCGCTTGAGCTCGAGCAGGCGCCAGATCGCCAGCGTATCGACGTGGTCGTCGGGTTCCGTCCGCTCGAGATGGAACAGGGCCGCCTCGTACTCTCCGCGATCGTACAGCAGGTTGGCGAGGTATATGCGCGCCTCGGCCTGCGCCGGATCGAGCTCGAGCGCGCGGCGCAGCCAGAAGAGCGCTCCCGGCTCGTCGCCCAGCCGGTGCGCGGCGTACCCGACGCACGCGGCGGCCTCGGCGGAATCGCCGTGTGCCTCCAGCGCGACTTCGAAGAAGCGGCGCGCCTGGTCCAGGACGCCCTCGCGGAACAGGGCGCGGCCCACCTGGAGCATCAGGTCGTGGTCGTCCCGGAATCCGAGCCCGAGGATCCGATCGAAGCAGGAGACCGCGCCGGTCCGCTCCCCGAATTTCAGGAGCACCTCGCCAAGCCCGGCGAGTGCGTCCTCGTGATCGGGGTCGAGCGTCAGCGCCTCCTCGAACGCCCGGCGGGCCCACACGTACTCGTCACGAGCGAGCCGGGCGTAGCCCATGCCCACATGCAATTCCACGGCGGCCGGGTAGAGAGTCAGTCCCTCCCGGAGCACCTCGATCGCCTCGTCGTATTGTCCTTCGTTGTACAGCTGATGGGCACGGTCGTCGTATTCGTCGGAGCTGAGGAACGGTTCCCCAGGCATTCGAGCGCTGCCCCCTGGAAGGTTGCGCTATGATACGAAAAGGGAGGCGGTTACACAAGCAGAAACTGCGGGGTCCGGAATCCGGGGGCCGGGGAATGGATCTCCGGACACCGGACCCCGGATACCGAGTCCCGTCAGTTCGGCTTCTTGCTGGAATCCGGTGTGGCCGCCTTCGCCTTGGTCGTATCGCGCGAGGTGCGCGTCGCCTTCTTGGGCGCGGCGGCGCGGCGCGTCGCCTTCGGCTTGGCCTTCACCTTCGAAGTGTCGTGCGCCGCCGCCGGGGTCTGCGTCGGTTTGGCAGCGGGCTGCTGGGCGGCCGCCAGAACCGGGGCCGCGATGAGCGCCAGCGTGATGAGCGTCTTCCGCATACGAGCATGCCTCCAGGAATGGACCGGGCGGCCCACCATGGACCGCCTCGGCCGTGAGACCCCACGGAGCATGGGGTCGTCACACCCGGATTTCAGGGGCGCTGACTCGGCTGGACGCGACGGGCGCGGGAGACGGCGGCGGGCGCGGGGCGCGGCGGCGCCGGCACATGCGGAAGCACGGCACGTACGCGGGCCAGCGCGGCGGCGTGACTGCTCCCGCGTTGCAGCTCCTGCACCGCTGCCGCGGCGACGTCCAGAAACCGCAGGCCCCGCAGGCCGAGCTGCGCACTCGCGATCACCAGATCCACCGACGAGTCTTCCGCGAACCCGTGACCGACGAGGTCGGCCACCGCATGCAGCGCCGGACCGGTGGGCTCGCCCGGCAGGGCCGCGCCCAGGCGGGCGACCTGCTGCGGCGAGACGCCGCGGGACAGGGCGACAGCAACCGCCGCGACCTCGGCGGGATCGTTCGGCCGAGCTTCTCCGGCCGAATGCAGCAGGGCGCTGGCGCTGCGCAGTTGCGCGGCGGACGCGCCCACGGCGGCGACGAGGCGGTCGGGCGTGACGCCCTTGGCGCCGCCTTCCAGGGCCTTCTGGATGAGCGGCTCGGTTGGGAGACCGGCGCGGGCCGCGTCCGCTACGATCGAATCGAGCGCCGGCAGCGTCGCAGGGGGGACGTGCCCGGTGAGCCGGTCCCCTCCCCGGACGCCTTCATTCTGGGCCGCCAGCGAGACGGCCAGGCCGGCGAGCAGCGCGACGAGGCGGATCGCGGTCATGGCGTGAGCGGCCGGACGAAGAGGAGCGCGTTCATGCGGCCGAATCCGTCGTCGACGTAGCGGCCCGCCAGCGGGTCGGTCACCCAGCGTTCGCCATCCACGACGAACATGTACTCGTGCTGACCGACGGGGAGGACGACCGTCCCGCGCCAGATTCCGTCGTGGTCTTCGTCCCGCAGGACGACCGCGCCCGGCTGCCAGTCGGTGAACGATCCCACCACGTCGACCGAGCGTGCGCCGGGGAAGCGGCCGACGAACTGGACGATTCCTTCCTGCTCGCCGAGCGCCGGCCCCGGACCGCGGCTCGGGATGATCGCGATGGCCGCGAGCGCGGCGGCCAGGGCGAGCCCCCAGGCCGGCCGAAAGGTGATCGTCACGGCGTGCCGCTCACCCAGCCACTGCAGCAAGCGTGTCCCCAGACTCGCCGGGGCAGCCGGCGTGCGACGCACCTCGGCCATGACGCGGTGCGCGACGCTCGACGGCGGCACGGCGGCGAGCGTCCGCGCCGCGCGCTGCAGGGCTTCCAGCTGCTCGCGCTGGGCGGCCGTGAGCGCTTCGGCGGGACGCTCGCCGTCCAGCACGCGGTGCACCTGGGGATCGATGTGCGTCATGGGGACTCCTTCAGCGCTTCCAGCAGCGCCGCGCGGGCGCGATGCACCCGCATCTTCAACGTCGGGATACGCTCCCCGGTCGCCTCCGCCATCTCCTCGTAGCTCATGCCTTCCACGTGTTTCAACAAAAACGCCTCGCGCTTCTCCGGCGACAGGTCCTGGAGGGCCCGTTCCACCATGGCCATCTGCTCGGCCCGCTCGACTTCCGCTTCGGTATCGGAGCGGTCGAGCAGCGGTGGCGCGTCCTCCAACGGCACGTCGGACGCGGAGCGCCGCACCAGGTGACTCCGGCACCGGTTTCCCACGATGCGGTACAGCCAGCTCTTGAAACGGGAGGGGTCGCGGCAGGAGCGCAGATGACGGTACGCCCGCACCAGCCCTTCGGCGACCGCGTCCGCGGCCGCATCGGGCGACCCCAGCATCCGCGTCGCGTATCGCAACAGGCCGGCTTCGTAGCGGCCGATCAGGATACCGAACGCCTCCACGTCGCCGGCGAGAACACGCGCGACGACATCCGGATCTGAGATGTCCCGTTCCGCTGCCGACAAGACCCGCGGAGAATTCACCCGGTCACGGGCGAGGCCGCCCGGCGGCCAGGGCGTCCCGCGCGACGAGCAGGAAGCTCGCGGCGCGCAGGCCCTCCCCTTCCACGGCGCCGGCGAACGCCTCGAGCGTCGCCTCGGCCCGGCGGCGGTAGACCGCCTCGCCGGTCGCCGCCGCCAGGCCGAGCAGCATGTGCGCCGCCCATGCGTTGGCGCCGGGGAGCAGATCGTCCAGCACGGGCTTCACACGGTCGTCGAACGGCGCCGCGGGCGCGTCGCGTGCGGCGACATCGTAGTAGCCGCCGGCCGGGTCGGCGAATTCCCGGTCGAGCACGGCCGCGAGATCGCGGGCGACGTCGAGGTAGCGGCGTCGCCCGGTGGCCGCGTATGCCGCGATGCAGGCGTCGGCCACCTGCACCTGATCCTGCAGCAGACCGGTGTTGGCGCCGCTCGCGGTGTGCCGCACCCCGGTGCGCGGGGCGTACACGCGGCGCAGCAGCGTGTCGAGCGCCGCGATGGCCCGGCGCTCGGCCAGCGAGTCCCGCAGGCCATCCGCGGTCGCGATCGCCGTCGCGATGGCGTAGCCGTCGCGATCGGCGAACAGCGCGCGGCCCTCGTGGTAGGTCAGCGCCCGCAGCAGCCGCGTGAGCTGATCGCCGCCGGCGTCGCGAAACCGCGTATCGGCGGTGAACACCCAGGCGAGCGCGAGGACGCGCGCCAGCGCGGCGCGCGCGATCTCTTGCGGCTGGTCCAGCGACGCGTCGGCCACCGCACCCGAATCGAGCAGCGTGGCGAGCGCGGTCCGGGCGACCGCGAAGGCCGCGCTGTCGCCGGTGCGCGTGTATTCGGTGAGCAGCAGCATCACGCCCTGCGAGGTCGACAGCCCGTCGAGGCGCCGGCCAGTGCGGACCGAGGAATCGATGGCGGTCCGGACGGCGGCGATCTCGGCCGCCAGCGCCTGGGGGCGGAGCACGCCGTGCGCGCCCTGCCCGCGCGCCAGCGCCAGCTGCCGTACCACGGCGGCGTGGCGCGACAGGAACTCGCGGCGCTCCCGGAAGTCCTTGGCGATCTCGGGCAGCAGCTGTTTCAACCCGCGCCCGGTGACGGGGTCGTCGCCCGGGAAATAGGTGCCGCCGAAGAACGCGGCCCCGTCCGGGGTGAGAAACACCGTGAGCGGATAGCCGCGCAACCCGGCGAGCGAGAGCACGGCCGCCTGATAGCGCTCCGCCACATCCGGCCGCTCGTCGCGATCGACGCGCACTGGCACGAACAGGGAGTCGATCAGTGCGCCCAGATCGGGATTCGAGTACACCTCCCGGTCCATCACCGTGCACCAGCGGCAGTCCTCGGCGCCCACGTACAACAACACCGGCCGGTCGAGTCGGGCGGCCAACGCGAACACGTCACGACTCCACGGCTGCCAGCTCACCGGCTGGCGCGCGGCGCGCGCGAGATACGGCGTCGCTGTCTGCGCCATGCGGTTGACCAGGGCACCGTGCTCGGTGGCGCAGGCGAGTGCGAGCGGCACCAGAAGCAGAGAGGAATGCGGACGGGCTGACATGGATTCCCGAGAGGGAATGTACATACCCTGCGGGCGGTGCACGCGTTCCCCCGGCGGAGTCCGGGTCAGCCGCTAATGGTGCACCATGAAGCCGAACG
This sequence comes from Gemmatimonadales bacterium, assembly GCA_035310725.1. GTDB lineage: Bacteria > Gemmatimonadota > Gemmatimonadetes > Gemmatimonadales > GWC2-71-9 > DASTHG01. Next base: position 21,410 of record DATGDT010000168.1, read on the forward strand.
TCACACTTGACAGCGCGTGATCGCCGCCGTCCAGTCGCACCCGGCGATACGTGTAGTCCAGCCGCACCGTCGTCCGGGCGTCCGCGGTCACGGCGACGCCGACGCCTCCCTGGTAGCCCGTGAACAGGAGTGCCCCGCCACCGGCGGCGAGCAGCAGCCCGGTGCCGCCGGCGCGCCCGACGAGGGACACCGGTGGGACGGGCCGCAGCTGCGCCGTGAACGAGAGATCCAACACGCCGACAAACGCGGGGATCACCAGGGGCTTGAGATACGTGTCGAGGGACGCGTCGAAGCCCAGCACCTGCGAACCCCCGGTCCCCACGCGCACGCCTGCTTCGGGCTCGGCATACTCGCCGGGGTTCGTGGCCCCGACCTGAATCCACACAGACTGAGCGTCGAGGGACGGTACCGCAGCGAGGATCAGGGCGAGTGAAAAGCTCTGGATCGAACGGCGCATGACGCGCTCCGGGATCGGGACGCGTCGAGGATCGCCGGGGCGCTTCAAGCCGGATTCAAGGATCCCATGGTGTTATGCTTCCAGCCGATGACGACGCCGGTCACGACGATCACGCCCAAGGTCAACGGCCCGCTGCGCGTGGAAGGGCCGGTGCGCATTCTCACGCCGGATGGCACGGAAATCCCGGTGCCGCCTCGCAAGGACGGGACGCCGGCGCAAGTTGTTGTCCTGTGCCGCTGTGGCGCTTCGGCGACGAAGCCGTTCTGCGACGGATCGCACAAGCGGATCGGGTTCGACAGTGCGGCCCCGCCCACCCCGGTGCCCCCGCCCTGAGCGCCGGGGGGTAACCGTGTTATAGTTGGTGCCGGTCCCGGGCCCCCCGCCCTCCGCCCGTTGCGGCTGGGGTGCGCCAAGCCCAAGTGCAGGGAAGCACTGCCTCTTGTGGAGGAGAGACAATGGCAAAGGCCGGAAAAACCCCGATGGCGGCCGACGAAGGGTACTGCGTGAAGTGCAAGACGAAGCGCAAGATTTCCAACGCGCAGGAAGTGAAGATGGCCAACGGCCGCCCGGCGTTGAAGGGCGTGTGCCCGGTCTGCGGCACGGGCATGTTCAAGATCCTGCCTCCGAAGTAGTCATAGACGAAGGCCCGGCGTTATCGCCGGGCCTTCGTCACGGTCATTGCTCGGCCATGAACGGGTAGGCGAAGTCAGCAGGCGGCGAGAAGTTCTCCTTGATGGCGCGCGGCGAAACCCAGCGGATCAGGTTGAAGAGACTGCCGGCCTTGTCGTTGGTGCCGCTGGCGCGCGCCCCGCCGAAGGGTTGCTGCCCCACCACCGCGCCGGTCGGCTTGTCATTCACATAGAAGTTCCCCGCGGCGTACCGCAGCACGCGCTGCGCTTCGGCGACGGCCGCCCGCTCCCGACCGAACACCGCCCCGGTGAGGGCGTAGGGCGAAGTGGCATCGACCAGCTGCAGTGTCTCCGCCCAGCGCCGCTCCGGGTAGACGTGCAGCGTGAGCACGGGGCCGAAGATCTCCTCGCACATCGTGCGGTATTTCGGGTCATCGACCTGGAGCAGCGTCGGCTGGATGAAGTAGCCGTCGCCGTCGTCGGTGCCTCCGCCGGACAGCACCTTGACTCCCGGAGCCGTCCGCGCCTCGTCGATGTACTCCTTGATCTTGTCGAACGCCTTTCGATCGATGACCGCGCCCATGAAGTTGCGGAAGTCGGCCGGGTCACCCATGCGGACGCGCTCCAGCATCCCGAGCACGCGCTCGCGCACCGCCGGCCAGAGCGAGTCGGGCACGTACGCGCGGGAGGCCGCCGAGCACTTCTGCCCCTGGTACTCGAACGCTCCGCGCACGATGGCCGTGGCCAAGGCGTCCGGGTCGGCGCTCGCGTGGGCGAGGATGAAGTCCTTGCCCCCCGTTTCGCCGACCACGCGCGGGTAGTCGGCGTAGCCGCGCAGGTTCTTCGACACCGTCTCCCACAGCCACTGGAACACTTCGGTGGACCCGGTGAAGTGAATCCCTCCCAGGTGCCGATCGGCGAGCAGCCCCGCGCTGATCTGCGAGGCCGGGCCTGGCAGGAAATTGATCACGCCGGGCGGCAGTCCGGCTTCCTCCAGCAGCTTCATCAGGAAGTGGTTCGAGTACACGGCCGTGCCCGCGGGCTTCCACACGACCGTCGTGCCCATCAGTGCCGGGGCGGTGGGGAGATTGCCGCCGATCGACGTGAAATTGAACGGCGTGATCGCGTAGACGAATCCCTCGAGCGGCCGGTAGTCCAGCTGGTTCCAGGTGCCGGTCACCGACAGCGGCTGCTCGGCGTAGACGCGCTCGGCGAAGTGGGGATTGAAGCGATAGAAATCGATCAGCTCGCAGGCTGCGTCGATCTCGGCCTGGTGCGACGTCTTGCTCTGCCCCAGCATCGTCGCGGCGTTGGCCGTCGCGCGATACTTGCCGGCCAGCAGGTCGGCCGCCTTCAGGAACACCGCGGCCCGTTCCTCGAGGCTCGTCGCGGCCCAGTCGGGCCACGCGGCCCGCGCCGCGGTCACGGCTGCCGCCACTTCCTTCGGCCCGGCCTGGTGGACCTTGGCGAGCACGTGGTGGTGGCAATGCGGCATCACCGCGTCCACCGTCTGGCTGGTCCGGACTTCCCTGCCGCCGATGATCAGCGGGATCTCGATCGGATGAGCGCTCAAGTCGCGGAGCGTGCGCTTCAGCTCGTCACGCTCGGGGGTGCCGGGCGCGTAGGAGCGGACCGGCTCGTTCTGGGGGGTGGGGATCTTGGACATGGACGAAATTTAGCCGGATGGCGTCCGGAATACCTGAGGGGAGCGGAGAGCGGGGAGCGGTCGCCGAAGGTGCAACGACTCCGACCGCTCCCTGCTCCCTGCTCCCCGCTGCCCGTCGCTCAGCGCGATCCTTTCACCATCAGACTGTCAGACACCCGCACCGCCGCCATCGGCTGCACCGTCCGCTTCTGGCCGCGCGGGATCATGCCATCCAGGTTGGCCAGCTCCAGCGCGGTCACCGCCATCACGGTCGACGCCTGGCGCAGGTCCCAGGCGATCGCCTTGTCGTAGGTGTCCGACTGGGAGTGGTGCGTGTGATTGTAGCCGCGCGTGATCTGGTTGAAGTTGAACCCGGGCACGCCGTAGGGCAGGAAGGAGAGATGGTCGGTCCCGCCCTTGTTGTTGTCGGTCACGGTGTCGGCGTGCAGGTCGTGCACCGGATTGAGCAGCTCGCGCCACAGATAGTAGAGGTCGAGGCGGCTCTGCAGCGCCTGGCCCGTGATCGCCCCCACGCCGTTATCGAGGACGACCACCGCCTGCATGGAATCGGCTTCCGCCGCGTGCGCCTCGGCGTACTTGCGCGACCCGATCAGCCCCTGTTCTTCGCCCGTGAAGAGGATGAACCGGATGGTGCGCCGCGGCTTCAGCCCGGAGCGCGCGATGATACGCGCCGCCTCGAGCGTCGCCATCGACCCGGTGCCGTTGTCCGACGCCCCCGTACCCAGGTCCCAGGAATCGAGGTGCGCGCCGACGATCACGACCTCCCCCGGCAACTCGCTCCCCTTGATCTCCGCCACGGTGTTCCACTGCGGGACGGAGTCGGTGGTCATGGTGTTCGTCACACTCGCTTCCATCTGGGGGACCGTCCCGGCGGCGATCAGGCGGTCCAGCATCCCGTAGTCCTCGTGGGCCAGGACCAGGTAGGGGAGCGGATAGATGCGGTTGGGCGAGCCGCTCATGTTCAGCAGGCCCTGCTCCTTCCCGGCATCGGTGAGCTGTCCCAGCGCGCCCATCCGCTTCAAAAGGAAAGGAAGGTCGTTCTGGAACTGCGCCAGCCGGGCGCGCCCGGCTGAATCGAGGCCCTGACGCTGGGCGAACAGGGTGCGGAAACGCTCGCGCTGCTGCTGCGAGTCGGCCGCCGTCATCGGGGGCCCGTCGTTGTTCCAGACCGCCGCGGCGGGGGCGAGCATCACCCACGCCCCCTTCACCCGGGCCGCGTTCGCCGCCAGGCTCTCGGGAGTGCCGGCGTTGACGCGCACCACCGGACCGCGCAGCGCCTTCCCCCCGGTCCCCGGCGACCAGGCCCAGCTCGCCGCCACGAGGTCGTGCGCGCGGGGGCTCACGAGACGCGCCCACATCGGGCCACGGGTCCAGGTTCCGCCGAAGTTCCATTGCTCCAGATGAGCGGCGAGCCCGTAGTCCTGGAAGCGGCGCATCGTCCACTCGTTCGCGGCCCGCGCCGCGGGCGAGCCGGTGAGCCGCGGGCCGATCGCGTCGGTGAGGTATTGCAGGTTCTGCATCGCTTCCGACCGGTTCATCCCTTCGTCCATCAGGGCGCCCACGCCGGCCGTGTCGACCCGGAGCTGCTGTCCGGCCAGGGCGGAGCCGGTCATCGGGGCCGCGAGAACCGCGATGAGGGAGAGTGGATAGCGTCGCATACTTCGACCTCTAGTGAGAATGGGTGGATGGACCGGGAGCGTGCGGCGGGGTGCTGGCTCGAGCGCGTCTCCCTAGGTCGCCGCGCTGTAAAACGGAGCCGCGGGACCGCGTTGCGGGGGAATGGGCAGCGAGACGGTGAAGGTGGTCCCGACGCCTTCGGTCGATTTCACGGCGACGGTACCGCCGAAGACTTCCTGGGCGACCTTGCGCACCACGGTCAGTCCGGCTCCCCCTTCTCCCGGTGCCTTGGTCGTGAACCCCGGCTCGAACACCCGGTCCACGAGATGGGCCGGGATCCCGACACCGCGGTCGGTGACCGAGATCCGGAACGTATCACCTTCCCGCTCCAGGCGCAGCGTGATCGGACCGCGCCGCTCGGTCGACGCCTCCACCGCGTTCCGGACGAGGTTGATCAGGAGCTCGTAGAGTAGATTGGGATCGCCGTTGAGGTGGACGGTCTCGAGCACCGTGGCGAGCTCGATATCCACCCCGACCTGGCGCAGCACCCGTCCCTCCAGCGCCACGACCGAGCGGGCCACGCGCACGGCATCGAACCGCTCGCGCCCCGGGATCGCGCCGCGGGCACGATCCTGCACCGCCTGCAGGAAGTCGAGCGCCCGATTGAGCGCCTCGAGCACCTCCCCCATCTCCTCCAGCAGCTCGAGCCGGCGCGGCACCGGCAGGTCTTCCATGCGTCCCAGCGATTCCATGGTCAACTGCAGCCCTGCGCGCGCGCCGGAGAGGGGGTTCTTCGCCTCGTGCGCGACCACCGCGGGCAGGGTGAGCAGGTCCTTCAGCGGATCGATCGCGATGGCCGGCGGCTGCCCGATGGTGGGCGCGTCCCGGCGGTCGGAGAGGCCCAGGCACAGGCCGGCGAGCTCCAGCGTGAGGCGCTCGGCGCTGCGCCGCTCCTTCCCCGAGGGCGGTCCCGCCGCGGGTCTCATGCGCACGGGTGCGATCACCCAGGGCCCGTCGTAGGACAACCGGCACCCGACGTAGCGGCTGCCGTTGCGCACGGGGACGCCCCACCGCTTCAGGGTGAGGTCGACGTCCATGTTGGTGAAATGGTGACGCGGGCTGGGATCGCTTGACGCTCGGGGTATCAACGATGGCCCGTCGGTGACCTCCCAGAGCGTCACCGGCTTGCCGTCGAGTGCTACGCTCGCTTGCCGGAGGATCTCCCCGGCACTGCCTCGAAATGTCTCCGTCCCCACCCGGGCGCACCCCCTGGTGTGAATCCGCCATGGCTGTGAAAGGCGCACCTAAAGTAGCAACAATGGGTCGCAAATGGTACAATCTCGGCTACTTCACAAACCCGGAGGTGCCTCGTGAAGGGTCGTCGTTGGCAGATGCTCTGTGTCCTCGGGGCGGCGACGGGCTGCGGCGGCGGCGGCAGCTCGGGTCCCAACACCAATCCATCCCAGATTGTCGCCTCGGCGGGTGAAAACCAGGTCGGGGCGGCCGGCCAGCAGCTGGGAGCGGCCCTGGAGGTCACGGTCAAGGACGCCTCGGGGAGCCCGGTGGCCAGCGTCACCGTCACCTGGGCCGTGGCGAGCGGCGGCGGATCGGTGACGCCCGCCAGCAACACCACCGGGGCGGACGGCAAGGCGACCGCCACGCGCACGCTCGGGCCAGGCGCCGGCGCACAGACGGCCACCGCCACCGTGTCGGGGGTCACCCCGGTCACTTTCCATCATATCGCCCAGATCCAGGGGGCGACCCAGATCGCGGCGAACGTCGGCCTGATACGTTCGGATAGCGTGCTCAGCATAGCCCCCTTCTCAGTGGTGGTTCGGGATCAGAACAGCCAGGCGGTCGCCGGCGTGACGGTCACCTGGTCGCTCAGCGGCGGGGGCGGGAACCTGAGCCAGCCCACCTCGATCACGGATGCGAGCGGCATCGCC
>DATGDT010000169.1:0-26029 GCA_035310725.1 Gemmatimonadales bacterium
CATGAGCGAATCGAGGGCGACTCGGTCCGCCCCGGGGATATGCAGGCTGTCGTACTGGGCCGCAGGACGCAGATCGAGGATCCGCAGATCGGACCGCCGGTCCTTGATCCATTGAGCCAACTCGAGCGCCGTGACGTGGTCCTCCTCTCGCTCCACCTGACGCGCCAGTTGCGCCACATCGACCCGGGCGCGGTCGGCCGCGAACGGGCTGCCGGCGAGCGGCGCCAGCGCCGCCAGCATCACCACGGCCCCTGCGAGCCACCGCCGCGACTGCTTCACGCTCCCTGTCCCTCTCGCCCCCTTCGTTCGAGGCGTTCGGCCACGAAGAAGGATCCGAGTGCGGCAGCGACGACCGAGAGCACGGTCGTGCCGTACCCGACGTGCAGAACGTCCGGCAGCCGCTGCACGCCGAGCGCGGTGCTCTCCGCGAACCGCGCAATCGAGGAGAACAACGCGCCGGTCGCAAGCACGCCCGCGAGCATCCCGGCCACGGTCATCGCGCCGTCGCCGCGGCCGCTGGCGGCGGCGACGCAGGACGTGCCCGGACACAACCCCGCCAGCACGAAGCCCGCACCGAACACCAGGCCGCCGGCGAGCTGCGGGACGAGATAGGTCTCTGGCACGTACACCTGGGAGAGATCGAGCAGGCCAAGGCGCCCGAGCCAGAAGAGGCCGAGCATCGCCGTCACGATGGCGCTGAACATCACCTTCAGCACGGTGAGGTCGGTCAGATAGAACTGTCCGGCCAGCTTGCGCGCGCTGCCCAGCCCGGCGCGCTCCAGCGTGGCCCCGAACGCGATCCCGATGACCAACGCGATGGCAAGACTCGACCCCTCGCCGAGCGCCCGGACCACAGGCAGCGGTGCGCTCACGTCCAGAGTCTCCGCAACAGCGGCGCGACCGCATAGGCCGCGCCGAACGCCGCGACGATGAAGACCCAGCTGCCCAGGCTCAGCAATGCCCCGCCGGTCAACGCCTGTCCGCTCGTACAGCCGCGCGCCAGGACGGCGCCGAGCCCCATCGCCGCGCCGCCGCCGAAGGCGAGCGCGAGACGCGGGGCCGCGGAGAGGCGAGGGCCGCGTTCTACGGTCCTGCGCATCCGGCCCGCGAGCCACGCCGAGCATCCACCCCCGATCACGACGCCGACGATTTCGATCACCAGCCAGTCGCGCCATGGCGGCAGGCCCTCGGCGAGGTACCGTGCGAAGTAAGGGCTGTGCACCGCACGCTCCGGCGCGATGAGCGTCGCCACCCCGGATGCAGTGCTGGCGAACGCCCCCGAGGCGCCCAGGCCGCGGCCCATGATGACGAAAGCGGCGAGCAAGACGAGACCCAGCGCCACGCCCGCGGCGTACGGATCGGCGTAGGGCTGCGCCGGCCGGCTCATGGGGCCTTCGCCGCCTCGGCCTCGACCGGCCAGTTGCGGTGCGCCCAGTCCTCGAACGAGCCGTCGTACAGGCGCACCGGGAAGCCGATGGATCGTGCGGCGAACAGCATGGCGGTCGCCTGTTGGCCGATGTGGCAGTAGCCGACGATCGTGTCGCCCGTCTTCACCCCGGCGTCGCGGAACAGTTCGGCGAGTTCGGCCGCCGACTTGAAGACGTTGCTGTCGTCTACGACCTCACTGAAAGGGACGCTCCGGGCGCCGGGGATATGGCCGTGCCGTCGAGCATCCCGGGGGCCGCCCTCCATCACGCCATCATAGAAGCCCGCGGCGCGGGCGTCCACGAGATCGTATCCGGGGGCCTGAGCGTGCGCCCGAACCCACTCGGCATCCACCACCAACGGCCGGATGTGGAGCGCGGAGAGCCGTCCCGGCTGCGCGTCGGGGACCGCGGTGGTGGTCTGTTGAACGGCGCGGACCCACGCCCCCATGCCGCCGTCGAGCACTGAGGTGGATTCACCCAGTCCGGCGTAGTAGAGCGTGAAGTAGACGCGCGTGGTGATGGAGACCCAATCGGAGCCGTAGTAGAGGACGACGCGTGAATCATCGGAAATCCCCATCTTCTCGAGCCGTACGCGCAGGGATTCCGCGGGCGGCATCTCGAGCGTCAACCCCTCGGGAGCGGCGTAGTACACCGCCATGTGATCCAGATAGCGGGCGCCGGGGATGTGCCGCTGTGCGTACTCCTCTTCCGTGCCGACGTGCAGCAGCACGAGGTTCCTGTCGTGCAGATGCTCCGCCAGCCAGGCTGGGGTCACGAGCATCGGAGCGGGCTGCTCATGTCGCGGAGCGGGAGCGGCCCCGAGCGCGGCGAGCGACAGCAGGGCGATGAGACGCTGCATGGAAACCTCCAGCACGAATGGGGACGGAACCTCGACAGGAACATGGACAGGACCCGGCCCGAAGGAGTTCGGGCGCAGTGACGGAGTTGTGTCGAAACTGCGAGTGCGTCAGGCGGTGAGGCGGTACCCGATCTTCCACACGGTGAGGATGTGACGCGGGGCCGCGGGATCGTCCTCGAGCTTGCGCCGCAGCTCGGCGACGTGCGTGTCCACCGTGCGGGACACCACCGAGGAGCCGTAGCCCCACACCTCGCGCAACAGCTCGTGGCGCGACATCACCGCCCCCTGCCGCCGCAGCAGCGCCAGCAACAACTCGTAGGCCTTGGGGGGGAGGACGACCTCCTTCCCGGACTTCGCGACGGTGTGACGGGCCAGATCGATATGGACGTCGCCGAAGGTCAGCGTCTCCTCGCGAGGCCTCGCATCGCGCCCGGTGCGGCGCAGCATCGCCGCGACCCGCTCCAGCAGCTCCATCACGCCGAACGGCTTGGTGACGTACTGGTCGGCATCGAGCCTGAACCCACGAACCTTGTCGGCTTCCTCGGCCCGCGCGCTCAGGATGATGACCGGGATCCTGGAGCCCTTCGCCCGCAGCGCACGCAGCACTTCGAAGCCGTCCAGCCCCGGGAGCATGAGATCGAGCAGCACTACGTCGGGCGCCCACAGCAGCGCGGCGTCCAGCCCCGACCGGCCGTCCGGCGCGATGCGGACCTCGTATCCCTCGAGTTGCAGATTGTACGCAATCCCCTGCGCGAGGTCGGCGTTGTCCTCGATCACGAGGATGCGCGGGGCCGGGCTCACGACCGCACCCCGTCGATCGGGAGGGCCACGACGAAGCGCGCGCCGCCGCCGGGAGCGTCTTCCACCCAGGCGCCGCCGCCGTGCTGCGCCGCCACCTCGCGCACGATCGTGAGCCCGATGCCGCTGCCGCCCTGATCCACGCCGGTCGAGCCGCGCGCGAAGGCCCGCCACACCGCCTCGCGCTCAGGACCAGGCACGCCCGGCCCCTGATCGCCGACGGCCAGCAGGACTTTGCCGTCGTCGCGACACAGCTCGACGCGCACCGTCTGCCCCTGCGGGCCGTATTTCACCGCGTTGTCGAGCAGGTTGAGGAGGACGTGACGCAACGCGTCGCGCCGCAGCGGGACGGGCGGCACGTCGGCAATCGCCGTCTCGATGGCGACCTGGCGACTGGCCGCGAGCGGCCGGAACTCCTCCACGATGCGCCGGGCCTCGGCGGACAGGTCGGTCGGCTGCGGCGCGGGACCGGCGACCAGCCCGAGCCGCGAGAAGCTGAGGACCTTTTCGACCAGATGACTGAGACGCGTCGTCTCCCGGTCCACCTGCGCCAGCGCCCAGGCCTGATCCTCCGGCGTCCGCGTCCGGCCCAGCCGGAGCGTGTCCTGATACAGGCGAATCTGGGCCAGCGGGGTGCGCAGCTCGTGGCTGACGCTGGCGATCCACTCGGCACGCACCCGCGCCAGCGCGGCTTCGCGCCGCAGCTGCGAGACGGCCACCGCCATGAGGGCGGCGGCGAGCACCAGCAGGCCGATCAGGAGCGGCAACCGGGAACGCGGCAGCCCGCCGACCAGGAGCGACCCGACCTGCTCCGGCCGGATTGCGGCCTGCACGACGAATGCCCCGTACGCGGGCCGCAGCCGCGCGGTGGCCATGGGCGCCGACGGCGCGACCGTATCCGACCGGAAGAAGGCGCTGCCGTCCGGCGCCGTCACCGCCACCGCGATCAGCTCGCGGTTCTTCCGCCCGGCGCGGAACGATTCAGGGAGGAGCTCGGAGTCGTCCATCATCCACCCCATGACCTTCGCGATGGCCGCCGGGGTGTACTGGGCCCCGTAGATCATCGTGTCACCGCGGATCGTGGGCATGAGCGTGTACACGACGAGTCGCGGGCCACGCTCGAGCGGCAGGACGAGGTAGGCATAGCCGTTCTCGGATTGCGCGCGGGCGTCTCGCCGGACCGTTTCCAGCACGGCGGCGCGCTCCGAGGGGGAGTAGCCGACGAACCTGTCGCGCACCAGCGAATCAGCGAGCGGGCGGTCGACCTCCCAACCTTCGAGCGGATCCGGGTGAGGATTGACGACGCTTTGCAGCACGCCGTGGCCGATCTCGAACCCGAAGAACGTCTCCGGTACGGGACCATACATCGGGCGATGGCAGTAACAGCGGTCGTTCCAGGGCAGGTAGTGGGGCAGATCGCTCGCCGTGGGCACGCGGGGATTGGTGTGGAGCGCCTCCCCGTGGTTCACGGCGCCGACCACTTCCCGGGCCATGGCCCACAGCGCGGCTTCGAGGTGCTGCCCGTACGACCAGGCGGCGAAGGAGGCGTATTCCCGGAGGGCCCGGTCGGCAACGGCGCGGTTGGAGCGCGAGACGCGCACGGTGTCGAGTCCGGCCACCGCGGTCACACCGATGCTCGCGAGCAACAGGACAATCGGCCAACGTGCGCGCAGGTGGGTCACCATCGAGGGCTGCCGATGCATCGAGGGTCGGAATATGCCGCGCGGCGCGCCCCCGGAACAAGCTTCCCAGTTGTGTCGAAACTGTTACGGCCTGGACCTCGCCGGCAGCTCGCGCTTGCGCTCCTTCGTGTAGCGCCACCAGGGCCTGGCCGGTGCTCCTTCCATGAAGCGCACCGCGGAGATGAAGACATCCAGCACGCACGGGTCCTGGCGCTCGCCCATCGCGGCGCACAGCGCGGCATACAGCGCATAGGGGTCCCGCCCCGGCAGGTCGGCGGGAGACCGCACCCCCACCAGGCGCAGATCCGCCGCGAGCGACGGCCCGACGTTGCGGAGCTGCTCGAGCCGCGTCAGCGATTCGCGCTCCATCGTCATGCCCCTGCCTCCGGAGTGAACTGCGCGAATCCAACCGTGTTGCCCCCGGGCTCCCGGACGTACAGCTCCGTACTGCCATAGAAGGTCTTGTGGCGGGGCTTTACGACCGGTGCGCCGGCGACCGCGCGCTCCACACTGTCGAGATCCGGTACCGTGATGAAGAGTGCGGTGGAGTGTCCCACCAGCTCGCTCGCTGAGGCCGGACTGTCGGCCAGCACGCTCGCACGGGTCTGGTACATGACTTCGATCCCGTCCCGCTCGACGCTGGCGAAGATGAGCTTGCCGTCCGGCCCGGGGACCTTGTTCTTGGCTTCGAAGCCGAACCGGTCCACCCAGAAGGCGAGACACGGCTCGACGGAGTCGACGATGAGGACGGGCGTGAGGTGCGTGAGTCGGACAGCGGCGGCCATGGCAAGGCTCCTCTCGGTCTGGGACCTCAAGTCTAGCCGTTGCCAGGGCCGCCGTCTTGGACAAATCCGACAGGCCGCCGGGCGTCTCCTCCCGGATCTACTGCCCGACGGTGAAGTCGATGCGCTTCAGTACGGCGCCTCCGGCATCGCGGATCTCGACGTGCCAGGGCCCGGTCCAGTCCGCCGGGACGGTCTTGCGACTCCAGGTGCGCCACGGCGAGCCCCGCGCGGTCAGCTCGACGTCGGCGACCTGCGCATCGCCGTGGAACCACACATGGTGAATCGTGCCCGGCGCATCCGCCGACGCCCCCTCGACCTGCGTGAAGCACACGAGCCCGCCGACGTCCGCGGGAAAGGCGGCGCCGGTGTCCTGCGGCGCGCGGTCGACCACCGAACGGGCCACGACACCGACGGCCACCGAGAGCGCGCTGGCGGCCGGAGCCGCGGGGGCCGCGGGGGCCGCGGCCGCCCGGGTGGAGTCCTGCGCCGCCAGCGGGCCGGCCACAGCTGCGAGCACGAGCAGGCTGAGCATTCTGTTCATGACGATCCCGAAGAATGGGTTCGCCCGTTGTACGGTGTCGGGTCGCTCCGGTTCCGGCGAAGACGGATAGCCGGAGGAGGAGTGACCGGGATCACCCCTTGCACGTCGGTGCCCGGAAGGGGTTGGCGTCCGCGGCGGCCACCGGCGCCGGCTGCCTCGGCCAGGTGTTGTCGTCCACCTTGGCGTCGGGAAAGCGACAGTGCGGATCGAGCACGATGCGGTCGATCTTGCGCGCCCCGAAGTCGAGCCTCGCCTCGAAGGTCCGGCTCCCACCGAACCACACGTCCACCGGCCAGGTCACGATCGCCGTGGAGTCGTCTACGATGATGGCGTTCGCCATCCTCCTCGGCGCTGGTCCTCCCGGGGCGAAGTGCACGGCCAGCACCACGGGCGAGGGCATCTGGCCGTCCTGGCGCACGGTGACCGTGGTTCGGGAGCCGGCCGTGCGGACGTTGGCGATCGACCCATCCACCGCATCGGTAGTGAAGAGCCATGAGTACCAGAACCACCCGAGGTCCTGGTGCAGCGCGTTGCTCATGAAAAAAGCGTAGTCCCACGGTGCCGGGTGCTTGAACCGCCACGTCCCGGCATACTCGCTCATCGCGCGCCACACCGCGCTGTCGCCCCCCGCGACCACGCCGCCGAGCATCGAGAGCATCATCGGAGCCTTGACGTACGCCTGGAAGCCGTACATCGGGCCGCCATAGTTGGCGTCCCACATCAGCGGGGCTTCGCGCTCGTTCCCGCTGACGGCGCCGTACCCCTGCCCCACACCGTCGAGATTCGGGGGCTGATGCTGCCGGTCGGCGCGCGAGAGAATGTTCATGTACTGGTTGAAACCCTCGTCCATGAAGCCGTACCAAGTCTCATTGACGCCCAGCATCATCGGCCACCACTGGTGGCCGGTTTCGTGATCGGAAGCTCCAGTGCTGGACATGATGAACATCGGGTATTCCATGCCGAGCTCCGGCCCATCCACCATGGTGAGGATCGGGAACGCGTAGGGGATCCACAGCCGCGAGTAGAACTCGAGCGCGTGCCGGACCGTGGGGCCCGCGGCCGCGTATTGTTGCGCGTGTCCCGGCAGATACATGATGTAAACGGGAACGGCGCCCTTCCCCGGGATATCGGCATGGGTCGCGTCCCATACGAACCGATTCGAGGCAGCCCAGGCGACGTCGCCCGCCGTGTCCGCCACGAAATGCCAGACCAGGCGATCGCCGGCCGCGGTCGCCTTGCCCGGCCCGAACTCGTCGGGGCCGGAGATCCGCACCGTGGAGTCGGCGGCGAGCACATGGGTCAGTCGCTCGCGTTCGACGGCCGACAGCACCTCCTCCGGGTTCTGCAGCAGTCCCGTGGCACCCACCAGCCAGCCGGCGGGGAGCTCGAGCTTCACATCGAAGCGGCCGAAGTTGTTGTAGAACTCCGAGGGCCCGAGATAGGGATCGGTGTCCCACCCGCCCGGGCGCAGGTCGTCGAACACCGCGACGCGCGGATACCACTGGGCGACCTGATAGAGCGAATCCCCCCACGCGCCCATGCGGTCGCCGCGAGTCTGTGGCGCGACTTTCGGCACCGTGAAGTGCCAGTCAGCCTCGAGCGTGACGGAACCGTGCGCGGGGACCGGCGTCGGCAGCGTGACGCTCGCCACCGTCTGCGCGGTGTCGTACGCGGCGAGGATGACTTGCGGCGGCTCCCCATTGGGCCCGCGCCGGAACACCCGTGGCGGCGGCGTCAGGTTGACCGGATTGCCGTCGACACTCAGCGCTGTCAGCTGCATGCCGCCCGTGATCTCGGTGACGGCCTCGGCGCGCGGCACGTTGGCGGCGAACAGATTCTGGTCGAGCCGCAGCACGATCCGGGTCATGACGGTGTCGCTGCTGTTCTGCACCAGGACCCGCTCGTGTCCCGTCAGCACGCCGGTGGCGGGGTCGAGGCGGGCACCGATCGTGTAGTCGGTCCAGAGCTGCCAGTAGTTGTGCCCGGGGCGCCCGGTGGAATCCCGGGTTCCCGCGGCGAAGGCGTGGCGGATCATGCCCGTCAGCGGGATGTCGCGCCGCACGGCGCGGTCGGGGTATCTGGGTGTGGTTTGGGAGAAGGCGATGGCGGGTAGGGTGGCGACGGCGCAAGTGACGAGCACGCAACAGGATCGATTACGCATCGTAGCTCCTGAACGGTGACTGTATCTCCGGTCCCGGAGACATTACCCCGGAGTGGGCGTCGGGGCGAGCCCCGGGACACGTAGGACAAAGTCTTCCTTGTCCCAGGCAGGTTCCGGCGGCACCTTGAGGACAGCGCGCTGCTCGAGGATTTGCCATGCACCTCCCTGCCTCCCGGTCCGTCCGCATCGCCGCCGTCGCCGCCATCATCGGAGTGCCCAGCATGTGGCTCGTCGCCCACGGGCACGACGCCGGCGACGCCACCCTGGTCGCGCCCGCGAAGCGCGGGCGGTTCACCGTCACGGTCACGACGTCCGGGGAGCTGCGGGCGCGCCGATTCGTGCAGATTACCGCCCCGCCGAACGCGATGCAGGCCGGCGCCTTCCAGATGAAGATCTCCTCGATCGTGCCGGAGGGCACGGTGGTGCGCGCCGGGGAGGTCGTGGCCGAGCTCGACCGGTCCACCGTCGCCAGCAAACTGAACGATGTCACGCTCGCCCTCCAGAAGGCCCAGGCGCAATACGAGCAGGCGATGCTGGACTCGGCGCTCACACTCTCGGCGGCGCGCGAGAACATCCACACGCTGGAGCTGGGGCTCGAAGAGAAGCGCCTCGCCAAGGAGGGGTCGGTGTACGAGGCACCGACGGTGCGCCGCCAGGCGGAAATCGATTTGGAGAAGGCACAGCGCGCGCTCGACCAGGCCCGGACGGACTATACGACCAAGACCGAGCAGTCACGGGCCAAGATGCGGGAGGTGGGAGCCGACCTGGCGCGGCAGCGCAGCCTGCTGCAGGTGGTGCAGGAGGTGATGGCCGGGTTCACGATCCGGGCGCCGTCGCCCGGCATGGTGATCTACGTGAAGGAATGGAACGGGCGCAAACGCACGACCGGCTCACAGGTGACGTCCTGGGATCCCGGAGTCGCCACCCTGCCCGACCTCACGCAGATGGAGTCGGTGACCTACGTCAACGAGATCGACGTCCGCAAGATCGCGGTGGGTCAGCCGGTCGGGATCACGCTCGACGCGGATCCCACCAAGAAGCTCTCCGGCACCGTCGCGAGCGTCGCGAACGTCGGCGAACAACGCCCCAACGCGGACGCCAAGGTCTTCGAGGTGCGGGTGACGGTCGCCGGCGCGGACACGACGCTGCGCCCCGGGATGACGACCGGCAACGCCATCGAGACCTACACGACCGAGAACGCCCTGTTCGTGCCGATCGAGGCCGTCAACAGCGAGGACGGGATCGCGTTCGTGTACCGGCAGTCGGGCGGCGGCGCCGTCAAGCAGGAGGTCGTCACAGGGGCCATGAGCGACGACGAAGTGATCGTCCTGCGCGGACTCAAAGACGGCGACCGCGTGCTGCTCACCCCCCCGCGCGATCACGACCGGATGGCGCTCAAACGGCTGCCGGCCTCCGAGCGCGCCGTCCCGGCGGCCGGCGGCGACACGGCGCTGCGTCCCCCGGCGTCGCCCACGGTCCCGCCGGGCGACTCGGCGCTCCATCCTCTCCCGGCACCCCGCGGGTCGAGACCCCAGCGCTCGAGCCCCCGGCAACCCCGGGACTGACGCACGTGCGCCTGCTCGACCGGGAGACGCTGACGGCGCTGCGGGCGCAGATCGTGGCGCACGTCGTCTTCAGCCTGCGCACGGCGTGGGAGGCGGTACAGCACAACCGGCTGCGCGCCGGTCTGACCTCCCTCGGGATCCTGTTCGGCGTCGCCTCGGTGATCGCGATGCTGGCCATCGGCAAGGGCGCCGAGCAGGAGATCCTCGAGCAGATGCGGCTGCTCGGCTCCAACAACGTGGTGATCACACCGCTGGTGGAGCAGAAGGAAGGGCGCGTGTCGGACGAGCCGCAGCGGGAGGTGAAGAAGTTCTCGCCGGGGCTCAGCTACGCGGACGCGCAGGCGATCGTGCGGGTGTTTCCGGACGTCGAGGCGACGAGTGCGGAGATCGTGCTCAACACGTCCGTCACGCGAGAAGGCCGGACCCGGTCGGGCAAGGTGGTGGGCGTCGATACCTGCTACTTCCGTCTGACGAATCTCGCCCTGCGGCGGGGCGAGTGGTTCGGACCGCTGCAGATCGACCGCGGCCTGCCCGTGGCCATTATCGGCGCCGGCGTGCGCACCCGTTTCTTCACCACCGAGAACCCCATCGGCAAGCCGCTCAAGGTCGGCGACACCTGGCTCACGGTGATCGGAGTGCTGGAGGACCGGCGTCTCACCGGCCAGGCGGAGCGGCTGGGGATACGCGACGCGAACATGGACGTGTACGTGCCGGTGCGTACGCTGCTGCTGCGCTACCGCAATCGCGGCCTGCTCACGCAGCGCGATATCGAGCTGGCGGCCCGCGCCGAAGGCGTGTCGAGCGACGAGGAGAACGCCGAGAGCGACCAGCAGCGCGAGGAGCGCAGGAATCGCAACCAGGTCGACCGCATCATCGTGCGCGTCGACGATTCGAAGCACGTCCCGGCGATGGCCGACGTGCTCCAGCGGATGCTCGCGCGGCGGCACAACACCGTGGTGGACTTCGAGGTCATCATTCCCGAATTGCTGCTCCGGCAGGAGCGCCGCACCAAGACCATCTTCAACGTCGTGCTCGGCTCGATCGCGTCCATCTCGCTGATCGTGGGCGGGATCGGCATCATGAACATCATGCTCGCCTCGGTCCTGGAGCGCATCCGGGAGATCGGGGTGCGGCGCGCCGTCGGGGCCACCCAAAAGGACATCCTGTTCCAGTTCCTGAGCGAGGCCGTCATGATCAGCGTCGCCGGGGGCGTGGCCGGCATCGTGGTCGGCACGGCGCTGAGCGCCGTGATCCAGCGCGTCGCCGGCATCACCACCATTGTCTCCGTGCTCTCGGTGATCCTCGCCTTCGGTGTGTCGATCACCGTGGGCATCGCCTTCGGGATCATGCCGGCCCACCGCGCGGCACGCCAGGATCCGGTCGTCTGCCTTCGCTACGAGTGACTCCCATGACAACTCGATGCCGCCGTCGCAGCCTCCTCCGGGCGGTGGCGATCGGACTGGTGCCGATCGCGCCGCTCCCCCTCGATGCCCAGCAGGCGATCACCCTTCCCCAGGCCATCGCCCGGGCGCAACAAGAGGGCCTGCGGGCGCACGCCGCCCGATCCGCCCTCGAGGCGGCCCGCCATCGGCACGGCGCCTTCACCGCCGGGCTGCTGCCCCAGCTCTCGCTCGGTGGCAGCGTACCGGCCTATAACCGCTCGATCATCCCGGTATTGCAGCCCGACGGCAGCACCCAGTTCCGGGCGCAACAGCTGACTAACACCGGGCTGACCGCGACGCTGTCGCAGCAACTCCCGCTCACGGGCGGCAATCTGTTCATCTCTTCGTCGCTCTCCCGCCTCTCCGTCACCGGCGCGCAGTCGATCGACACCTGGTCGTCCACGCCGCTGTCGGTGGGACTGCGACAGGACATCCTCCGCCCCAACACGGCGGGGTGGAACCGGCGCGAGCAGACGGTCGAGCTCGAGCTCTCGGAACGGAGCTATCTCGAGGCGATGGAGGACATCGCCATCGCGACGACCGAGGCGTTCTTCGACGTGTACGCCGCGCGCGTGGGACTGGAGAACGCGGAGAAGAACGCGGCGATCAACGACACGCTGTACACCCTGAACACGGGCCGCTTCGAGGTCGGGAAGATCGGGGAGAACGACCTGCTCCAGAGCGAACTGGCGCTGCTGCGGGCCAAGACCGCCCTGCAAGGCGCCCAGCTCGAGTTCGAACGCGCGACAGCCGCGCTCCGCCTCGGCCTGAACCTGCCGCCGGGCACGCCGCTCGAGATCGCGGTCAGCACGAGCGTCCCGGCGGTCGACGCGGATACCGCGCGCGCCGTAGCCGAAGCGCTGCACAACCGGGCCGCCGTGACCGCCGTGGCCCTGCAGGACGTGCAAGCGCGGCGGCGGGTCGCCGAGGCGAAGCTGTCCCGGGGAATCGGGGCGACGGTGGTGGCGAGCTTCGGGTATAACGCCACGGCGCCGGAGGCCCGCCTGGCCTACCAGGATCTCCTCGAGGCTCGCCAGTTCACGCTCTCGGTCGAGATCCCATTGGTCCAGTGGGGCGCGCATTCGGAGGGAGTAGCGGCCGCCGAGGCCGACCAGGCCCAGGAAGCGAGCCTGTCGCAGACGACGTTGCAGCAGACCGCTTACGAAGCGCACTTCGCCGCCCTGGAGCTGTCGCAAGCGCGGCGCACCGCCGAGCTGTCGGCCAAGGCGGACACGGTGGCCAGCAAGCGATTCGAGGTCGCCTACAACCGTTATGTGATCGGGCGCATCGCGATCGACAACCTCTACATCGCCCAGACCGAGAAGGACCAGGCGCTCACCGCGTTTGTCCAGGCGCTGCGCGGATACTGGGTGGCGTACTATCGGCTGCGACGTCTCACGCTGTACGATTTCGAAACGGGGCAGCGCATCGGCGCCCCGCGAGATTGACCATGTCCCTGACGAAACTGTTCCTGCTCGCCATGGTCCCGCTGACGGCCTGCGGCGCACCCGCGCGCCCCGCGCCGGCCACGGCGCCGACGCCCGCCGCGTCGCCCGCTCCCCTGCCCGCCACCCTGCGCTGGATGCGCCGCTCCGCCGAGTACCGGGCGCTCACGCGGCAGATCTACGCCTTTGCGGCGCTGCGGCTCGACGAGCTGGCCCGGGGACGACCGGCGGGGAGCTGGGCCGTCATTCTCGACGCGGACGAGACCGTGCTCGACAACAGCGAATACGAGCGACGCCGCGCGAGCGTGGACAGCGGCTACAGCGACGCGAGCTGGGCCTCGTGGGTGCGGGAGCGCGCCGCGGGAGTGATCC
The DNA here is from genome assembly GCA_035310725.1 of Gemmatimonadales bacterium. Classification (GTDB taxonomy): domain Bacteria; phylum Gemmatimonadota; class Gemmatimonadetes; order Gemmatimonadales; family GWC2-71-9; genus DASTHG01. The sequence goes on from DATGDT010000169.1 coordinate 13,078, forward strand.
CCGGCGCCGCGGCGTTCACCGCCTCGGTCCGCCGTCTCGGCGGACGCGTCGTGATCGTCACCAATCGCGCGGATTCCCTGTGCGCGGACACGCGCGCCAACCTCGAGACCGCCGGCGTCCCGACCGACCTGGTGCTGTGCATGCCCCCCGGGGAATCGAACAAGAATCCGCGCTTCGAGCGGGTGCAGCAGGGCACGGCCGCGCCGGGTGTGCCCGCCCTGGCCGTGGTCGAGTGGATCGGCGACAACATCCAGGACTTCCCGCATCTGACCCAGGACGTCCGGAGCGATACGACGGCGCTGGCCGAATTCGGCCGCCGGTTCTTCGTGCTGCCCAACCCGGTGTACGGCTCCTGGGAGCGAAACCAGGAACCGTGATCCGGCTCAGCGGGTGCCCACGACCGGGCGCGGCGGCGCCTGCTTCACATAGCGGTCGAACCAATCCACCATCTCGGCCAGCACATCGAGCACCGACTCCCGCGCCGCGTAGCCGTGCGCCTCGAGCGGCAGCATCACCAGCCGCGCCGTCCCTCCCAGACCCTTGATGGCGGCGTAGAGCCGCTCCGAGTTGATCGGGAACGTCCCCGAGTTGTTGTCGGCCTCGCCATGGATCAACAGGATCGGCTCGTTGATGCTGTCGGCGTAGACGAACGGTGACATGCGCTGGTACACCTCGGGCGCCTCCCAGAAGGTGCGCTCCTCGGACTGGAAGCCGAACGGCGTGAGCGTCCGGTTGTACGCGCCCGAGCGCGCCACGCCGGCGCGGAACAGGTCGGTGTGCGCCAGCAGATTGGCGGTCATGAAAGCGCCGTAACTGTGGCCGCCCACGCCGATCCGGTCGGGATCGGCCACGCCCAGATCCACCACCGCGCGCACCGCCGCGCGCGCGTCCATGGCGAGCTGCTCCACGTAGTGGTTGTTGGCGGTGTCGCCGCCCACGATCGGCATCTTGGGGTCGTCGAACACGGCGTAGCCCTGCGTCAGGAGCAGCAGATGCGTCGGTCCACGGTAGGAGGTGAACCGGTTGGTGGTAGCGGTCACCTGACCCGCGGCGGCCGCGGAGGCGAACTCCGTCGGATAGGCCCACATGATCACCGGCAGTCTGGTGCCGGGACGGTAGTCGGGGGGCAAATAGAGCGTCCCGGACAGCGGGAGCCCGTCCTCGCGCTTGTAGGTCACCAGCCGCTTTTTCACTCCGGCGAGCTGCGGGGCCGGATCGGGGAACGCCGTCAGGGCGCGCAGGCGGTTGCCGCGCATCTCGCGCACGTAGTAGTTGGGCGGCTCGCTCGTCGATTCGCGCCGGGTGACGAGTCGGCCGGCGCGGTCGTCGAGCAGCGCCACGACGGTCTCGTAGTGAACGCTGTCGGCGCGCCACAGCCGCTCGGCCCGCAGCGTCCGCAGGCTCAGGCGATCGAGGAACGGCCGGTCCCCCTGCGCGGTCGCCCCCGCGCCGATCAGGTAGATGAACTCCCCGGACTGCTGCAGCATGGCGCCCGCGCCCACCGGTCGCATGACCGGAAAGCCGGGATCGGCATAGCGGTCTTCCGCGCTGCGGTCCCACACGGCGCGAGGCGCCACGCCCGGGTGCTGCGTATCCAGCAGCCACGTGCGGGTCCACCGCTTCATCCGGTTGGCCTCCGACAGCAACGCGATGCCGGCGCCCCAGCGCAGACCGGCGAAACGGTCGCGCGTGCGCGCCAGCTCGGCGGGCTCCGCGATGAACGGAGCCGGCAACGTCACCACGCGGTCCCGGATGTCGGCGGGCCGGCGCGTGTCGCCGCCATCCAGCGCCTCGACCCAGACCAGCGTGGCCGGCGCGTCGGGGCGCCAGGTGACGAGCCGCGGCCCGGTGCGCACGCCGCCGACCGGCGTCGTCTCGGCGAGCGGAATCCGCGCGATCTCGCGCACCAGCTCGCCGCGGGACGACCAGACCTCGTACACCGTGGGGAAGTCCTCCTGTGGCACCAGGTAGGAATAGGGCCGCACCGTCTTGGAGACGAAGAGATAGGCGCCGTCGGGCGACGGCGCGGCGTCGTCATAGACGGCGGGCGTCCCGATCGCGGTCGTCGCGCCGGACGTCGCGTCCACCAGGGCCAGCTGCGACGTGAAGTAGTAGTCGAACAGCGCCTCGCCGTATGCGTCCTCGATCATGTCCTCGTAGGTGCGCACCGGCGCGGCGCGACCGCTGGTCTGTTGCACCGTCGGGCCGGCGGGAACGGATGGCGCGACGGGCGCCGGCCCGCGATTCGCCGGCACGAACCGGCACACGAGCCGCGCGCCGTCCGGCATCCAGTCGCAGGCGCTTCCGGACGTCGCGTTCAACACCGGCGGCGTCAGCGCCCGGGCCGTCGCCGCGGCGACGTCGGCGACCCACAGCTCGATGCCGTCCGGCCGCGTGTTGGTGAAGGCGACGCGACGGCCGTCGGGCGCCCAGTCCACCGCGCCCAGCACGGCCCCCGGGGGCAGGGGGATGCGGCGCTCGAGGCCGTCGGCGACGCGCTTCAATACCAGACCCGTGATGCGCTGGCCCCGCGCCGGACCGTTGGTGCGTGGATCGATCCGCCAACCCGCCAGCCGCAACATCGGCTCGGCGAATTCGGCGATGGTGGGCATGCTCGGCTGCTCCAGCAGCAGGAGCCACTGGCGGTCGGGACTCAGGATGGCCGCCGGTAACGGCGGCGCGTCGAGGATGTCGACGATGGCCTGCGGTGGAGTGCGGTAGCGCTCCTGGGCGCCGATCTGCACCGGCAACAGGAGCAACGGCAGGGCCCAACGGAAGGTGTGTCGCATGGAACCCCCGCAAATCGGGTGAGCGCGTGATCACCCTATGTTACGCGGGGGTTCCGCCGGCCGATAGCCGCTTTTCAGCGCTGCTTGATGAACGTCCCGTCCCGCAGCTCGGCGTAGGCCTGCTGCAGCTCTTCTCTCGTGTTCATGACGATCGGTCCGTACCAGGCGACCGGCTCCTCGATCGGCTTGCCCGAGACGAGCAGGAACCGGATCCCCTGGTCACCCGCCTGCACGGTGACTTCGTCGCCGCGGTCGAACAGGACGAGCGAGCGATTGCCCGTTTCTTCCCGAACCGGAGCGACATCCGCCGTTCCGACGCGCTCCGTGAGCACGCCGAACGGCTGCGACGCATCGCGGAACGTGCCGCTGCCCTCGAACACGTAGGCGAAGGCGTGGCGACCCGTCTCGACGGCGAGCGTCTTGCGCTTCCCCGGCGGGACCCAGACGTCGAGATAGCGGGGGTCCGCCGCGACGCCCTTCACCGGGCCCGCCTTCCCCCAGAAGTCGCCGCAGACGACACGCACCACGGTGCCATCGTCGTCGGTCACCTCGGGGATGTCGCGGGCCGCGATATCCTGGTAGCGCGGGGCGGTCATCTTGAGCGACGCGGGGAGATTCGCCCACAGCTGGAAGCCGTGCATCTTCCCCTGCGGATCGCCCTGCGGCATCTCCTGATGGAGAATCCCGCTGCCCGCCGTCATCCACTGCACGTCACCGGCGCCGAGCGTGCCGGAGTTGCCGAGGCTGTCCCCGTGGTTGACCGTCCCCTTGAGCACGTAGGTGATGGTCTCGATGCCGCGATGCGGATGCCACGGGAACCCGGCCAGGTAGTCGTCGGGACGCTCGTTACGGAAATCGTCGAGCAGGAGGAACGGGTCGTAGTCACCCGTGTCCCCGAAGCCGAAGGCGCGGCGCAGCTTCACGCCGGCCCCTTCGATGGTCGGGGTCGCCTGCACGATGCGTTTGATCGGTCGAATCGACACGGCTGCTCCTTACGGGAACCCGGAGATAACACGCCCCCGGGGTCCGGTGTTCCGGTTGCCGTTCCGGCGGCGGCGGGCAAATTGTGCCGCTATGGCCGATATCTATCACGATTTCCCGATCAAGGCACCGCCCGAGCGCGTGTACGAGGCGGTCACCTCCCCGATAGGACTGGACGCCTGGTGGACGAAGCGCTCGGCGGGTGAGCCGTCGGAGGGGACGGAATACGAGTTGTGGTTCGGACCCGAGTTCGACTGGCGCGCCCGCGTGACCCGGGCCGACGCCTCCTCGGACTTCGAGCTGCGGCTCACCCGGGCCGATCCCGACTGGCTCGACACACGCGTCGGCTTCCACCTCGAGCGCAGCGGCGACGCCACCCTCGTCCGGTTCTCCCACACCGGCTGGCCCGCACCCAACGAGCACTGGCGCATCTCCTGTTACTGCTGGGCGATGTACCTGCGGATCCTGCGGCGCTACCTCGAGAACGGGGAGATGGTGCCCTACGAGCGGCGGCTGGACGTCTAGCGCTCCGGCCGCGGCTCGAGCCGGCGGAGAAACGCGCCGGGGTCGTTGAGGAAGTCCCGCGTCAGCGTCACGTGATCCAGGTCGCCATAGGCGACGGCGGCCACCGGCGCCCGGTCGAAGCTGTAGATGACGGCGCCCGGGAACGCGAGCAGGATCGGCGAGTGCGTCGCGATGACGAACTGCGCGTCCTGCTCGACCATCGCGAGCAGGACCGCGACCAGACCCAGCTGGTTCTGCGGCGAGAGCGGCGCCTCAGGCTCATCCATCAGATACAGCCCGCCGGGGACGAAGCGCTGCTGGAACAGATTGATGAAGGCCTGGCCGTGGGAGCGGGCGTCGGCGTCGCGACCGTAGCGCCGCTCCATCTCACGCAGCGACTTCAGGACCGGAAGCGCCGCGAGGCCTTTGGCGTAACTGGATCGGTCCTTGTATTGCCCGTCCAGGGCCGCCAGGTCCCGCTCGAAGTCGGCCCGCTCCACCGACAGCCGCCGCTGAAAACCGAAGAAATCCTCGGCACGCAGGAAGAACCCACGGTGCGTGCGCTTCCCCCAGGTGAGTTTCAGCGTATCCGCCAGGCTGCGCTGGGCGTCCAGCGTCGTATCCCGATCGAGATCGCTCGAGCCGACCGTGGGAAGCCGGGCGGCGGCGGCGATCCCTTCGAGCAGGGTGGATTTGCCCGAGCCGTTCTCGCCCACGAAGAACGTCATCCGGGCGGACAGGTCGAGCGGCTCGAGTGTCCGGATGGCCGGCACCGAGAAAGGAAACGCGGCCGCGTCGGCGGGCGATCGCCTCAGGGCGACACGCAGCAGGTGGGGCACGAGGCTTAGTGATCGCCCGCCCCGTGCCCCGCGTCAACCGCCTCCTGCCCTGCTAGTCGCCCGATTTCTCTTCGTGGCTCTCGTGCGGCCGGTACGCCACCGTCACGGGACCATCGAGCCGGACGCGGAGCCGCTGCCCCGCGGGCAGCACGATATGCCCGCCTTCCGTGGCCACGGCGACGCCGGTTCCGATCGCCGCGCCGACTACCGCGCCCTTCGCCGTTCCACCCTTCCCGCCGACGACGCGCCCCAGGATGGCTCCGGCGACCGCCCCGCCGCCGATCTGGACGGCGCTCTTGCCGGCGTCGCTCTTCCCGGACACGTGGAACGGCTGCGCCGAAATCGTCTGGCGGTCGCCGTCGACCACGATCTCGGTGAAGCGCAAGCCCAGCTGCGGCGCGCCGGCGATCCGCCCGCCGCCCTTCGCCTCCGTCACCGTGCCGCGGACCAGCACACCGGCGGGGATCTCGACCCCCTCACCGAGACGAATCGGATTGACCGTACGCAATTCGACGTTGTCCCCCACCCGGCTCCGCTCGGTGGACACTTCCCGCTCGAGCGCGGCGACGAGCGCGGTTCCCGCCGGAATCGTCGCCGTCCGCTTCTCGCGCCCCCGTCCCAGCACGACGGCCGACACGAGCCCGACACCCAGCAGCGCGAATATCACGACGCGCAGTTCTCGCGTTGGAACTTTCATGGTCGCCTCCTTCGTCGCGGCGGACACCGCTGCGACGACCGCTCCTACCGCCGGGCCATGGAGAGTGTTCCCGGGCAACCGCCCCTGCGCCTGGCCGCGCCGTGCCGTTGCGCTCCACCGGGTGGCCCGGGCATCGTTAAGGAGACCTCAGCCTGGAGCCCGCATGCCCCGCGTCGACGCCGCCGAGCCGCTGCGCACCGTTCCCACCGATCCCGTCGCGGAGCGGTTGCTGCGTGCCCGCACCATCATCATCAGCGGCGAAATCAACCAGCAGCTCGCCGCCGCCGTCTCCGGCCAGCTGCTGGCGCTCGCGGCCGAGTCGGACGAGGACATCACGGTCTACCTGAACTCGCAGGGCGGCCACGTCGAGGCGGGCGACACGATCCACGACCTGCTGCGGTTCGTGCGCCCCCGCATCCGGATGGTGGGCACCGGCTGGGTCGCCAGCATCGCGGCCCTGATCTATCTCGCGGTGCCGCGCGAGCGGCGGTTCTGCCTGCCGAACACCCGGTTCCTGCTGCATCAACCCGCGGGAGGGGCCGGCGGCTCGGCGAGCGACATCGAGATCGAAGCGCGGGAGATCCTGCGCATGCGCGACCGGCTGAACCGCATCGTCGCCCGCGAGACCGGCCAGCCGCTGGAGCGGATCGAGGAGGACACGCGGCGCAACTTCTGGCTCGATGCGGACGCGGCCGTACGCTACGGCATCGTGGGCCACGTGGTGGAGCATGTCGACGAGCTGGACACCCCGCCCGCAGCCTGACGCGCCGGGCGAGGGCGTCCGGCTCCCCGAGACCACGCGACTCGAGACGTTCTCCGACGGCGTGTTCGCCATCGCGATCACGCTGCTCGTGCTCGAGATCAAGGTGCCGAACGGGGAGGTCGTGTCGCAACACGGCGGGTTGTGGCCGGCCCTCGGGGCACTCTGGCCGTCCTACGTGGGCTACACGATCAGCTTCGTCACGATCGGCATCATGTGGGCGAATCACCACAGCATCTTCCAGTACGTGCGCCACACCGATCGCCGCTTCCTCCTGATCAACGTCCTGTTCCTGATGGGGATCGGGTTCCTCCCCTTCCCCACCGCCGTTCTGGCCGAACACCTTCCGGATGCCGCGACCCGGCTCGCCGCGACGATGTTCTACGGGGCCACGCTGGTCGTGATCGCCGTGCTGTTCAACGCCGTCTGGTGGTCGGGGATCTGGAAAGGCCGCCTGCTGGGCCGCGACATCGATCACGCTGGAGTGCAGGTGATCACCGAGCGCTACCGTCTCGGCCCGATTGGCTACCTGGTGGCCCTCGGCGCGGCCCCGCTTTCGGTCTGGCTCAGCCTGGGCATCCATCTGACCCTCGCGCTGTTCTTCACACGCGCCGAACGACCCGGGGCATGAGCGAGGTCGCCGGCCGAATTTGCGTCGCCAAAATTCGTCCCGACATCGTGATCCCCTGATCAGACGGTGCCCGAGCTTCCGGATATCGCGCTGTATCTCCACGCGTTGAGCCCGCGCGTCCTGGGGTCTCCCCTCCAGCGCCTGCGAATCACCAGCCCGTTCGTGCTGCGGTCCGTGGAGCCTCGCCCGGAGGACCTCGAGGGGCACGTGGTGCGCCGGCTGAGCCGCCTCGGCAAACGGATCGTGCTGGAGCTGGACGGCGAGTATTACGCGGTGCTGCACCTCATGATCGCCGGCCGGCTGCGCTGGCGGCCCCGGGGGGCGGCGATTCCCGGCCGGGCCGGGCTCGCGGCGTTCGACTTCCCGCGGGGGACCCTGCTCTTCACGGAGGCCGGCGTGAAGCACCGTGCCTCCCTGCACCTGGTGCGGGGTGCCCGGGGGCTCGCGGCCCATGATCCGGGCGGCCTCGACGTCCTCGCCGCGACCTCCGCCGACTTCCGGACCGCCCTGTTGCGGGAATCGCACACCCTCAAGCGGGCGCTCACCGATCCGCGCCTGTTCGACGGCATCGGCAACGCCTACTCCGACGAGATCCTGCACGCCGCACGCCTTTCACCCCTCAGGCTCACCGGCCAGCTCACCGAGGAGGAGATCGCCCGGTTGCACCGGGCCGCGCGCGAAACGCTGACCACCTGGATCGCCCGCCTACAGGCGGAGGCGGGCGAGGCGTTTCCCGAGAAGGTCACGGCGTTTCGTGAAGGAATGGCGGTGCACGGCCGCTACCGGAAACCCTGCCCCGTTTGTGGCGCGCCGGTGCAGCGCATCCGCTACGCCGCCAACGAAGCGAACTACTGCGCCCGCTGCCAGACGGAGGGCCGCGTGCTCGCCGACCGCGCCCTGTCCCGCCTGCTGCGGGAAGACTGGCCGCGCTCGCTCGAAGCCTGGGAGTTGCGCGTTCGCAACGAGCCCGATTCCGCGTGACGCGGCTCACACAACTTCCGGGCGCCGTCGGGGACGCGATCTTCGCGACCACTAGCGAGTACAACAGACGTACCGCATGATCTACATCGTGGCTGTCGCCCGTCGTCCTGTCCAGGCCCTCGTGTCTCTCGTTGCGATCGCATGCGCGGCCGCCAGCGGGCCGAGCACGTCGGGCAACGGCGGCGGCAATGGTGGTGGAGGGGGCGGAGGCGGGGGCGGCGGCGGGGGAGCGCTGCCGCATTTCGCGCACGCGGTCATCGTGGTGGAAGAAAATCACGACTTCGACCAGGCCGACAGCGCGCACATGCCGTATCTGCACTCGCTCATGGCGCAGTACGGGTACGCCACACAGTACTACGCCAACACGCATCCCTCGATCGGCAACTACTTCGTGTTGACCGCGGGGCAGATCATCACCAACAGCGACAGCTACTCGGCGACGATCACCGAGGACAACATCGTACGCCACCTCGTGGCCGCCGGGAAAACGTGGAAATCGTACGCGGAGGATCTGCCCTCGGTCGGCTACACCGGCCAGAAGTCGGGCGGCTATGCGCGCAAGCACAACCCGCTCTCGTTCTTCTCCGATGTGGTGAACGACTCGGCGCAGCTCAAGCGGCTCGTGCCGTTCACGCAGTTCGCGACCGACCTGGCCGGCGATACGCTGCCGAACTACGCCTTCGTGGTGCCGAACCTGTGCAACGACGCCCACGACTGCTCTCTCGAGACCGCCGACGCCTGGCTGCAGACCAACATCGCCCCGCTGCTGGCGAGTCCGTCGTTTCAGACCGACGGGCTGCTCGTCATCGTCTTCGACGAATCCGACACCGACAACACGCACGGCGGCGGCCGCATCGTCTGGACCGCGATCAGCCCCAAGTCGAAGCGCGGCTTCACGTCGGCCGGGCTGTACCAGCATGAGAACACGCTGCGGCTGATGGCCGAGGGGCTGGGCCTCACCAGCTTCCCCGGGGCGGCGGCGAATGCGTCCAACATGGCCGAGTTCTTCACTCCATGAGCCCTTTGCCCACTTCCTCATCCTGGAGTCCGTCGTCATGAACTCCCTCCTGCGTCGCGGCGCGGTGGCGGCCGTGGTGGTAGCGGCCGGCGCCGTGTTTGCGGCCTGCAGCGACCAGACGTCTCCACCGGCACCGGCCCTCTCCCAGGCGGAAGCCGACAGCGTCGGCGCTGTGGTCACGGCCGACGTCGAGAACGAGCTCGACGCCGGCTCCGCCTCGAGCGGTATCGGGTTCGTGCCAGGCGCGCCGTTCTCGAGAGCCCTGCTGCTCACCAGCAGCTGCACGCCCGACGTCGCCCCGCTCCCGGTGGTGAATTCCGACGGCGATCGAGTCCCCGATTCGATCCGGGTCACCTTCACCGATTGCGTGATCGGCTTCCGCCGCGGCGCCGATACGGTGCGCGGGTTGATCGACATCATCGATCCGACGCCGCAGGGCACCGACGGCTCGCTCAAGCTCGCGTTCACCGACCTCGAGCGGGTCTTCGTAGGCCGCGACGGGCTGCGGGCGTCGGTCACCCAGAACGGCCGTCGGCAGGCGATCCGCGATACGACGACCCTGTCGCAGACGGAGACCGGCTTCCGCACCGATTACGTGTTCGGCAACGGCGCGGCCGCCACGCACGTCCGGGACTGGTCGATCGTCTTCACGGCGAACGTGGCCGGTTCGATCGTGCGGGACGCGCCGCTGCCCAGCGGGACGCTGTCCATCGATGGCACCTCGACCATTTCACGGAACGGCAGCATCGTGTTCGATCTGGAAGTGTCGACGCCGACCGACCTCCACTACAACGCCACGTGTACCGACCGGCCCAGATTCGACCTGGGCACGCTGATCGCCGCCGTGACGAGAGGTGGCACGACGACCACCGTCACGATCCAGTTCACGGCCTGCGGGCAGTACACGGTCACCCGGTCCTAGGCGCGATCTCCGTCCGATCCGTGCCGGCGCGGGATCCCCGCGCCGGCACGTCGCGCATCCGGGCCCTGTTGGACCCTGTGCGCGCGCTTCATTATTGACGCCGCCCCCAACCCGACCGGGACGCATGCCGACCCTCATCTCCACCCCGACCGTCGTCGCGGCAGCGGGAAACAAGCCGAAACGCATCGAGGAATTCGCCGGGCGTGCCAATTCCGGCCATGCCGCCGTCAGCGTGGCGCGGATGACGTCGCCCGAAGGCTGGCGCGAGCCGGGTCAGCGCCCCGCATTCGAGGAGATCACCGTCGTGCTCTCCGGCCTGCTGCGGGTGGAGCATGAAGGGGGCACGATCGACGTCCGCGCCGGGCAGGCCGTCGTCGCCCATCCGGGGGAATGGGTGCGCTACAGCACCCCCGAACCGGGCGGCGCCCAATACGTGGCGGTCTGCCTGCCCGCCTTCTCCCCGGAGACCGTGCACCGGGATTCCTAGCTTCGGAGACGACAGCCCCATGCGAATCACCTCTCGTGCGACGCGCTTGTTCCTCGGAGCCGCGGCCCTTCTGGTGTGCGCTCCCTCGCTGCGCGCCCAGCAGCCGATCACCGACGCCACCCGCGCGCTCGAAAAGCGCGACGGCTACTTCCCGCTCTACCGGGACGCGACCAAGGGGCGGCTGCTGCTCGAAATCCCCGCCGGGCGCCTGGACCAGGATTTCCTCTATTTGCCCTCCCTGGCCACCGGCCTGGGGGACGCCGGCACGGGGCTGGGCCTCGACCGCGGCACCATCGGGCAGGAGCAGATCGCCCGCTTCGAGCGGGTCGGTCCGCGCGTCCTGCTGGTGCTCCAGAATCCACAGTTCCGGGCGCTGAGCGACAACCCGGCGCTGGTGCGCTCGGTGAACGAATCGTTCCCCCGCTCCACCGTCGCGTCGTTCGAGGTCCTGGCCGAGGAGGGAGGCCGGCTGCTGGTGGACGCGACGTCGTTCGTGCTGGGCGACCTCACCGACGTCCGGGGCGCCCTGCGGGGATCCAATCAGGGCACGTTCCAGATCGACCGCGACCGCAGCACGATCTTCCTGCCGCGCACCAAGGCGTTTCCCCGCAACACGGAGATCGAGGCCACGCTCACCTTTACGAGCGACCAACCGGGACGCGCCATCCAGTCGCACGCCCCCGAGGGGCGCGCCGTGACGTTGCGCCAGCATCTCTCGCTCGTCGCCCTGCCCGATTCGGGGTTCCACCCGCGGCGGTTCGACCCGCGCATCGGGCTGTTCGCCGTCTCCTTCTACGATTTCGCGCAGCCGTTCGACCACGACTACGTCACGCGCTACGCGATCCGGCATCGCCTGGTGAAGCGCGACCCTGGCGCCGCCGTCTCCGACCCGGTGCAGCCGATCGTCTACTATCTGGATGCGGGCATCCCCGAGCCCTACCGCAGCGCGTTCCGCCAGGGAGCGATGTGGTGGAACGCCGTGTTCGCCGCGGCGGGATTCCGCGACGCCTTTCGCGTCGAGGACATGCCACCGGACATGGACCCGATGGACGCGCGCTACAACGTGATCCAGTGGGTCCACCGCACCGACCCCGACTACTCGATCGGCCCCGCGTTCGTGGACCCACGCACCGGGGAGATCATCAAGGCGGCCGTACGGCTGGAGTCGCACCGCTCCGTCGTGGATTACGACATCTTCGCCGGCACGGCCCCCGCCGTGGCGGGAGCCGAGGAGGCGGATCCCCTCGACATGGACGAAGGACTGGGCGACTGGATCGCGGGTCTCGATCCGGCAGTGAGCGCGGTGGACTTCGCGATGGCCCGCCGCCGCCAGCACGTGGCCCACGAGGTGGGTCACACCCTCGGCCTCGCCCACAACTTCATCGCCGCGGCCGACGGCCGCACCTCGGTGATGGCCTACCCCGCCCCGCTCATCCGGCTGGTCGACGGCCACATCGATCTCTCCCAGGCCTATCGCGACGGTCCGGGCGCCTACGACTCCCTCGCCATCCGCTGGGCGTACACCCAGTTCCCGGCCGGCCGGGAAGACTCGGGGCTGGAGGCGATCGTGCACGAGGGTATGGCGCACGGACTGCGCTTCCTCACCAACCCCGACGAGGGCGACGGCAACTCGTATCCCGAAGGGACGACGTGGATCAACGGGAGCGACGCGGTGGAGGAGCTGGCGCGGGTGCAGACGGTGCGGGACACCCTGATCGCCCGCTTCGACGAGCACGCAATCCAGCCGGGCGAACCGATGGCGCTGCTGAGCCGGCGCTTCGCCACCGTGTACCTGCATCACCGGTTCACTCTGGGGGCGGCCATCAAGGCCGTGGGTGGGATGGAGTATCGCTACGGCGTGCGCGGGGACTCGCTGCCCGTCACCCGGATCATCCCCGCCGCACGGCAACGCCGCGCGCTCGAGCTGCTGCTCGATGCGATCCAGCCGGCCGAGCTGGCGATCCCCGAGCGGGTGCTGGCCGACCTCGCGCCGACGCCGTTCGGCTACGGGCGCGACGCCCGCGGCTTCCGCTCCCCCGCCGCACCGACCTTCGACCAGCTCGGTGCGGCGCGCACGCTCGCGACCCAGGTGATCGGCGGACTGCTCTCGACGGAGCGTGCCGCACGGATCGCGGCGCTGGCGGACCGGGACCCGTCACTGCCCAAGCTCACGGAGGTGATCGGCGGGATCATCGAGCGCACATGGGGGACTTCGTCTCCCACTCGCCACCCGGCCCTGCTGCGCGTGACACAGCGGGTGGCGCTGGATCAGCTGCGCCGGCTCGCCGGCGACCCGGACGCGACCCCGGAGGCCCGTGCCGCGGCCGAGTGGGGGCTGCGGCG
>DATGDT010000170.1:0-12542 GCA_035310725.1 Gemmatimonadales bacterium
AGCTCGCCCGCCGGCTCGCCGCCTGACGTCGCCGTCGTGATCGTGGCGGCCGGGTCCGGCGTGCGTGCCGGTCCCGGCGGCCCGAAGCAATTCCGGCCCATCGCCGGCGTGCCGATGCTGTTGCGGGCGCTGCGGCCGTTCTTGGCGCGGCATGACGTGGGACGCATGGTGGTGACGTTGCCCGCCGGCGTGGCCGAGCAGCCACCCGTGTGGTTGCAGGAGCTGCTGGGCCCTCGCGTCAGTGGAGTGAGCGGCGGGGCGACGCGTGCCGATTCGGTGCGAGCCGGGCTCCAGGAACTGGGCGCGCTGCCGCCGGTCGTCCTCGTGCACGATGCCGCGCGCCCGTTCGTGGACGGCGCGACGATCAGTGCGGTGATCGAGCACGCCCGGGCCGGCGTCGGCGCGGTGGCGGCCGTTCCGATGGGCGATACGGTGAAGGACGTAGCGGACGACGGGCGGGTGGTGCGAACGGTAGCGCGGATCCGCCTGTGGCGGGCGCAGACGCCCCAGGGGTTCCCCGGAGCGATGCTCGCCGAAGGGTACGCGCGCTGGCCGGCCGACGCCCCCCCGCCCACCGACGATGCCGAGGCGGTGGAGCGGGCCGGCTTCCCCGTGGAGGTCGTTGCCGGGTCCGCCTTCAACCTGAAAGTGACGACCGAGGACGATTGGCGCCTGGCGGAAGCCCTGGCCCGGGAGGTGGGATGACCGCTCTGCCGTTCGTAACGCTGGCGGACGCCCGGGCGGCAGTTCCGCGGGTAAAAGCCCACCTGCGCGCGGGGGGCCTGCTCGCGTATCCTACGGAGACGGTGTACGGTTTGGGGTCGCGGCCCGTGGACTCCGACCTCCGTACACTGGCGGCGCTCAAGGGGCGGGCGGCCGGGAAGCCATTCCTGCTGTTGGTGGCCAGCCGCGAGATGGCCGAGGCGCAGGGGTTGGCCATGAACGAATCCGCCCGTGCGCTGGCCCGGGCATTCTGGCCCGGACCGCTGACGCTGGTGCTGCCGGGCGGCAGTGGACGGTTGCCCGACCTGCTGCGTGGGCCGGAAGGAGGCATCGCCGTGCGCTGGACATCGCATGCCGGGATAGCGCTGCTCGTGGGCGAGCTGGGCGAGCCCCTGACGTCCACTTCCGCGAACCTGCCCGGGGCGCCGCCGGCGCCCGGGGCGGATGCCATCCTGCGCGATTTCGCCCCGGCCGTGGCCGACGGGAGGCTGCTGGTGCTCGACGGGGGCGTGCTGGGCAATCAGCCGCCTTCGACGGTGGTGGACTGCACGGGTCCGCTCGCTCGAGTGGTGCGGTCCGGGGCCATCCCGGTCGCGCGGCTGCGCGCGGCCGCGGGGATGCTGGCGCCGTGAAGCGCGTTCTCTTCGTCTGCACCGGGAACATCTGCCGCAGCCCGCTCGCCGAGGCGCTGCTGAAGCGGGCGCTCGCCGAACGGGGAATGGACGACGTCACGGTGGAGTCGGCCGGCACGGGTGCCTGGGACGGCGCGCCGGCCTCCGAGGGGGCCTATCTGGTCGCGTTGGAGCGTGGGCTCGACCTCTCGAGCCATCGCGCGCGCCTGCTCACGCGCGAGATCGTGGAGGAAACGGAGCTGATCCTCACGATGGCGCGGCACCACCGGGCGCGGGTCCACGAGCTTGGCGGCGAGGGGCGGGTCTTCGTGCTGGGCGAATATGCGGGGCGGAACGGAGAGGAAGCCGAGGTGGGCGATCCGTTCGGGGGGGACCTCGAGGTGTACCGCGACACCTGCGCGGAGCTCGAGACGTTGATCGTGGCGGTGGCCGACCGCCTCGCAGGCAGGGCGCGGAGTGAGGATCGGCAGTAACACCCGGCTGCTCGCCGTGCTGGGCGATCCCATCGCCCATTCGCTGTCTCCCACCATGCACAACGCGGCCCTCGACGCGCTGGGGGTGGATGCGGTGTACGTCGCCCTGCGGGTCTCCCCCGGCGTCTTCTCCGATACGTTTCGCGCCCTCGGCACGCTCGGCATCGCCGGCAATGTGACCGTCCCGCACAAGGAAGCGGCGGAACGGGACGTCACGCGTAAAACCGACCTGTGCGCGCGAGCGGGGGCGTGCAATACCTACTGGGTGGAACAGGGTGCGCTCGTCGGCGACAACACCGACGTGCCGGCGATCGCCGCGGAGCTCGAAGAGCTCGGAGTGGCCGGTGGCCGGTGGCTGGTGATCGGGACGGGAGGCTCGGCGCGGGCCGTGGCGCTCGCCGCCGCGGACGCCCGCGCCGATCTGTCGGTGCATTCACGGGACGCCCGCCGGGCGACCGACTTCGCGGCCTGGGCGTCCGGTCTCGGCGTGAAAGCCCGGGTGGCGAAGCCGCCCTATGCCGCCGATGTGGTCGTGAACGCCACTCCGCTGGGCCTCGCCGCCGGCGACCCGCTCCCCCTCGACCCCGACGGGCTGCGCGGGATTCGCGCCGCCCTCGATCTGGTCTACGGCACCGGGGAAACCCGCTGGGCCCGCGAGCTGCGGCGCCGCTCCATCGCTACACGCGACGGACGGGGCGTGCTGGTGCGCCAGGGCGCGCTCGCCTGGGAGCGGTTCTTTCCCGACCGGCCCGCGCCGGTGGAGATCATGCGCGCGGCGGTCGAGCACGCGCTCCGTGTCTAGCGCCCTCGAGCAGCTGCTTCTCCCGGCCGAGTGCCTGGTGTGTCACGGGCTGCTCGGGCCGGCCCGGGCCGACGATCTCGTCTGTCCCGTGTGCCGGTCGCGCTGGCGTCCCGTGCGCCCGCCCTGGTGCGAGCGGTGCGGTCAGCCCGAGCCCCATTTCGGTCCCTGCCGGCTGTGTCGTGAATGGCCGGAGGCGCTGCGGGTCGTTCGCTCGGGCGTGTGGCTCGACGGCGGCGCTCGCGAGGTGGTGCACGCGCTGAAATACCGGGGACTGCCGCGCATCGCCGCGGACCTGGCCGAGTCGCTGGTCCGTCTGCTCCCGCGGCCGGTGCCGGGAACGCTGCTCGTCCCGATCCCGCTCGGTCCCGCGCGGCTCAAGCGACGTGGCTACAATCAGAGCGAGGTGCTGGCGCGGGCGCTGGGGCGCCGTTGGGGCCTCGCGGTGGCGCCACAACTCCTTGTCAGGGTACGTGATACACCGACGCAGACGGCGTTGACACCGGCGGCGCGCCTGGCGAACGTGGCGGGGGCTTTTGCATTGCGGATTGATGATTGCGGATTGCGGATTGGACGCCGCCGGAGGGATCAATCCGCAATCCGAAATCCGCAATCGCCAATTGTCCTGGTGGACGACGTTTTCACTACCGGAGCGACCCTGGCTGAGGCCGCACGGGTGCTGGGTGAGGCGGGCGTTTCTTCGATCACGGCCGTGACGTTCGGCCGCGCGAGCATTCCGGACTTCTCTTAGGAGCGAACATGGCGGTGCGGGTGGGCATCAACGGCTTCGGGCGCATCGGCCGCAACGTGGTGCGGGCGGCGCTCTTGTCCAAGCAGACCGAGCTGGAGTTCGTGAGCGTCAACGACATCACGGACCCCAAGACCCTCGGGCACCTGCTCAAGTACGACTCGGTGCACGGGCGGTTCCCGGGAACGGTCGAGGTGAAGGGGGAGGCACTCGTCGTGAACGGGAAGGAAGTCCGGGTCACGGCGATCAAGGAGCCGGAGAAGCTCCCCTGGAAGGAGATGGGCGTGGATCTGGTGCTCGAGAGCACGGGGCGATTCACCGATCGCGACTCGGCCGCCAAGCATCTCGCCGCCGGCGCCAGGAAGGTGGTGATCTCCGCCCCGGCCAAGGGCGAGGACATCACGATCGTGATGGGGGTGAACGAGAAGAAGTACGATCCGGCCGCCCATCACATCATCTCGAACGCGTCCTGCACCACCAACTGCCTCGTGCCCGTCGTGAAGGTGGTGCTCGAGAACTGGGGGCTGGTGCACGGCTTCATGACGACCGTGCACAGCTACACCAACGATCAGAATATCCTCGATTTGCCGCACAAGGACCTGCGGCGGGCCCGTGCCGCCGCGCTCTCGATCATCCCGACCACGACCGGCGCGGCCAAGGCGACCAGCCTCGTGATTCCGGAGGTCAAGGGGAAGCTGGACGGGGTCTCGCTGCGCGTGCCCACACCGGACGTCTCGCTCGTGGACCTGACCGCGGAAGTGAAGAAGGCGACGACGATCGAAGAGGTGAACGCCGCCTTCAAGAAGGCCGCGCAGGGCGAGCTCAAGGGGATTCTCGACGTCTCCGACGAGCCGCTCGTCTCGACCGACTACATCGGCAATCTGTTCTCCAGCGTGGTGGACGCCAAGTCCACCAACGTCATCGACGGCACGCTGGTGCACATCTCCTCCTGGTACGACAACGAGATGGGGTACTCGGCGCGCTGCGTGGATCTGCTCGCCTACATCGGATCGCGCCGGTGACCACACGAAGCCTCGAGAGCCTCCCGGCCGGCGCGCTCGAAGGACAGCGCGCCCTGGTCCGGGTGGATTTCAACGTCCCGCTGAAGAACGGGGCGGTCTCCGACGACGCCCGCATCCGGGCCGCCGCCCCGACCATCCGCTACTTGCGCGAGCGCGGGGCGCGCGTCGTGCTCCTCTCCCACCTGGGCCGGCCCAAGGGCGGGCCCGACCCCAAGTATTCGCTGCATCAAATCGTGCGCGACGTCGAGCGCGTGCTGGGGGTGACGGTCGAGTTCATCGAGGATCTCGCCGCCGGTGTGGCGGTCACCCGGCGCCTGCCGCGCGGCGGCGTGGCCCTGGTCGAAAACACCCGCTTCTGGCCCGGGGAGGAGGCCAACGATCCGGCGCTGGCGCAGCAGTTCGCCGCGCTTGGGGACTTCTACGTGAACGACGCGTTCGGGTCGGCCCATCGCGCCCATGCCTCCACCGAGGCCGTGGCGCATCTCCTCAAGCCGGCGGTTGCCGGGTTCCTGATGGAAAAGGAGCTGCGCTACCTCGGGGCGGCGCTGGAGCAGCCGCGCCGCCCGTTCGTCGCGGTGCTGGGGGGCGCCAAGATCAGCGGCAAGATCGACGTGATCGAGGCGCTGCTCCCCAAGTGCGACGCCATCCTGATCGGCGGCGCCATGGCCTGCACCTTCTTCGCGAGCCTCGGCCTCGAGGTCGGCGCTTCGCTCGTGGAGCGGGACCGCACCGAGCTCGCCCGGACCCTGCTCGCCAAGGGAGGCCAGAAGCTGGTTTTGCCGCGCGGCGCCGCCGTGGCGCCCTCCCTCGAGCGCGGCGCCGAGCGGCGCCAGGTGAAGAGCGACGCCATCCCGGCGGACATGGCCGTCTTCGACATCGATCAGGCCACGGCCGACGACTTCCGTGCCCGGATCCTCGCGGCCAAGACGGTCATCTGGAACGGCCCGATGGGAGTGTTCGAGACCCCGCCGTTCGACGCCGGCACGCGCGCCGTCGCCCAGGCGATGGTGGAGGCGACCGCCAAGGGCGCGACCACGGTGGTCGGTGGCGGTGATTCCGCGGCGGCCGTCGCCGGGCTCGAGGACAAGCTCACTCACGTGTCCACCGGAGGCGGCGCCTCGCTCGAGTTCCTGGAAGGCAAGCCGCTCCCCGGTGTGACCGCACTGGACGCCGCATGAGGCGTCTGCTGTTCGCCGCCAACTGGAAGATGCATCTGGGGCCGGCCGATGCGCAGGCCTACATGGACGTCTTTCTCCGCGCCTATCAGCCCGCGCCCGACCGCGATGTCTGGTTCTTTCCGCCCGCCGTTTCGCTCACGACGGTCGCCGCCCGGGTGAACGGGCGCAACGATCTCCTGGCCGGGGCACAGGATGTCCATTGGGAGCCCAAGGGGGCGTTCACAGGAGCCATCTCCGTCCCACTCGCGGCCCAGGCGGGGGCGCGGGCGGCGCTCATCGGCCACTCTGAGCGGCGGCACGTGTTCGGCGAGTCCGACGCGGACACCGCCCGGAAGGTGCGCGCGGTGCAGGAGGGCGGGCTGGTGCCGGTCCTGTGCGTAGGCGAGAAGCTGGCCGAGCGGGAGAGCGGCGCGACCCTGGCGGTCGTGCAACGCCAGCTCTCGGCGGCGCTCGAAGGACAGGACGGGGCCCGGCTCGACCGGATCGTCATCGCCTACGAGCCGGTCTGGGCGATCGGCACCGGTCGCAACGCCACGCCGCAGGATGCCGCCGCCGTGCACCGGGAGATCCGGAGCTGGCTCACCCAGCGCGGGGCGAAGGTCGCGCGGATTCTGTATGGCGGCAGCGTGAGCCTCAAGAACATCGCCGAGCTGCTGGCGGAGCCGGAGCTGGATGGGGTGCTGGTCGGTGGGGCGTCGCTCGATCCCGCTGGATGGACGCAACTTGTGTCGGTCGCTGCGTCCTAGCTATACTCCGCGCGGCATGTACACCGTTCTGCTGATCCTGCTGTTGCTCGACGCCGTTGTCATGGCCACCGCGATCCTGCTGCAGGCGGGGCAGGGCGGCGGGCTCGCGTCGCTGGGTGGCGGCTCCGGGACCGAAATGGTCATGGGAGGCCGCCAGGCCACGACGTTGCTGCACACCGTCACCTGGTGGTGCTCGGGCATCTTCCTGTTCCTCGCCCTCGTGCTGGCCGTGATGTCCTCGCGCTCGAGCGCGCCGCGGTCGATCCTCGAGGGCGGACCGGCGCCCGCGCCGGTGCAGCAGGCTCCGCTGCCGATCCAGTCCACGCCCGCGCCGCCGCCGGCGACCACCCCTCAGCAACCGACACCGCCCAATCGCTGACCGTCTCCCGGCCTACGTGCTCCTCGAGGATGGCGCCTGGTTCGCCGGAACCGCGCCGCTCCCGTTCGAGCCCGCCTGTGCCGAGGTCGTTTTCACCACCAATCTGAGCGGGTACCAGGAGGTCTTCACCGATCCCTCCTACCTCGGGCAGCTGGTGGTGATGACCGCTCCGATGATCGGCAACTACGGCATCAACCCCGAGGACGTGGAGTCCGACCGACCGAGGGTGTCGGGCGTCGTGGTGCGCGAGCTGTCGGGCCACCCCTCCAACTGGCGCTCCACCGGCAGCCTGCTCGACTGGCTCTCGGCGGCGCGCATCCCGATCATCGCCGACGTGGACACGCGCCAGCTCACGCGCCACATCCGCTCCAAGGGAGCGATGCGCGGCGTGCTGGCCACGGGCGATGCCCCGTCCGAGGAGGTGCGCGCCCGGCTCATGGCCTCGCCACGGATGGACGGGCTGGACCTCGCCAGCGCCGCGACCGTCCCGGACGAATACGAGTCGGGTCCGGCCGACGCCAAACACCACGTCGTGGCCTTCGACTACGGGATGAAGCGCAACATCCTGCGGCTGTTCGCCCGGAACGGGTGTCGGGTGACGGTGGTCCCCGCGAGCACGCCCAGCGCGCGGGTGCGCGAGCTCGCGCCCTCGGGCGTGTTCCTGTCCAACGGCCCGGGCGATCCGGCGGCCGTCGGGTACGCGGTCCAGACCATCCGGGAGCTGGCCGATGGGTCCGTTCCCATGTTCGGGATCTGCCTCGGCCACCAGCTGCTCGGGCTCGCCCTGGGGGGTGAGACCGTGAAGCTCCCCTACGGTCACCGGGGCGGCAACCACCCGGTTCGCGATCTCAAGACGGGCCAAGTGCTTATCACTTCCCAGAACCACGGGTTCGCGGTGCGTGGCGATACCGGGGGCGTTCCGGGTGCGAAAGCACTCGAGGTGACGCACCTTAACCTCAATGATGGCACCGTAGAAGGAGTCAGGCACCGGGAGTACCCCATCTTCGCCGTGCAGTACCATCCGGAGGCCTCCCCCGGCCCCCACGACGCCCAGGAGCACTTCCGAGAGTTCCTCCAAGCGCTTGACAGTCAATAGGTAAGCTCCTATGTTGGGCGCCCGGTTACTGGTATTCCCTGCGCCCTTCGGGGGGTACGGATGACGAAGGCCGATCTGGTCGAGAAGGTCACAGCACAAATCGCGCGCACGGCCGGTCCTCTGATCTCCAAGAAGGACTGCGCGCGGGTCGTCGATTCCTTCCTGGACGCCGTGAAGGCCGCGCTAGCCGAGCAGCACAACATCGAGATACGCGGGTTCGGCACCTTCAAGATCCGCCAGCGCAAGACGCGGATGGCGCGCAACCCCCGCACGGGCGATCCGGTCGAGGTCGCGGCGCGTCCGGTGCCGGTGTTCAAGCCCAGCAAGGAGTTGCGGGCGATGGTCGCGGACCACAGCGCCAACGTCTCGCCGTAACTCTCGCTCGCTCCGGATGTTGGCGCGGCCCCGACCGGCACTGGTCGGGGCCGCGTTGCTTTCGGGATCCGGACGGCGCCACCGCGCGCCCAGTTGGGTATCATTCGCAGCCGAAGCTCGCACGCCTTTCCAACACGAGGGACTCCATGCGCTTGCGTCGCCTGCCCGCCGCCGCCATCACCCTGCTCACGCTTTCCGCCCCGATGGCCGCCGCGCAGGCGGTGCGCTACGAGGTCTCGGTCACTTCCGCGGCCGCCCACCTGTTCCACGTGAAGGCGGAATTCCCGACCACCGGCACCGACACGCTGCTGGTCTCGCTGCCGGCCTGGAGTCCCGGCAACTACGAGATCCAGAACTACGCGCGCTTCGTGCGGCACTTCGCTGCCCAGGACGCCGCCGGGAAGGCCCTCTTCTGGGACCGGCTCGACAAGGACACATGGCGCATCGGCACGGCCCGGAGCCCGACCATCACGGTGGCGTTCGACTTCCTGGCCGACGAGATCGATCTCTCGCGCGCCCGTCTCGTGTCGGACTTCGGCGAGTTTCTGGGCACGAACCTGTTTCTCTACCAGGAAGGGCACCTCGAGCGGCCGGCGGAGGTGCGCTTCGCCCTGCCGGCGGGGTGGACGGTCGCGACTGCCCTGCCGCGCGGCGGCGATGCCTATCGCGCGGCGGATTATCATGAGCTCGCCGACGCGCAGACGTTCGTGGGCCACTTCAGCCTCGATTCGCTGCAGGTGGACGGCAAGTGGATCCGCATCGCCGCCTGGCCGGCCGCCGACTACACGCCGGCCGTCGCGCGCAACCTGCGCGAGGGGATCGCCAAACAGGCCGCGGTGCAGAACGCGCTGATGGGCGGCGCACCCTACGAGACCTACACGATCTTCTTCAACGTCATTCACGAGCCGATCAACTACGGCGGCGGCCTGGAGCATGCCGCCTCCCAGTACGACATCCTCCCCACCGAGATGTTCGCCGACGCGAGCGGCACCCTGGGCTCGTTCATGCGGCCGCTCACGGCGCACGAGTTCTTCCATCTCTGGAACGTCAAGCGCATCCGCCCGGCGGAGATGTGGCCCTACGACTATCACGCCGAGCAGTACACGCCGCTCCTGTGGTGGTCGGAGGGCGTGACCGACTACTACGGCGACGCCACCAACTGGCGCGCCGGACTGTGGACCGACGCGCAGTGGCTGGAGAGCGTGCAGTCCAACATCGAGCAGGTGCAGGGCGCGCCCGAGCCGTGGAGCGAGGAGGATGGCAGCGCCGCCACCTGGATCAACGAGGTGTTCGTCAACAGCTCCCAGCTCTACTATCCGAAGGGCTCGCTTACCGGCCTGCTGCTCGACATCTCGATCCGCGACGCCACCGACAACCGGCACAGCCTGGACGAAGTGACCCGCAACCTCTACACCCGGTTCTACAAGCAGGGGAAGGGATTCCGCACCGCGGACCTGCTGGCCTTGCTCACCGAGGCCGGCCTCCCCGACGCCGCGGGCTTCTACCAGAAGTACGTCAACGGCCGGGACGAGCTGCCCTACGAGCAGATCCTGCCCAAGGGGGGAATCGCGGTGCAGCGGCACTCCACCAGTGCGCCGTTTCTCGGCGTCCAGACCGGCGGTGCGGCGAACGTCATCGCGGCCGTGGTGCCCGGCGGCGCGGCCGAGACGGCCGGCGTGCAGTCGGGAGACACCCTCGTATCGGTGGGCGACGTCACTGCGGCGGCCGACGAGGATTGGTCACCGACGTTCCGGGACCATTATCGCGGCAAGGCCGGAACGGCGCTGCCCATCGTGGTGCGGCGCGACGGGAGATCCGTGACGCTCAACGGGACGGTGGTCGAGCGCTCCGTCAACGTGTTCGTCGTGTCCAAAGCGTCCAACCCGGACGCCAAGGCTGCGCGCATCTGGCATGGGCTGGCCACGGGGACGGTGGGGAATTGATCCG
The DNA here is from genome assembly GCA_035310725.1 of Gemmatimonadales bacterium. GTDB lineage: Bacteria > Gemmatimonadota > Gemmatimonadetes > Gemmatimonadales > GWC2-71-9 > DASTHG01. Next base: position 10,119 of record DATGDT010000170.1, read on the forward strand.
GCTGAAGTTCTTCGCCCGCTACGCCGAGCTCGTGGGGCGGGAGGATCTCGAGCTGCCGCTGCCGGCGCCCGCGACGGTAGCGGAGGTCGTGCGGCAGGTCCGCGCCGGAGTCCCGGGCGCGGCGCAGCTGCCCGAGCGGCCGCTCACGGCGGTCAATTTGCGTCACGTGCGGCTCGACGCCCCGGTGCGCGATGGGGACGAGGTCGCGTTCCTGCCGCCGCTGGCGGGAGGGTAGCGCGATGAGCGCCGGTCACCTGACGCGCGAGCCGATCTCCCCCGCGGCCCTGCTGGCGGACGTGGCGGGCCCCGAGCGCGGGGCGAGCTGTCTGTTCCTCGGGACGGTGCGCGACGGGCCCGAGGACGGTGGCGTGACCGGGATCGAATACTCGGCGTACGAGGCGATGGCGGGCGCGGAGCTGGACCGGATTCTCGCCGAGGCGCAGCGGCAGTGGCCCGAGGTCCGCCTGGCCGTGCAGCACCGCCTCGGGCTCGTGCCCACCGAAGACGCGAGCATCGGCATCGCAGCCGCCGCGCCGCACCGGGCTGACGCCTTCGCCGCTTGCCGTTACGTGATCGAAGCGGTCAAGAAGCGCGTGCCGATCTGGAAGAAGGAGCTGCGCGCCGACGGCTCGGTGCTGTGGGTGGACCCGCAGGGCCGTCCCGCGGTGGTGGGTCCCGAATGACGTCCGCCCCGCTCGACACGCTGGGACGCCCGCTCGGCAGCCTCCGTGTCTCGGTGACCGACCGCTGCAACATGCGCTGCAGTTACTGCATGCCGGAAGCCGAGTACGTCTGGCTGCCGCGCGACCAGATCCTCACGTTCGAGGAGATCACGCGTCTGGTGCGGATCTTCGCGGGGTTGGGAGCGGCGAAAGTCCGGCTCACCGGCGGCGAGCCGCTGCTGCGCCACGACCTCCCGACGCTGGTGCGCATGATCGCGGGCGAGCAGGGCGTGCGTGACCTGGCGCTCACCACCAATGGCGTGCTGCTGGCGCGCCATGCGCCGGACCTGCGCGCCGCGGGGCTGCGGCGCGTCACCGTGAGCCTCGATACGCTGCGACCCGACCGGATGGAGCGCTTCGCCCGCAGCGCACGGCACGCGGACGTGCTCGCCGGCATCGGCGCGGCGCAGGCGCTGGGGTTCGAGCGCCTCAAGCTCAACTCGGTGGTGCTGCGGGGATTCAACGACGACGAGCTGATCGATCTGATCGAGTTCGCCCGGGCGCGCAATGCGGAAGTGCGCTTCATTGAGTACATGGACGTGGGCGGCGCGACGCACTGGTCGCTCGACCGGGTGGTGCCGCAGCGGGAGATCCTGGACCGGCTGGGCCACCATTACGGCGCCATCACGCCCATGACCGGCGACGATCCCCGCGCGCCGGCCGAGCGGTTCGCGCTGCCCGACGGCACGACGTTCGGCATCATCGCCTCAACCACGGCGCCCTTCTGCCGCGCCTGCGATCGCAGCCGGCTCACGGCGGACGGGCAGTGGCTCCTGTGCCTCTACGCGGAGCGGGGCATCGACTTGCGCGCCCCGCTGCGGGACGGGGCCACGGACGCCGAGATCGCGACGCTGGTGCGGGACACCTGGCTGGGGCGCCGCGATCGCGGGGCGGAAGAGCGCCTGGCCCTCGCGGAGCGGCAGCCCCTCTACCCGGTGCACGGCCTGCGCGCGGACCCGCACCGGGAGATGCATACGCGGGGCGGCTGAGCCGGGTTAGCTTTCCGCGACCCTTTCCAGGCACGGCAGCGGCACATGTTCCAGAAGATCACGGTGGTGGGGGCCGGCAACGTGGGCGCCACGGCGGCGCAGCGCGTGGCGGAGAAGAACCTCGCGCGCACGGTGGTGTTGGTGGACGTGATCGAGGGCGTCCCGCAGGGGAAAGGCCTCGATCAGTGGGAGTCGGCGCCGATCGAGGGGTTCGACACCCGCGTGGTCGGCACGAACACCTACGAGCCCGCCGAGGGCAGCGAGCTGTTCATCGTGACGGCGGGCATCGCGCGCAAGCCGGGCATGAGCCGCGACGACCTGGTGCGCACCAACGTCGAGATCGTCAAGCAGGTCGCGCAGCAGATCAAGCAGGTAGCGCCGCGCGCCATCGTCGTCATGGTCTCCAATCCGCTCGACGTGATGTGCTGGGTCGCCAAGGAGGTCACCGGCTTTCCGCGCGAGCGCGTCGTGGGGATGGCCGGCGTACTCGACACCGCCCGCTACCGCAGCTTCCTGGCCGAGGCCCTCGGCGTCTCGGTCGAAGACATCCAGGCGATGGTGCTGGGCGGCCACGGCGACACGATGGTGCCGCTCGTCTCCTACACCACCGTCTCGGGGATCCCCGTGAGCCAGCTGCTGGACCAGGCGACGCTCGAGGCGATCGTGACGCGCACCCGTAACGGCGGCGCCGAGATCGTGAACTTCCTGAAGAC
>DATGDT010000171.1:0-18978 GCA_035310725.1 Gemmatimonadales bacterium
ACCGCCGATGAGCTGAACCGGCGGCTGTCGGAGCTGTTCTGGCTCCAGGAGCTGTCCTACGTCCTCTCGGAGTCGATCAAGCTGGAGCGCATCGTCGAGCAGGTGGTGCGCTACGCCATGCGGTTCATCGACGCGCGCGGCGCGCTGGTGGCGCTGGCCGGGGAGAATCCCGACGATCCGCTCACCATCGCGGCGGCCGAAGGATCGCTGGCCGACCTGCGGGGAACGACGGTCCCGGCGAATGATCCGGGCCTCGTGGCCCGCTCGGCTCGGGGCGAGCGGCTCGAGCTGATCCGCAACAGCGAGACCGGCGCGCCGCTCGCCAGCGGGTCCACGGTCGAGTCCGCGGCGGCTGTGCCGCTGCGCGCCCATGGGGTCGTGGTCGGGTCCCTGGTCGTCGCCGAACCGCGTGGCGGCGCGCTCGCGCCGGACGACGTGCGCCTCCTGTCCACGGTCGCGACCCACGCCGCCGTCGCGCTCGCCAATGGACGGTTCTTCGATCTCGTGCGGCGCGGCAAGGAGCAGTGGGAGACCACGTTCGATGCCCTTTCCGAAGGGCTCGCCGTGGTGGACGACGCGGGACAGGTGCGCCGGGCCAACCGGTCGCTGGCGACCATGGTGGGCCACCCCCTGCCCGAGGTGATCGGGACGCACCTGTGCCATGCCCTGCTGGGCCGCTCGCACGCCCTCGCCCAGATGCTGGAGGACGTGCGCCGTGGCGAGCGCCCGGCGCCGTTGACCGAGCGCTCGGAGGTCAACGGCCGGACCTTCCGCATCAACGCGGCCCTCATGCCCGGCGCCACCCCGAACCAGGCATCGGTCGTTCTGGTCCAGGACGTCACCGAGCAGCAGGCGATGGAGGCGCAGCTGATCCAGAGCGAGAAGCTGGCCACCGTCGGACAGCTCGTCTCCGGCGTCGCGCACGAGCTCAACAACCCCCTCACCTCGATCGCCGGCCTGTCGGAGTTCCTGCTGGAGCAGAAGGAGCTGGGAGCGGGCGACCGCGGCCACCTGCGGGTGATCCACGAGCAGGCGGACCGGGCGGGTCGCATCGTCCGCAACCTGCTCACCTTCGCCCGCAAGGGACCGGCGGAGCGCTCGCGCCTGGACCTGAACGATCTGGTGCAACGCACCCTGCTGCTCATGAGCTACGACCTGCGGCTGCGCGACGTCGAAACGCAGCTCGAGCTCCCCGAGGATCTGCCCGAGGTGGTCGGCGACCGCCACGCGCTGCAGCAGGTCGTGCTGAACCTGCTCACCAACGCCGCGCAGGCGGTGGGGGACCTCCCCGAGGATCGCCCCCGCTGCATCCGGCTGGAGACGTGGTCCGACGGGCTCGTCCACCTGCGGGTCACCGACACGGGGCCGGGCGTTCCGCCCAGCCTGGAGCGGCACCTGTTCACCCCGTTCTTCACCACCAAGGAGCCGGGGCACGGCACCGGCCTGGGGTTGTCGATTTCCTACTCGATCGTCGAGTCGCACGGGGGCCATTTGAGCTACGAGCGCGCGCCCCAGGGCGGCGCGTCATTCCGCATCGATCTCCCGCCGGCGCCCGCAGCGCGTCCCGCTCCGGTGCCGCCCAGCCCCGAGCCGTCGACGCCGCTGCCGCCCGCCTTCGCCAAGCGCGCGATCCTGCTGGTGGACGACGATCCGGCGGTGCGGCGCCTGGTGCAGGCGTTGTTCGGGCGCGAGGGGCATACCGTGGACGTGGCACGGAGCGCCGAGCACGCACTCGAGCTCACGGCCGACCACGGCTACGACCTGATCCTCGTGGACGCACAGGTGAGCGCGAAGGGAAAGCTGTTCGTCGAGGAGATGTTGTCGCAGCACCCGGATCTGCGCTCGCGGACGCTGGTGGCGACGGGAGACGTACGGCCGGCGACCGAGGAGGCGCTGGAGCGCCTCGGCCTGCGTTACGTGCGGAAGCCCTTCAACCTGCGAGATCTGCGCGAGGAAGCGGCGCGGCTCTGGGCGGCGGGTGCGGTCTCGTAGGCTTCCGCCGGCCATCCGAAGCTCCCCAGGTTGACCGCGCCGCCCGGCGCGAACTTGAGACCTTCCCGCAGCAGCAGCGCCCGCTGCAGCACCGCGCTGTGCTCGCCCGACAACGAGATCCGTCCGGCCGCGTTGATCACGCGCCACCATGGGACATCGCTGTCCTCGGGCAGAGCCGACAACGCCCATCCCACGGTGCGCGCGGCGCCCGGCCGGCCCGCGAGGCGGGCGACGACACCGTAGGTCGCGACGCGGCCCTTAGGAATGTGGCGAACGATGCGGTAGATACGGTGATAGAACGGATTCACACGTCGAGCCACGCGCGCCGCGTTGACGGAACGGGAAGGAGTCTCACCGTGGACGGCACCTGATCACACCGCGTCGAGGACGGAGCTAGGATACCCGCAGCACATCGTCCAGCAACCCCCCACCCTCCGCCCCCACTATTGACAAAACGTCGTCCAATGCTCTCCGCTCCCGCGGCCAGGCAAAGCGACGGGTCGCCTCGCCGGGCGCGAGCCACACGAAGTCGTCGTGCTCGTCCGACAGCCGCGGGGCGGCATCGGCGGCGACGACCGCGGCGAAGGCCGGAATGATCGCGAGCTCGTCGGTGCGGTGCTGATAGAAGCCTTCGATGCGGCTGAGATTGTAGAACCGCTCCGGGGCGAGTCCGGTCTCCTCGCGCAGCTCACGCAGGCTGGCCTGGACCGGCGTTTCGCCCGGCTCGATGGTGCCATGCACGGTTTCCCACGACCCCGGGTTGCGCCCGCGCGGCGAACGGCGCAGCACCAGCACCTCCCACTCCCCTTCGCCTCGCCGCAGCACGAAGGTATCGACGAAGCAGACGCGGATCGCGGTCACGCCGGCTTGCGCCGGCCGAGCACGGCCTCGAGGCGGGCCGAAAGGGCGCGCGCCCGGAACGGCTTCTGCAGGAAATCGTCTGCCCCGAGCTCGAACACCCGCACCTCGTTGTCCTCGTCGCCCTTCGCCGTGAGCACGATGACCGGAATGCCGGCGGTCGCGGGCCGCGATCGCAGCTGCGACAGCACACCGTACCCGTCGAGCGCCGGCAGATTGAGATCCAGGACGACGACGTCGGGTCCTACGCGGTCGACCTGATCCAGCGCCTGCACCCCGTCCCGCGCCTCCGACACGTCGTAGCCGTCCCGCTCGAGGAGATCCTTCAGGACCTTGCGCAGGCTGTCCTCGTCGTCCACCAGCAGCACCTTGCGAGGCGCTCCACCGCGGGCCCCCGGCGCGGTTCCGCTGCCCGCTTCCTCCAGCAGCTCGAACCCCCCGCCGAACGGCTCGGCGACCGGCGCCGAGCCGGCGGCGGGAGTGGCTCGGCCGGGGACGGCCGTGGTCGCGCCGGCGCCTCTGCGCGGGTCCGCCGCAGCGGGCGTGGCGCGGCGTCGGTCGTCCTCGCGCGGCACGTCCACGACGCGCAGCAGGTCCTCGACGGTGGACTCGCCGCGCAGCACGCGGTTCACGCCGCTGCTGAAGATCGTCGGCATCCCCGCCGCACGCGCCGCGTCGGCGATCCGGTCCGCCGTCTCGCCCGCGGCGATGCGCCGCTCGACCTCGGGCGTGACGGTGAGCACCTCGAGCACGGCGAAGCGGCCGAGGTAGCCGGTCATGGCGCAGTCGGGGCAGCCGGCCGCGCGGTACAGCCGCGTGCCGTAGGGGATCCACTTCTTCAGCTCCTCGGGCGGTGCCTCGAGGGAGATCTCCTTGCAGGTGTTGCACAGCTTTCGCATCAGGCGCTGCGCGATGACCCCGCGCAATGCGGCGGCGATCTTGTAGGGCTCGACCCCGATATCCACCAGCCGGGTGACGGCGTTCGCCGCGTCGTTGGTGTGCAGGGTGGACAGGACCAGGTGCCCGGTCAGCGACGCCTGCGTGGCGATCTGCGCTGTCTCGAGGTCGCGGATCTCCCCCACCAGCACCACGTTGGGGTCCTGCCGCAGGATCGACCGCAGCGCCGAGGCGAAGGTGAGCCCCTGCTTCTCCTGCACCTGCACCTGCACGATCCCCGGGATCCGGTACTCGACCGGGTCCTCCACCGTGACGATGTTCACCCCTTCGCTCTTGATCTGATTGATCATCGAGTAGAGCGTGGTCGTCTTTCCCGAGCCGGTGGGGCCGGTAACCAGGATGATGCCCTCGTGGTATTGCAGCAGCTTCTGGATCGCCTCGATCTCCGGGGCGTCGAGCCCGAGCGAGTCGAGCGACTTGACGGTCGCACGGGAATCGAGGATCCGGATGACGACCTTCTCGCCGTGGGCGGCGGGGAGCGTCGAGACCCGGAGATCGATCGGCTGTCCGTTCACCGCGACCCGCGCCCGCCCGTCCTGGGGCCGCAGCCGGTCGGCGATGTCGAGCGACGACATGATCTTGATCCGTGAGATCAGCGGCAGGCCCGCGGCCCGCGGGATCTTCATGACCTGCCGCAGCACGCCGTCGATCCGGTAGCGCACCGCCACCCCGCCCTCTTCGGGCTCGATGTGGATGTCGCTCGCCCGGGACAGGATGCCCTCGGACAGGATCAGGTCGACGAGCTTGACCACCGGGCGCTCGCTCGCGGCGGCCTCGGTGATGTTGTACTCGTCCGGGGCCTCCTCCTCGAGCTGCACCAGATCCGCCGACTGCCCCATGTTCTCCAGCAACCGGTCCAGCGCCTTCTCGGGGCGATACTGCTGCTCGATCTGCTCCGTGATCTTGCCGGGGGAGAGCAGCGACATGCGGATCTGGCGCGCCGTCGCGAAGGCGAGCGTCTTCTCCATGTCGAGGTCGAACGGATTGGACGTCGCGATTTCGAGATAGGCGTCGGTTTCCCGGATCGGCAGGACGCGGTAGCGGCGCGCCAGCGCTTCGGGGAGCACCGTGCGGGCACCGGGGTCGAGCTGCGTCAGATCGGCGATGGGCAGCCGCGAGCGGGCGGCGAGGTGTTCGAGGAGCTCTTCGTCGGTCGCCAGCTTCTCGGCGACCACCAGTTCCCACAACCATTTCCCGGGCTCCGCCTTGGCGCGCAGCTCGGCCAACCGCTCGGGCGTGAGCACTTCGAGCGATTGGGCCAACCACTCGTCGGGGAAGAAGGTGTCTGGCATAGGGAGGTCTGGCAGGTAACCTAGCGGAAGGGCGCCTCTGGGGGCTAGAGGATGCGCCAGAAGTCCCGGGTGACGTCGAATGCGACGTGCACCCGGTGGCTCTGCACGCCGTACCCGGCCTCGAGCCGGAACACGCCCAGCCACTCGAGTCCGAGTCCGGCGGTCACGCGCACGAGACCGGTGGACCGCCACGGGGTCGCCGCCACCGGCCGATCGGCCCACCCCGCGGCCGCGTACGGCGCAAGCGTGATACTGCCGGGCGTGCGCGCCACTGATCCCAACGACAGACTGGGGAACGGCGCCGGCACGCGCCACTCGAGGTGCAGCAGTGCGGCGCCGCGTCCGCCCCAGGCACGGAACTCGTCTCCCAGCAGCGTACCGCGCCCGCCGAGCACGAACGCGCGATGGGCGGGGAGCGACGCGCTCGCGATGCCACCCTGGGCGCGCGCCAGGACGCGCGTCGCTCCGAGCGGCACCAGCACCTGGCCCGTGCCCGCGAGGCGCAGGTAGGTCGCGCCACCGTCCAGGCGGCCCGCCTCGAGCGTGAGATCGTACGCGCGGTCGCGCCGCACCGCGAAGCCTTCGCCGGGGCGGGAGAGGCCGATGCCGACGACGTCGAGCGCCGGGCCGCCCAGGGCGGGATTGGCCCGGTAGGTGCCGGTGGCCGGCGCAGCGCGAACGGCGAGGCTCCTCACCGCCTCGCGCCGGACGGTGACGCGCCAGCGGGCCCGATCCCCGGCGGACCCCTCGAGTCCCAGCCGGCCGCCCGTCGCGCGCACGTAGTCGCCGTAGTCGTCTCCGAATTCCTGGGCCGCGAGCGAGTTCACGATCGGCGCGACGATCGGCACGTCCGAGACGTCCCGGACTTCCCGGTATGCCTCGGCGCTCATCACGAGACGCCCCATCGCGAGCCGACCGGCGAGTGCGCCATCCACCCGGCCGTCGGCGAAGCCGTAGCTCCCGCGGGCCCGCGCCTCGAGCACTCCGGCTCGCCAGACGAGGCCGGCGCCCGGCACCACTCCCTGCACCCGGTTGGCGTGCAGCAGATCGCTCAAGCCCCGCACGGCCAGCCCGCGATGCCGCCAGCCCGACAGCGCGTGCCGCCCGGCGATGGCCGTGGCCTGCGCCCGCACCGATGCCAGATCGTTGCGCCGCACGGGCTCGGCGACGTCCTGGACGGCGTCGGCCAGCGACGTGGACCAGGGGAAGGTGTCGCGCACGGTCTTGGGCGCCGCGGTGATCTCCGGTCCGGCGAAGACGGACGCGCTCACTCCGATATTGAAGTCGTAGCGGTCCACGTCCCAGCGGCCGCGGATGATGCCGCGCGCCGGGAGATCGAGCAGGGTGGCACGCCGCCGGATCTCGACTTCCTGATGCCGCGGCAGCCACCAGCGGCCCTGGTACAGGGCGTTGTCGAGCACCACGCTCACGTCCTCGAGCGTGGGATCCAGGTACGCGACCGCGGTAAAGTTGAACGCCAGGCGCACGAGGTCGGCGCTGCCGGCGTCCAGGTAGGCGGTGCCGACGATGCGCGGCGCCTGGAAGTCCCGCGGCCGGAAGCGCAGCGCGATGACGCGGATCTCGCGCTCGGGCAGGGTGACGACGACCGTGTCGCCCGCGGCGTAGTCGTACAGCACCGGACCGCCGGGCGCCAGCGGATGCGGCACGTCGCGCACCTCGTCGCCCTCACCCAGCCGGATGGTGCGGCCGAACCCGTTCTGCACGATGCCGAGGTGATCCTGATGATAGACGATGTCGGTGGGAAGCTCGGCGCGATCGCGCCACCCGATGATGCGCTGCTTGCTCGCGCCCGGGGTTTTCCAGTACACTTCCAACTCGAGCTGGTCCGCCTTGATCAGACGCGGGGGCTGGTCGAGATCTTCTCCGAACGCGCCGAGGAAGAACAGGAATCCATGCGCCCGAGCCCGATAATCGTGCAGCGACGTGTCGGCGGCGGAGCCTGCCCGCCGCGCGATGGCGCGATCGGCGAGCGCGAGCGCCTCGGGCGTGTTCCACCGCTGCGCCCGGGCTGCGGCGGGGAGCAGCACGGCGAGGACCAGCGCGGACAGCAATCGCACGGGCGCCAACTTACCCGCCGGCTCCTGTGCGCGGCAAGCGCGGCCGTCCTCGCCATCGCGTGCGGCGGCGACGGCACCGGGCCGTCCCAGGGTACGAGCCGGGCCGCGCTCCTCGCCATGGGTCGCGACACGGCGGCCGAGCCCGGCGGCACGCTCTGCAGCTTCAAGAACAATCTGCTCAGTCATTGTGCGATCACGCACTCCGACAGCACCCACACGGTGTTCGCCGCATTCACGTTCTTCCCCCACAGCGTCGTCTCGCGCAACGACACGTTGCTGGCCGATACGTCCACGATCGTCCTGATCCTCACGGTATCACCCGGCAGCTACGAGTTCACCATCAGCCCGGCCAAAGTGGTCTTCAACCAGTCGAACGAGCCCATCGTCGACGTGTCGTTCGGGAGCTACGGGGACCCGTCCGTATACACCCAGAGTTCCAAGTACGCTTCGGCGTCCGCCTTCATTCAGGCGCTGGGGGTGTGGCACGAGCGCACCGCGGACCACTGGTTCCTGGGCCGCAATAGCACCCTCACGGGGCCGTCGACCGTCAGCAGCGCCATCGAAGGACCCGGCACTTACCTCCTCGCCGCCCCGAAGTGAGCGATCCGCGCGCCGACTTCCTGACCCGCGCGCAGCGGGGCGGCGTGGTCCCGCTGGCGCGCGAGATCGTGCTCGACGCCGACACCGCCGTGGCGGCCTACGCCAAGATCGCCAGGCCGCCGTTCGGGTTCCTGCTGGAGTCCCTGACGGGTGGTGAGCGCTGGGCGCGCTATACGTTCCTCGGGACCGAGCCGCGCGAGGCCTGGCGCTATCGCGGACGCTCGGTGGAGCGCTGGACGGCCGAGAGCGGCTGGCGGCCGGCCGGCGAAACGGACGACCCCATCGACCACATCGGGGCCCGGCTGCGCCCGCTCGCCCCGGTCGCCGTCCCCGGCCTGCCGCCGTTCAGCGGCGGCGCCGTGGGCTACCTGGGCTACGATCTGGTGCGCGCCATCGAGCGGCTCCCCGCTCCGCCACCCGACTCCCTCGATCTCCCCGATGCGCTCGTGATGATCGCGGACAGCCTCGTGGTGCTCGACAACCTCTTCGGGCGCGCCATCGTCGTGGCGAACGTCGAGATCCCCGCCGAAGCGCTGGCCCGCGAGCGCGTCCGGTTGTACGAGGCGGCGGAAGCGCGCCTCGACACACTGGTCGAGCGTTTGACGCAGCCCCATCCGCTGGCGCCGCTCCCGTGGCCCGAGCGCCCGCCGACCCTGCCGGCGCCGCCCAGTAGCCGCTACGCCCGGGCGGACTTCGAGCGCGACGTGGCGCGCATCCTCGAGCACATCCGCGCCGGCGACACGTTCCAGACGGTGCTGTCGCGCCGCCAGGAGATCCCCGGCGCGGTGGACCCGTTCCGAGTGTACCGCTACCTGCGGGCCCTGAATCCCGCCCCGTATCTCTTCTACCTGACACTCGACGACGTCGCGCTCGTGGGCAGCTCCCCCGAGGTGCTGGTGCGGGTCACCGGGCGGGAGGTGACGGTGCGCCCGATCGCGGGAACGTGCCGGCGCGGGACCACCCCCGAGGAGGACGAAGCCCTGGCGCGGGCGCTCCGCGAGGACGGCAAGGAAACGGCGGAGCACCGCATGCTCGTGGACCTGGGCCGCAACGACGTGGGACGCGTGGCGGCCTTCGGCAGCGTGCGGGTGTCGGAGCTGATGGGGGTGGAGCGCTACTCCCACGTCCAGCACCTGGTGAGCGAGGTGCGCGGCACGCTGCGGGACGGCTACGATGCGCTCGACGCCTTCAAGGCGTGCTTCCCCGCGGGGACCGTGACCGGGGCGCCGAAAGTACGGGCGATGGAGATCATCGACGCCCTGGAGCCGGAGCGGCGCGGGCCGTACGCGGGCGCCGTGGGCTATGTGGGCTGGGGCGCCGCGACGCTCGACACGGCGATCGCGATCCGCTGCGCCCTGGTGCGTCCGGAGCGCGTGGTGGTCCAGGCGGGGGCCGGCATCGTGGCGGACTCCGATCCGGCGCGCGAGTTCGCCGAGACCGAGGCGAAGGCGGAGGCCGTCCTGCGGGCGGTCGCCTGCGCGCTCGCGTGAGACGCGCGATTCCGTCCCCGTAGGTTCGGGGTATATTTTCGCATCGTGTTCAAGCTGCTGAGCACTTCCGGCGACCAGTCGATCGAGCTCGCGCCCGGCCGCACGCTGGTCGTCGGCCGGGCCGTCACCAGCGACGTGCCCATCTACGATCCCACCATCTCCCGCCGCCACGCCGAGATCACTCTCGTCACCGGCGGCGTCCGGGTGAAGGATCTCGGCTCCTCGAACGGCACGTTCCTGAACGGGGCGCGCATCACCCAGGCCGACGCCGGCGCCAACGACGTCGTCACGTTCGGGAAGGTCGCCTTCAAGGTCGCGGGGATCACGCCGCCCGTCCGTCCCTCGGCCCCGTCGCCCGAAGTGGGCACGACCGGTGGGTCGCGCGCCATGCCCCAGGGGACGATCGTGCGGCAGCTACCCGTCAGCCCCTCGTCGGGCGGGGTGAAGGCGATCGCCCTCGAAACCGGCCCCGCGGCGGTCGGCGCGTCGCATCTCAAGGTGAAGGCGGAGAACGAGACCGAGCGTCGCGAGAAGAAGCTCGAGCTGCTGCTCGAGATCTCCAAGGAGCTCTCGCGCCAGCAGGAGCTGGATCAGCTGCTGCACAAGGTGGTGGACGTCACGTTCCAGATCATGAACGTGGACCGGGTATCGATCCTGCTGCTCGACCCCCGGACCAAGGAGCTGGTCCCCAAGGTCTCCCGCAGCCGCACCGGCGACACCAACGCCGCCAAGCTCGTCCCGCAGTCGATCGCGCGGAAAGCCGTGGAAGACCGCGTCGCGATTCTCTCCGACAACGCGGCCGCCGACGACCGTTTCAAGGGCAAGTCGATCCTCATTCAGAGCGTGCGCAGCGCGATGTGCACGCCGCTGCTCGGCTCCGACCAGCAGGCCCTCGGCATCATCTACGTCGACAACCAGACCGCGATCCACTCCTTCACCGACGAAGACCTGGAGTTCCTCATCGCCTTCGGCAACATCGTCACCACGGCGGTGGAGAACTCCCAGCTCTCCGAGCGCATCCGCCGCGAGGCGATGGTGCTGTCGAACTTCCAGCGCTATTTCGCTCCCAACGTCGCGGCCCAGATCGCGCAGCAGGAAGGCGCCGTCACCCTGGGCGGCGACAAGCGCCCGGTGGTGATCTTCTTCTCCGACATCCGCGGCTTCACCCCGATGTCCGAGAACATGAATCCGGACGAGGTGGCCCACCTCCTGACCGAATACTTCACCGAAATGGTGGAGATCGTGTTCGAGCACTCGGGCTCGCTCGACAAATTCATGGGCGACGCCATCATGGCCCTGTGGGGCGCGCCGATCGCCCACGAGGACGACGCCGATCGCGCCATGCAGTGCGCGATCGACCAGCTCAACGCGCTCGAGAAGATGAACGCCAAGTGGAAGGAACAGGGCCGCCCGCCGATCAAGATCGGCGTCGGCATCAACTTCGGCGAAGTGTTCGCCGGCAACTTCGGCTCCGACCGGCGCCTCGAGTACACCGTGATCGGGGACGCCGTGAACACCGCCAGCCGGCTCTGCTCGGTCGCCGGTGCCAACGAGATCCTCATCGCCGAGCCGTTCTACAAGGCGCTGAAGAATCCCCCGGCGGTCGAAGCCCTGGAACCGATGCAGGTGAAGGGGAAGACGAAGCCGGTGCCGGTCTACCGCGTGAAACGGTAGGGCCGCCCGAAGCTCGCCAGCAGGTCGATCACCAGCCGCAGCGGCAGCCCCATCACCCCGAAGACGTCTCCCTCGATGCGCGCGATCAGCGCGCCGCCCAGCCCCTGCACCGCGTACGCCCCCGCCTTGTCGAGCGGCTCTCCCGTCGCGACATAATCGGACAGCGCCGCCTCGTCGGCGGATCGGAACGTGACGGCGGTGACATCGAGTGCCTGCTCCAACCGCCCGCCATGGGCGACCGTCACCCCGGTGAGGACCTGATGCGTCCGGCCCTGGAGCCGCAGCAGCATCGCCACCGCGGCCGCCGCATCCGCCGGCTTGCCGAACACCTCGCCGTCCAGCACGACCTCGGTGTCGGCTGCGAGCACGAGCGCGCCGGGCCGCCGGGCCGCGACGGCCTCGGCCTTCTCCCGCGCCACCCGCAGCACGTAGTCGCGCGGCGCCTCGCCCGGGTGGACCACTTCGTCGATGCCGGAGGGCTCGACCTCGAACGGGATGCGCAACATGTCGAGCAGCTGGCGCCGCCGCGGGCTCGAGCTCGCCAGCACGATGGGGGAATCCACCGGCTGCCGGTCCGTCACTCGCTGCGCCGCAGCGACGGGCCGGGATCGTGCACCACGGGGGGAACGGTGCGGAGGTAGCGGTAGATCGCCCGCAGGTCGTCGTTGCTCATCCGGGCGAATGCACCCCACGGCATGGGCGACTGCGGAATCAGCTTCCCCTGCCGGAACCGGGCGACGAACTGGTCCTCGCTCCATGCGGCGATCCGGCCGGTCCGGGGCTCGGGCGTGAGATTGGGCGGCACAGCCACGAGCCCGGGCGCTCCCTCCGCTTCGATCGGCGTCCCGCCGCCGAGCAGCGGTCCGGTATACGAGCCGTCGACGTGACTCCGCTCCGTGTGGCATCCCGTGCATTCCGCCACGACCCGCACCAGGTACGCCCCCCGCTCCACCGTAGGTCCGGGCGGCGGACTCTCCGCCGGCGGCGTGCCACTCGGACCGATCGGCTTGATGATGAACGCCAGCACCGCCTTCCCGAGGAAGTTGATGTCGTGGGGAGGAACGGCGCGGCGCACCGGCGGTTGCGAGCGGAGGAACGACACGATGGCCAGGAGGTCCGCGTCGCTCAGGTCCTGCGCCGCCATGAACGGCACGGCGGCGCGGCCGCTGGGCAGCACGCCGAAGCGCAGCACGCGGGCGATTTCGCCGTCGCTGAGGCGGCCGATACCCGTCTGGGAATCGGGGGTGAGATTCGGCGCGCGGAACGTCCCGACGGGCAGATGGAACGCCAACCCGCCGGCCAGGGGCGGCTGCTCCCCTCGATCCAGGGCCGGCCCGGTCTCCGCCGTGTTGTGGCAATAGGCGCAGTGCGCGGGCCCGTAGACCAGGTAGCGCCCCTGGGCGATCACCGCCGAATCGGTGGTGGCCCGGACGTCGGACAGGGACGCGTCGAAGGTGCGGTCCCAGCGCAGCAGGACGACGACGACCATGACGACGATGAGGAGGACGAGGGCCGCAGCGACGTTCAACAGGATCTTGCGGAACATGTCATCGCTCCAGAATCAGGGTCACCGGTCCGTCGTTCACCAGCTCCACGTCCATCATGGCGCCGAACTCCCCGGTCGCCACGGCAACGCCGAGCCGCGCAGCGCGCTCGCCGAGCAACGCCACGAACCGCTCGTAGAGCGGGATGGCCACCTCGGGCGGCGCGGCCGCGATGAAGCTGGGTCGCCGTCCCTTGTGGGCGTCCCCGTACAGCGTGAACTGGGAGACGACCAGCACCCCGGCGCCGCCCAGCTCCTCCAGGCCGCGATTCATCTTGCCGGCATCGTCGGCGAAGAGCCGCAGCGACAGGATCTTCTCGGCCATCCAGGCGAGCGTCTCGTCGGTATCGGTGGGAGCAAACCCCGCGAGCACCACGAACCCCGTGCCGATCCCCCCGATCGTCCGGCCCTCCACGCGCACCTCGGCGCGGCTGACCCGCTGCAGCACGACCCTCATGACTCGGCGGATAGGCGGATGGACGGATCGGCGGATGGTTGGTGTTCGATCCGACTATCCGTCAATCCGTCTATCCGCCTATCCACCATCATTCCACGGTCACCGACTTCGCGAGGTTGCGCGGCTGGTCCACATCGCAGCCGCGGCGCACGGCGATGTAGTAGGCGAGCAGCTGCAGCGGCAGGACCGAGAGCACCGGCGTGAGCAGGTCGAGGGTTTCGGGGATCGAGAACGCGTGTTCGGCCAGGCCCGACAGGCCCGTATCGCCGTCGGTGACGACCGCGATCACGCGGCCCCCGCGCGCCTTCACCTCTTCCACGTTCGAGAGCACCTTCTGGTACACGGCGTCGCGCGGCGCGATGAACACCACCGGCATCAGGTCGTCGATCAGGGCGATCGGCCCGTGCTTCATCTCGGCGGCCGGATACCCCTCGGCGTGGATGTAGGAGATCTCCTTGAGCTTCAGCGCCCCTTCGAGCGCCACCGGGAAGTTGTAGCCGCGGCCCAGATAGATCACGTTCGTCGCGCGGATCATGCGCTCGGCCTGCTGCTCGACCTCCCGCGCCTTGGCGAGGGTGCGCTCGACGAGCTCCGGGAGCCGCGCCAACGCGCGGACCACCTCGCGCCCCTGGAGAATCGAGAGCGTCCGCAGCCGCCCCATCTTGAGCGTGAGCAGCGCCAGCGCGGCGATCTGACTGGTGAACGCCTTGGTGGAGGCGACGCCGATCTCGGGACCGGCGTGCAGGTAGATGCCTCCGTCGACCTCGCGCGCGATGGTGCTGCCCACCACGTTGACGAGACCCAGGGTGCGGGCCCCGCGCCGCTTGGCCTCGCGCAACGCCGCCAGGGTGTCCGCCGTCTCGCCCGATTGCGAGATCCCCACCACCAGCGTGCGCTCGTCCACGATCGGGTTGCGATAGCGGAACTCCGAGGCGTACTCGACTTCGGTCGGCAGGCGCGCCAGCTCCTCCATCATGTACTCGCCGATCAGGCCGGCGTGCCACGACGTCCCACACCCCGTGAACACGATCCGGTCGATGCGCTGCAGCTCTTCGTCGGAGATGTTCAGCCCGCCGAGGTGCACGTCGCCGTCCTCTTCGAGCAGACGTCCGCGCAGCGTGTTGCGCAGGCTCTCGGGTTGCTCGAGGATCTCCTTCAGCATGAAGTGCGCGTGCCCGCCGCGCTCGATAGTGCCGACGTCCCACTCCACCCGCGTGACCGCCTTGACCTGTTCGACGGCGGCGAGGTCGAGGATGCGGTAGTCATCGGGCCGCACGATGGCCACTTCGCCGTCGTCCAGATACACGACCGACCGCGTGTACGACAGCACGGCGGCGGCATCGGACGCCACGAAGTGTTCGCCCGAGCCGATGGCCACGAGCAGCGGCGATCCGCGCCGGGCTGCGACGATCGTGTCCGGCTCCCGGGTCGACACCACCCCGATCCCGTAGGTGCCCTGCACCTGCTGCAGCGCCGCCACCACGGCGTGGCCCAGCGAGGTCCCCGCCCCGTGCAGATCCTCGATCAGATGGGCCAGCACCTCGGTGTCCGTCTCGGAGCGGAAGACGTGGCCCCGAGCCGTCAGCGCCGTCCGCAACGCGGTGGCGTTCTCGATGATGCCGTTGTGTACGACGGCGAGGGTGCCGCCACAGTCCGAGTGCGGATGGGCGTTCACGTCGGTGGGCGCCCCGTGGGTGGCCCAGCGGGTGTGCGCCAGCGCGGTGCGGCCCGCGGGGAGCCGGCTGCCCAGCACCTGCTCCAGCGCCGCGATCTTCCCGGCGGCCTTGACCACCTCGAGGCGGCCGTCGCCCACGACGGCGATGCCGGCCGAGTCGTACCCGCGGTACTCGAGTCGCTTCAGGCCTTCCAGGACGATCGCGGCGGCCTGCTTGCGACCGGTGTACCCTACGATTCCGCACATGAGTGTCGTCCCACGTCGACCAGCTGCCGCGCTTCCGCCGCCGTCGGCGCCTCCGCGATCAACCGGATGATGGGCTCGGTGTTCGAGGGCCGCACATGCAGCCAGCGGTCGCGCCAGCCCAGCCGGAGGCCGTCGCGCTCGTCCACCGTCGCATCCGCGAACCGCGACCGCAGGGCCGCGTAGACCTGCGTCAGTCCCGACGTCCGGCTGCGCGGCACCTTGTCCTTCACGATCGCGTACCGGGGCGAGGCCGCCACCAGCTCGCTCACACGGCGCCCGTCGCGCGCCAGGAGCGTGAGGATCAGCGCGGCGCCGACCGGCGCGTCGCGTCCCACGTGGAGCGCCGGGTACATCACGCCGCCGTTGCCCTCCCCCCCGATCGGCGCGCCCCGCTCGATCATCGCCCGCGCCACGTGGGCTTCGCCCACCGGCGCCCGGACGACCAGGGCGCCGCAATCACGCGCCGCGTCTTCCACGACCAGACTGGTCGAGAGGTTGCACACCACCACACGGTCCGGCGCCTCGCCACCGGCGGCGCCTTTACCCTTCCCCCGTCCCCCCTCCCTCGTCCCTCCCAACACCGCCCGGACCGCGAACGCCAGCGTATAGTCCTCCCCGATCGGCTCTCCCTGCTCGTCCACGAGGGCGAGGCGGTCCACGTCGGGGTCCACCGCCATGCCGATGTCCGCCTGCACCCGCTGCACCACGGCCCCCAGCGCTCCGAGTTGTTCCGGGATGGGCTCGGGAGGCCGCGGGAACCGGCCGTCGGTCTCGAGATTGATGCCGGCGACCTCGCAGCCGAGCCGCTCGAGCAGGGCCGGCATGATGGCGCCGCCCGCCCCGCGGCAGGTATCGAGCGCGACCCGGAAATGGCGCTTGCGTACCCGCGCCGCGTCCACGCCGGCCAGCCGCACCACCGCAGCGAGGTGCCGCTTCAACGCCTCCCCATCGGTGATGACGGCGCCGAGGTTGCCATGATCGGCCCGGGGAATCGGTCCTTCGGCGACCAGGGCACGCACCTGCGCTCCCGCCGTCTCGTCGATGAAGACGCCGTCGGGGCCCACGAACTTGAGGGCGTTCCACTCGATCGGGTTGTGACTCGCGGTGAGGATGATGCCGCCCGCGGCGCGATGATGCTCCACCGCGAGCTGCGCGGAGGGCGTGGTGGTGAGTCCGATGTCGATCACATCGCATCCGACCGACACGAGTCCGGATGCCGCCGCCTGCATGAACATGGGGCCCGACGTCCGCGCGTCGCGGCCCAGGACGATCCGGGGACGGCGCGCGCCCCCCGTGCGGGCCCACGCGCCGAAGGCGGCCGCGTAACGGGCGACGAGCTCGGGGGTCAGGTCCTTGCCGACGATGCCGCGGATTCCGGAGACGCCGACCATCAAGGTGTCGGGCATGGCCGGAACGTTACGGGAGGACGGAACGCCGCGTCAACCGACGGGCTGGGGAGTGCGTCCGGCGGACAGGTCGGGCGTGGGAATGGGGAGTTGGTGGACGTCGGGGAAGGCGTCCAGGAACCCATCCACCGCCGTGGGATCCCACTGGACGCCCCGTTGCCGGCGCAGCTCGTCCAGGGCTTCCTCGACCGGCAGCGAATGCCGGTAGGTGCGCTCGCTCGTCATCGCGTCGAACGCATCCGCCACCGAGACGATCCGGACGATCGCCGGGATGGCGTCTCCCTGCAGACCGTCCGGCATCCCCTTGCCGTCCACGCGCTCGTGATGCGAGCGCACGATCGCGATGGCGCCGGGACGGTCCCGCAGCAGCGGTCCGAGGACGCGCGCGCCGATCACCGTGTGCTCCATGATGTGGCGGTACTCCTCGGGCGTCAGCTTCGCCGGCTTGTGCAGGATCTCCTCGCTCACGCCGATCTTGCCGAGGTCGTGGAGCCGCGCGCCCAGCCGAACCGTGTCGATCGTTTCTTCATCGAACCCGAGTCGCCGGGCCGTCTGCGTCGCGTACTCCGCGACGCGCAGCGAGTGGCCGCGCAGGTAGGCGTCCTTCTCCTCGAGCGCCTGGGCGAGCGCTTCGACCCGGTCGAGGAACAGCTCCTTGATGCGCCGCTCCTGCGCGTGCACCCGCGCCTCGAGCTCCGCCCGGTAGCCCTGCAGCTCCAACCGCAGCTGGCGGCGCTGCAGCGCCTGGTCCACCCGGGCGCGCACCTCGCCCAGGTTGAACGGCTTGCTGACGTAATCGAGCGCGCCGAGCTTGAGGCACTGGACGGCGGTCTCCACGTCGGCGACGGCGCTGACCATCACGACCGCGGTGTCGGGCCAGCGTTCGAGGAGGTGAGGCAACAGCGTGACGCCGTCCATTTCCGGCATGCGGAGATCCGAGATCACGAGCGGCGCGGGGTCCACCTCCATCTCCCGCAACGCCTCGACCCCGGTGCCGGCCTCGCGCACGCGGAACCCGTCGCCCTCGAGCAGGTGGGCGATCACGCGTCGCAGCCGCGGTTCGTCATCCACCACGAGGCAGGAAAGCCCGTTTCGGCCCGTCATCACGGGCTAACGTAAGGGTCGCTTGCTCGCGGCGAAAGGCGTCGGTACGTTCCCGGCCATGACCAAGGCGTTAGACGCGGATTTGCGGCGCCGGATGGGCACGCGGGCCGTGCATGGCGGGATGGTGCCCGACCCGCTCGCCGGGGCGGTGATGACCCCCATCTACCAGACCTCGACGTACGTGCAGGAGGGACTGGGCCGCCACAAGGGCTACGAGTACGGCCGCACCCGCAACCCGACGCGCGAAGCCCTGGAGCGCAGCGTGGCCGCCCTCGAAGGGGGGCAGCACGGGCTCGCCTACGGCTCCGGCCTCGCCGCGGTGGACGCGCTGATGAAGCTGCTATCCGCGGGCGACCACGTCGTGAGCGGTGAGAACGTGTACGGCGGCACCCACCGCCAGATGACGCTCATCTGGGCGCGTCTCGGGCTGACGTTCACGTTCGTGGACGGGGGAGACACGGACGCGGTCGCCGCTGCTGTGACCCCGCGCACGAAGCTGATCTACGCCGAGACCCCGACCAACCCGATGATGCGGCTGTGCGATCTCGCCGCCACGGCGGAGATCGCCAAGCGCGCCGGCGCCCTGCTCGTCGTGGACAACACGTTCGCCACGCCCTGCTTCCAGCGCCCGCTCGAGTTCGGCGCCGATGTCGTGCTCCATTCGACCACCAAGTACCTGAACGGCCATAGCGACATGGTGGGCGGGATGCTGGTGACGCCGCGCGACGACCTCGCCGAGCGGCTGGCATTCATCCAGAACGGCTCCGGCGCGGTCCCGGGGCCGTTCGACTGCTGGTTGGCGTTGCGCGGCATCAAGACGTTCCCGCTGCGCATGCGCCAGCACGACGCCAATGGCCGCCGCGTCGCCGAGTGGCTGTCGCACAATCCGCGCGTACGGCAGGTGTACTATCCGGGCCTCCCCTCCCATCCCCAGCACGACCTCGCCTGCCGGCAGATGAGCGGGTTCGGCGGCATGCTCTCCGTCGAGCTGGGTGACCCCGCGTTCGCACGACGGGTGGTGGAGCGCACCAAGGTGTTCGCCCTGGCCGAGTCGCTGGGGGGCGTGGAGAGCCTGATCGGCCACCCCGCATCGATGACCCATGCCAGCGTCCCACCGGAGCTGCGGCAGAAGATGGGGCTCACCGACAGCCTGATCCGGCTCTCGGTGGGGATCGAGGATATCGAGGATCTGATCGAGGATCTGGACCAGGCGCTCGCCGCCGGCTAGCGAAACACGCGCGGGGCCGGTTCGTAGTGAGGCGTTCAACTCTGCGGAGTCTTCCATGACCGATGCCACCAGCGGCGGCCTGCCGGCAGCGCGGCCCCGCAAGATCCTCACCCAGATCGCCCCCGTCGCGTGGGAGCATCCGGCCGACCGGGCCGCGCTCCAATCGCTCCGCTCCGTGCCGGGCTTCGACGAAGTCCTGAAGAAGATCTACGGCTTCCTGGGCGAGCGCGGCGTCCGCCTGCTGTTCCAGGCCGATGCCGTCCGCGTGGGACCCACGCAGTTCCCGAGACTCAACCAGCTCTATACCGACGTCCTGACCACCCTGGACTGGTCGGTGCGCCCCGAGCTCTTCGTCGCCCAGACGCCGTTCGCGAACGC
>DATGDT010000172.1:0-20630 GCA_035310725.1 Gemmatimonadales bacterium
GCGGCGGGCCGCGGCGCTTTGCGTCAGCGCGCGGGCGGCGGCCACGCGCGTCGCCATGTCCGCCAGCTTGAACTGCACGCCCTGGAACTCGCGCAGCGGCTGGTCGAACTGCCGCCGCTCGGCACAGTACGCCACCGCCAGCTCGAGCGCCCGCCGCGCGCTCCCCACGGCTTGCGTCGCGATGCCGAGGCGCCCGGCGTCGAGCCCCTCCATCGAGTACACGAACCCCATCCCCTCCTCACCCAGCAGGGCGTCGGCGGGGAGGCGCAGGTCCTCGAGCGCGATCGTGGTCGTGTTGGACGCGCGCAGACCCATTTTGTCCTCGGGAGCGCCCGCCCG
This sequence comes from Gemmatimonadales bacterium, assembly GCA_035310725.1. Lineage (GTDB taxonomy): Bacteria > Gemmatimonadota > Gemmatimonadetes > Gemmatimonadales > GWC2-71-9 > DASTHG01. Next base: position 340 of record DATGDT010000172.1, read on the forward strand.
ATAGCCCGGGGTCGACGTGGGGACGATGAAGGTCGAGATCCCCTTGGCGCCGCGGCGATCGGCGGGGGTGTCGGTGCGAACCATGACCATCATGAGGTCGGCCGTCCCCCCATTGGTCGCCCACGCCTTCATGCCGTTCAGCACCCACCCCTCGCCGTCCCGCACCGCCTGGGCCCGCATCCCGGCGGGATCCGAGCCGGCGTCCGGCTCCGACAGCGCGAACCCGACGAGCAGCTCGCCGCGCGCCAACGGCTTCAGCCAGCGCTCCTGTTGCGCGGGGCTGCCGTGGCGCACCAGCATCGTGGCGGGGATCGCGTTCTGGATGCTGATCGACACGGCGATCGAGGCGTCGGCCGCGGCGATCTCCTCGAGCGCGAGGAGATAGGTCACGGTGTCGATCCCCATCCCCTCGTAGCGCTCGGGGACGGTCATGCCGAGAAAGCCGAGGCGCCCGAGCTCGTCGATCACGGGACGCGGGAACGTCTTGGTGCGATCCCATTCCGCCGCGTGCGGCGCGATGTGCTCGCGCGCGAACTCGCGCGCCAGATCCACGATCTGGCGCTGCGTATCGCTCAACCCGTCGGTGGGGTGCTCAACGACCGTAGTCAAAGAACCCCCTCCCGCTCTTGCGGCCCAGGCGGCCGGCGGCCACCATCGTGCGCAACAGCGGGCACGGCCGGTACTTGTCGTCCCCGAGATCGCGGTGCAGCACCTCGAGGATCGCGAGGCAGACGTCGAGGCCGATCAGATCGGCGAGCGCCAGCGGTCCGAGCGGGTGATTCATGCCGAGCTTCATCACCGTGTCCACCGCGTCCGGCGTCGCGACGCCCTCCATCACGCAGAAGATCGCCTCGTTGATCATCGGCATGAGGACCCGGTTCGACACGAACCCGGGCGCGTCGCGCACTTCCACCGGCGTCTTGCCCAGCGCCTGCGCGATGGCGACCGTCCGGCCGGTGGTCGCGTCCGTGGTCTCGAGCCCGCGGATGATCTCGACCAGCGGCATCACCGGCACCGGATTCATGAAGTGCATGCCGATCACCAGACCCGGACGCGACGTCTGCGCGGCGATCGCGGTGATCGAGATGGACGAGGTGTTGGTGGCGAGAATCGCCTCCGGCGGCGCCGCCCGGTCGAGCTCGCGGAAGATCGCGAACTTCGTCTCGCGCTGCTCCGTGGCCGCTTCGATCACCAGCTCGGGCCCGCCCAGCTTCCCGTCGAGCGCCGGCACCGTCACGAGCCGGTCCAGCGCCGCCGCCTTCTGCTCCGCGGTGAGCGCCCCCTTCTTGACCTGGCGGTCGAGGTTCGCCGCGATCGTCTGGCGCGCGCGCTCGAGCGCTCCCGGTACCGTGTCCACCAGCAGCGTATCCCAGCCGTGCTGCGCGAACACGTGGGCGATCCCGCTCCCCATCGTGCCCGCGCCCAGCACCGCGACCCGGCTCACGCCGCCGCCTCGGCGAGCCACGCCCGCGGGCGGCGAATCTCCCGTCCCAACAGGAGCACCATGCCGCAGGCGAACACCAGCGTCCCGAGCAACCCGCCCTCGGGACCGAACGGGCCCCCGTCGAGCCAGGCATGCGCCCCGGGAGTGTAGTCCATGCCGGGCACGTTGAACGCCTGGCCGGAGACCGGGGCGTCGAACACGAGGCTCAGCCCGGCGTTCCAGCCCAGGTGCAGCCCCCAGGCGAGGGCCATCCCGCCGCGCGAGAAGAACGCCACCCCCAGCCACAACCCCGCGACCGCGATGTTGACCGTCGAGAGCAGGTTCATGCCTTCGTTGCCGAGATGGGCCGCGGCGAACCCGATGGCCAGCAGGAGCGTCGCGGTTCCGGGCCCGGTCGCATCCGCCAGCCGTCGCAGCGGGTACCCGCGCCACATCAGCTCCTCGGAGAGCGCCGCAGCACACAGTCCGATGAGCAGCGGCCCGGCGACGGCCGTGAATCCCTCCAGGCCGGCAAGCTGCAGTGCTGCCCCGTCGATCAACACGGCCAGCAGCACCGCCACCGCGGCCATCGCCCCGCCGAAGGCCAACCCGTGCAGGAAATGCCGCGGCAGCGTGCGCGGCGAACGCCATCCCATGCGATCCCAGGTGAAGCCGTTCGCCAGCCGGCCCACGAGCCAGGTGCCGGTGGAGAATCCAGCCAGCTCGTACAGTCCGCCGCGCGCCAGCGCCCACCGCGGACCACCCACGGCAGGAACGGCGTCGCTCAGCACCACCATCACGCCGATGCCCACGACGGCGAAGAGCGTCAGCCAGAGAACCGCGCGGCCGATCTCCCGCAATCGGGCCACAAACGAAACGCGCGCCATCAGAGGCGCGCGCGAACCGGGCGAAGGGTGAGGTGAAGCAGCAGCACGGCGACTCCGAGCTTGATCAGGTCTCCGACCAGGAACGGCAGCGTGCCGAAGCGGGCCGCCGCGCGGATATTCCCGGCGTACACCCACAGCTGCACCAGCCCGCCCAGATAGATCAACACCAGCCCCGCGAGCGCCGCCACCACGAGACGCAGGTATCCGGGCGCCCGACCCGCACGCCCGCTCGACAGCGTCCCCACCGCGTAGGCCGCGAGCGGATAGGCCAGCAGGTAGCCCCCCGTAGGACCGATCAGGCGGGCCACTCCGGGCAGCCCGATCGGGGTGAACACGGGAAGTCCGGCGGCGCCGAGGGCGAGGTAGAATAGCAGGCTCGACGCGCCCAGCCACGGCCCCAGCAGCCCGCCGACGATGAGTACCGCGAGGGGCTGGAGCGTCAGCGGCACCGGCGTCCCGGGCAGCGGGACGGCGATCTGCGCGGCGAGGGCGACCAGCGCGGCGCCCATCACGACGGCGGACGTGCGCCGCCAGGTGAGCACGGGACTCGGCAGAACGATCGCTCGATCCATTTACATCGCCTCCACGCTGAGCGCGACGGCGTTGCCGCCGCCGAGACAGAGGGTCGCCAGGCCGGTGCGCCGGCCGCGGTCCTTCATGGCGTACAGCAGGGTGGTCAGCACACGCGCGCCCGACGCCCCGATCGGATGCCCCAGCGCGATGGCGCCGCCGTTCACGTTGACGCGGTCCCAGTCCCAGCCGAGCGCCCGTCCGTCGGCGAGCGCCTGGACCGCGAAGGCCTCGTTCGCCTCGATCAGGTCGTAGTCCCCGATCCTGGTGCCGGCCTTCTGCATCAGGTTCTGGACCGCGACGATCGGGGCGAAGAAGAGATCCTTCGGCTCCCCGCCCCCGGTGGCGTAGGCCGTGATGCGCGCCAGCGGCTGGAGGCCGTGCGTCCGGGCGAAGGCGAGCGACGTCACGACCAGCGCGGACGCCCCGTCGTTCAATCCCGGCGCGTTGCCGGCCGTCACGCTGCCGTCCTTCTCGAACGACGGCTTGAGCGCGGCGAGCGCCTCGAGGCTCGTATCGGCGCGTGGGCCCTCGTCCTTGTCGATGACGGTGGGCCCCTTCTTCCCCGCGATCTCCACCGCCACCGTCTCGGCCTTGAAGTGGCACGCCTCCATCGCGGCCACCGCCTTGCGGTGACTCGCCAGGGCGAAGGCGTCCTGATCCGCCCGCGACACGCCCGCCTTCTTCGCCGTGTACTCGGCGAGATTCCCCATGTGTTGGTTCGAGAACGAGTCCCACAGGCCGTCGTGGATCATGCCGTCGGTGAGCGGCTGATTGCCCGCCTTCACCCCGCCCCGCAGTCCATACAAATAGAAAGGGGCGTTCGACATCGATTCCATCCCGCCCGCCACCACGCACTGCGCGTCGCCGGCCTTCACCGCTTGCGCCGCCAGCATCACGGCCTTGAGCCCCGAGCCGCAGACCTTGTTGATGGTCAGGCTCGGGATCGTGCCGGGAAGCCCCGCATGGATCGCCGCCTGCCGCGCCGGGGCCTGCCCCTCGCCGCCCTGCAGCACGTTGCCCAGGATGACCTCATCCACCGCCCCGGCGTCGATGCCGGCACGGCGCACGGCCTCCTTCACCACCAGGGCGCCCAGCTTCGGCGCCGTGAGGGGGGACAGGCCGCCCAGGAACCGGCCGATCGGCGTGCGACAGGCGGAGACGATAACCGGAGTAGTCTGATCAGTGGCCATGATCCGTTCCTCAAATTCTCCAATCCGAAATCCACAATCCGCAATTCATATTAACGGCGTGAGGGAGCGGGTGCGAACCTCCTCGGTCAGGCGCCGCACCGCCTCATCTATCCCTAACACTGTCTGCTTCTTGCCGGCTCCCCGGGCCCGCATCGCCACCGCGCCGGCCTCGGCCTCCCGCTGCCCCACGACCGCGAGATAGGGGATCTTCTGCATCTCCCCGTCGCGGATCTTGTAGTTCAGGGTGTCGCTGCGCTCGTCGAGCTGGACCCGCAGTCCCGCGCGGCGCAGCGTATCGGCCACGCCGCGCGCCGCCTCGAGCTGCGCGTCGGCGATGGGCAGGACGCGCACCTGCTCCGGCGCGAGCCACAGCGGGAACGCCCCGGCGAAGTGCTCGATGAGAAAGCCGACGAAGCGCTCCATCGTGCCGAAGATCGCGCGGTGGATCATCACCGGGCGGTGCGGCCGGTTGTCCTCGCCCGTGTACTCCAGCGCAAAGCGCTCGGGCAGGTTGAAGTCGAGCTGGATCGTCGCCCCCTGCCATTCGCGGCCGATGGCGTCGTTGAACTTGACGTCGATCTTGGGCCCGTAGAACGCGCCGCCGCCCTCGTCCAGGCGATAGGTCAGCTTCAGCCGCTCCAGCGCTCCCTTCAACGCCGCCTCCGCGCGGTCCCAGATCGCGTCGTCGCCCAGGCGCTCGGGCGGCCGGGTCGCGAGGTCGAGCCGGTACTCGATGCCGAAGGTCCTCCGGAAGACGTAGTCCACCAGGTCCACGCAGGTCGCGATCTCGTCCTCGATCTGGTCCTCGCGCAGGAACAGGTGCCCGTCGTCCATCGTCAGACCCCGCACGCGCAGCATCCCGTGCAGCGTCCCGGAGCGCTCGTTGCGGTACACGTTCGCGATCTCCGCGAGCCGCAGCGGCAGATCGCGGTAGCTGCGCTGCTGCGCCTTGTAGACGAGGATGTGCATCGGACAGTTCATCGGCTTGACGCGATAGCGCACGCTCTCGGCGTCTCCCGCCGCCGCGGCCATCGCCGGGAACTGGTTCTCCTCGTAGTACGGCAGGTGGCCGGACCGGACGAACAGCTGCTCGCGCGTGATGTGGGGGGTGTACACGAGCTCGTAGCCGCGCGCGAGGATCGCGTCCTCCACGAAGCGGCGCAGCTGGAACTGCAGCATCGCCCCCTTGGGATGCCAGAAGATCAGCCCCGGCCCCACGTCCTCCTGGATCGAGAAGAGATCGAGCTGCTTGCCCAACACGCGGTGGTCGCGCTTGCGCGCTTCCTCGAGGCGATGGAGGTACGCCTCGAGGTCTTCCTTCTTGAACCAGGCCGTGCCGTAGATGCGCTGCAGCATCTGGCGCCGCTCGTCGCCGCGCCAGTACGCCCCCGCCGCGTGCAGCAGCTTGAAGTGCTTGAGCTTCCCCGTGCTCGCGAGGTGCGGCCCGCGGCACAGGTCCACGAAGGGACCGTCGGTGTACACCGAGATCACTTCGTTCTGCCCCAGGTCGTCGATGCGCTCGAGCTTCAGCGGATCCTCGACGAAGCGGCGCTTGGCCTCGTCCCGATCTACCTCCTCGCGCACGAACGGGTAGTCGGCCGCGGCCACGTCCCGCATGCGCGCTTCGATCTTCTCGAGGTCCTCCGGAGTGAACGGCGCCGGCACCTCGAAATCGTAGTAGAAGCCGTCTTCGATCGCCGGTCCGAAGCCGATCCGGGCGTGCGGAAACAGCTCCCGCACCGCCGTGGCCAGCACGTGCGCCGAGGAATGGCGCAGCACGTCCAGCGCCTGCGGGTCGCGGTCGGTGAGAATCGCCACGGTGGCGCCGTCCGGGAGCGGACGGGCCAGATCCCGCACTTCCCCGTTGACGCGCACGGCGACGGCCGCCTTGGCGAGTCCAGGTCCGATGCTCTGGGCGAGATCGGCCCCGGTGGCCGAGGCGGGCAGTTCCCTGGTGCTCCCGTCGGGGAGAGTGACGCGAATCGCGGTGGCCGGCATGGTCAGCGGGACGTGTCGACGGCGGTGGCGGGCTCCACGGAGCCGAAGGGTGCGAGCCGGGTTCCGGAGCGGAAGTAGAGCACCACGCCGGCCACCACCAGGACCAGCAGCAGGAGCCAGCGCGCGAGGCGGCTCGACGAGATGACGTTGGGATCTTCAGGCATGGCGAATTCTACAAAGACGGCGGATGGGCGGATAGACGGATTGGCGGATCAGAGACAAGGCGGAAAGGCCGCCCGGAGTCCTCGCCTCCATCCGCCTATCCGCCCATCCGCCCCGGTTATTATGGTGGAATGCCGCGACCGTTCGACCTCCCCCCCCAGTACGTCCCCGGCGCCGTCGAGGCGGGCCTGTACCGCACCTGGATGGAGCGCGGCGCCTTCGCCCCCGTCCCCGGCCCGGGGCGCGAGCCCTACGTCATCGTCATCCCGCCGCCCAACGTGACCGGAGTCCTGCACATGGGCCACGGCCTGAACAACACGATTCAGGACGTGCTCATCCGCTTCGAGCGGGCCCGCGGGCGGGAGGCGCTGTGGCTCCCCGGGACGGACCACGCCGGCATCGCCACGCAGAACGTGGTGGAGCGCCTCATCGCCAAGGAGGGCAAGACCCGGTTCGATGTGGGGCGCGAGGCGTTCGTCGCGCGTGTGTGGGAGTTCGTGCGCGCCACTGGCAGTACGATCCTCGAGCAGCTCAAGCAGATCGGGGCGTCGTGCGATTGGAGCCGCACCCGCTTCACGCTCGATCCCGCGTACACGCGCGCGGTGCGCGAAGTGTTCGTGCACCTGTGGGAGCGGGGGCTGATCTACCGCGGCCACCGGGTGATCCACTGGTGCCCGCGCTGCCTCACCGCTCTCTCCGACGAGGAGGCCGAGTTCCGCGATACGAGCGGTACGCTCTACTACATCCAGTATCCGCTGGTCGAGGGCAGCGGCTACGTCACGGTCGCCACGACGCGGCCGGAGACGCTGCTGGGCGACACGGCCGTGGTAGTGCATCCCGACGACCCCCGCGGGGCGCCGTTCATCGGCAAGCGGGTGCGGCTCCCGATCACGGGCATCGAGATCCCGGTGCTCGCCGACGCGGCGGTGGAGAAAGAGTTCGGCACCGGATTCGTCAAGGTGACGCCGGCCCACGACGCCAACGATTTCGAGATCGGGCTGCGCCATGGGCTCGCGATGCCGCTCGTCATCCGCGAGAACGGCACCATGGGCGACGACGGCGGCGACCGCAAGGGTGACACCGAGCCCCGCGTCCCCGCCGACCTCGCGGGACTCGACCGCTTCGAGGCCCGCAAGAAGATCGTGCGGCAGCTCGAGGCCCTGGGCCTGCTCGTCAAGACCGAGCCGCACCAGCACGCCGTGCGGCGCTGCTACCGCTGCGACTCGATTGTCGAGCCGCGGCTCTCCGACCAGTGGTTCGTGCGGATGCAGCCGCTCGCCGAGCCGGTGCTCGCGGCCTACAGCCGAGGCGAATTCCGCATCGTGCCGGAGCGCTGGCACGCGACGTTCCTGAACTGGATGGAGAATATCCGCGACTGGAACATCTCGCGGCAGCTCTGGTGGGGTCATCGGATCCCCGTATTCACCTGCACGCGCTGTCACCACCAGTGGGCCGACCGGGAGGATCCGGCCGCCTGCCCCGAGTGCGGCGGCCCCGTGGAGCAGGACCCGGACGTGCTCGACACCTGGTTCTCCTCGTGGCTGTGGCCGTTCGCCACGTTCGGCTGGCCCGAAGAGACGCCCGACCTGCGCCGCTACTATCCGGGACACACGCTCGTCACCGCGCCGGAGATCCTGTTCTTCTGGGTCGCGCGCATGCTGATGGCCGGCTACCACTTCCTCGGGAAGAAGCCGTTCAGCACCGTCTACCTCACCGGCACGGTGCGCGACACCAAGCACCGCCGCATGTCGAAGTCGCTCGGCAACGGCATCGATCCGCTGGACGTGGTGAAGCTGTTCGGCGCGGATGCACTGCGCTGGACGCTGATCGCCGGCGGCTCGCTCGGCGCCGACGTGATCCTCGACCCGGCCGACCTCGAGACGACGTTCGCGCCGGGCCGCAACTTCGCCAACAAGCTCTGGAACATCGCCCGCTTCATCCTGGCCCAGCTGCCCGCCGAGGTGCCGCGGCTCGAAGACCAGGATCCGCGGACGCTCACGCTCGCGGACCGCTGGATCCTGTCGCGGGCGCAACGGGCGGTCACCGAGGCGACCGCGGCGCTCGAGCAGTTCCGCCTCGACGAGGCGGCCCGGCGCTGCTTCGAGTTCGCCTGGGGCGAGCTGGCCGACTGGTACGTGGAAACGGTGAAGCCCCGCCTGGGCGCCGACGACGCGAGCGCGCGGACCGCGCAGGCCGTGCTGGCGCACTGCTGGGACACGGCGCTGCGGCTGCTGCATCCCGTCGTGCCGTTCATCACCGAGGAGCTGTGGCAGAAGCTCCCGGGACGCCGCCCGGGCGAGCTCCTCATCCTGGCGCCCTGGCCGGCGGCCGACGCGGCGTGGGCCAATCCCGACGCCGATGCGCAGTTCGGCGCGGTGCAGCAGGCGATCACGGCGATCCGCAACATCCGGGCGGAATACCGCGTGCCGCCCAAGGCGCGCCTCGCGGCCGCGATCCGACCGGCCGGGCGGTCGGCGCGGGCGACCATCGAAGCCGAGCACGAAACGATCCTGCGCCTCGCCCAGCTCGAGTCGCTCGCCACCGACGGCGAAGCGCTCGAGGGCGCGCACGCGGTGCTCACCGACGGCAGCGAGGTCGTGGTCGCGCTGGCCGGCGCGATCGACATCAAGCAGGAATGCCGGCGGCTCTCCGACGAGCTGCAGCGTCTCGACAAGCAGCTCGACGGACTCGCCGCGAAGCTCGCCAACGAGAGCTTCGTGGCTCGCGCGCCCGCCGAGGTCGTGGCCCGGGAGCGGGAGAAGCAGGAGGCGTGGCGCACCCAGCGCGACGTGCTGGCCGCGAAGCTGGGCGCCCTGGGATGCTCCTGAAGCGCCGCGGTGCCGCCGTCCCCCTCGCGCTCGCCCTCGCCCTGGCGGCGGCCTGCGCCAACACGGGCGAACCGCCCGGCGGGCCGCCCGACGACAAGCCGCCGGTCATCATCGGCGTGTATCCGGAGTCCGGGGCGGTCGTGCCCAATCCGCGCGGCGCCGCGGTGATCCAGTTCGACGGCGTCATCGACGAGCAGAGCGGCGGCGGTGGGGTGGGCGCCACGGCGGGTCTGGCATCGCGCATTCTGCTCTCGCCCACCGCGGGGCCCGTCGAGGTGTCCTGGCACCGCTCCTCGATCCACATCAGACCCAAGGAAGGATGGAAGCCGGGGCGCGTCTATCAGCTCCAGGTCCTTCCCGGGATCGCGGACCTGCGGCGCAACACCCTGAAAGAACGCCGCACGATCGTCTTCAGTACGGGGCCGGCGATCCCCCACGCCAGCCTGAGCGGCGCGGCCGTGGCATGGGTGGAGCAGCGGTCGCTCGTGGGTGGACTGATCCGCGCGCTGCCGCTCCCCGACACCATCGCCTATCTCGCCCTCGTCGATTCCAGCGGAAGTTTCCACTTGGACAACCTGCCGCCCGGCCGGTACGCCGTGTTCGCGATCGCGGACCAGAACGGCAACCGCGTGCGCGACCGCCGCGAGGCGTACGACTCCGCGCTGGTCACCCTCGACTCGAGCGCCGCGGTGGTGCTGTGGACGTTCCTGCACGACACCGCCGGCCCGCGGCTGCGCCAGGTCGACCCGGTGGATTCGGTCACCGCCCGCGTCACGTTCACGCAGTCGCTCGACCCCGCGCAGGCCCCCGAGTCCCTCGGCGTTCGCGTCCTGGCATTGCCCGATTCCACCCCGGTCCGGGTGCGCGGGCTGCTCCGCCAGGAGGACTACGACTCCCTCGCGGCGCGGCAACGCGCCGCCCAGGACACTACGAAACGCACGCCGACTCCGCGCGACACCAACCCCGACCGCGAAGTCGATACGGTCGCCCCCCCACCGCCTCCCCCCCAGGTGGCGGGCGGCGGCGCCCCTCCTCCGGCGCAGGACACCTCGGCGCTGCACGCCCTCCTGCGACAGCGTCCCGTCCCCCAGGACAAACTCATGATGCTGTTCGAGGCGCCGCTCGCTCCGGGGGGCCGGTACTACGTGGAAGTGCTCCGGGTCCGGAACCTGAACGGCGCCGCCGGCGGTGGACACGCGGTGCTCGTCGTGCCGAAGCCCAAGCCCGTGGCGCAGGACACCACGCGCGCCCGGCGCGACTCGACCCGACCGTGAGCGATCCCCGGCGCGGGTTGCCTTCGGTCGACGCGCTCCTCGCCGACCCCGCCATCGCCGCGCTGACGGCCGGCCACCCGCGTCCGCTGGTGGTGCGCGCGGTGCGCACCGCGGTCGAGGGCGCGCGCTCGGTCGGCGGAGCGCCCCCCGCGGCGGGATGGCCGGCGGCGGTGCGCGCGCAGCTCGCGCGCCTGGGAGCGCCATCGCTCGTGCCCGTGATCAACGCCACGGGCGTCGTGCTGCACACCAACCTCGGCCGGGCGCTGCTCGCGCCAGCCGCGGTGGCGGCGATGACGGCCGTCGCCCGCTCCTACGCCAGCCTCGAGTACGACCTGGGCCGCGGGGCGCGTGGGTCGCGCCACGCCATCTGCCGCGACCTGCTGATCGAGCTGACCGGCGCCGAAGACGCCATGGTGGTGAACAACGCGGCATCGGGGCTGCTGCTCGCGCTCTCCGCGCTGGCGCGCGACGGCGAAGCGATCGTATCGCGCGGCGAGCTGGTGGAGATCGGGGGTGCGTTCCGGGTGCCCGACATCATGGCGCGCTCGGGCGCGCGGCTCGTCGAGGTCGGCACGACCAACCGCACGCACCTCGACGACTACGTGAAGGCGATCACCCCGGCGACCCGCGCCCTGCTCAAGGTCCACCGCTCGAACTTCCGGCTCACCGGCTTCACCGCCGAGGTGGCCGCCGCGGACCTGGCGCAGCTGGCGCGCGCCTCGGGCGCGGCGAGCCTGTACGATCTGGGCAGCGGCCTGCTGCTCGATCTCTCGCGCTGGGGCCTCACGGGAGAGCCGACGCTGCGCGAGGCAGTGGCGAGCGGCGTGGACGTCGTGGTGGTGAGCGGCGACAAGCTGCTCGGCGGACCGCAGGCGGGGATCGTGGTCGGGAAGCAGACGGCGATCGAGGCGTGCAAGCGCGACCCGCTGGCGCGCGCGGTGCGCGCCGACAAGTTCACCCTCGCGGCACTCGAGGCCACGCTCGGTTTGTACCGGGATCCGGACACCGCCAGGAAAGAGATCCCGACCCTGAGGATGCTCACGATCGAAGACGTCGAGCTGAGGCGTCGAGCAGAGACGTTGAACAAGGGCGTGAATGGCGGCGAGATCGTCGAGGGATTCTCCGAAGTCGGCGGCGGCTCGTTCCCCGAGACGAAACTCAAGACGTGGCTGGTCCGCCTGACGGCTGACCGGCTGACGGCTGACGGCCTGGTCGAGCGGCTGCGGGGCGGAGATCCGCCCATCATCGCCCGCATCGAGAACGGCCACGTGGTGCTCGACCCGCGGACCATTCTCCCCGACCAGATCGCGACGGTCGCGCAGGGCGTGGCAGACGCGCTCGGTGGCTGAGGCGGCACGCCGTGCGGTGTTCCTCGATCGGGACGGGACGATCGTGGACGATCCGGGGTTCCTGAAGGACCCCGCCGCGGTGCACCTGCTCCCCGGAGCCGCCCGCGCCATCCGCCGGCTCAACGAGTCCGACTGGCTCACGGTGGTCGTGAGCAATCAGTCGGGCATCGCCCGCGGGCTCTTCACCGAGGCGGACTACCGCGCCGTGGAGCGCCGCCTGGCCGACCTGCTCGCCGTCGAAGGGGCGCGGCTCGACGCTTCCTTCTTCTGTCCCCACCACCCCGAGTTCACCGCGCCCTGCCTGTGCCGCAAGCCGGGCACGAAGCTGTTCGAGGAAGCCGCGGCCCATTTGGAGATCGACCTGACCCGGTCCTGGTTCGTGGGTGACCGGCCGAGCGACGTCGCGCCGGCCCGCCGGCTGGGCGGGAGGGGGCTGCTCGTGCTCACGGGACAGGGCGAGCGCCACCGCGCGCAGGCCGAAGCACTCGGCGTCGAAGTGGTCCCGGATCTCGAGGGCGCTGTGATCAGGATCATGAAGGCGTGAGTGCGAGCGGAAGGCTGAAGATTGTGCCCGCGAGGCGCGTTCACCAAATTTGCTGATCGGCAACACCACCGTCCGTCGCCCCAGGAGCCGTCCGTGCGCATCCGTTCCCCGCTGACCCTGGCGACCCTCGCGGCCGCCGCCACCCCGCTGCTCGCCCAGCAACCGGGCGGCCCGATGAGCCTCGAGACGATCCGCAAGGCCGTCGTGACCGTACACGCGCTCGACGCGGACGGTCAGGCCGTGGCCAGCGGCACCGGCTTCTTCGTCGCGCCCGAAGGCATGGTGGTCACCGCGGCCCACGTGCTCTCGGACGCCGCCGGATGCTCGATCGAGTTGTCGGATGGCGAAACGATGCGCTGCACGGTGGCCGCCTCGGACACTTCGAAGGACGTGATGATGCTGCAGGTCGGCGGCACGCCGCCGGCGATGCTCCGCTGGGGCTCGAGCGCCGCGGCGAAGGACGGCGATGAGATCAGCGTCGTCTCCAATCCCCTGGGCCAGCTTCCCGGCACGCTGTCCAAGGGGATCATCTCGGCGTCGCGGGTGGTGAGCGGCAACAAGCTGCTGCAGATCTCGGCGCCGATCTCGCACGGCTCGAGCGGCGCGCCTCTGCTCAATGCCCAGAGTCAGGTGATCGGGGTGATCCGCAGCACGATCGAGCGAGGCCAGTCGCTGAATTTCGCCACCGCCACCGACGCCATCCGCAACATGCACATGGACCCCGCCGCCGTCGCGGAAGCGCAGGGCTTCCTCCGTAAGCCCGCCCTCGCGCAGCGGGCGGAGCCCCTGGCGACGTCCACCGCGGCCACCAGCGGCCGGACGATCGCCGTCGGGCAGGCCGTCGCCGGACGGCTCACGGATGACGACGAGGTCTATTCCGATACCACGTACTACCAGCGCTGGCAGCTCACACCCCGGGCGGGACAGGACGTCACGATCGACCTCTCGTCCACCGACTTCGATCCGGTGCTCATCGTGCGCGGCGCGGCCGACACCTCCATGGTCAACGACGACGGCGGGCCCAAGTGTGCCTCCCGCGTCGTGTTCACCGCGAGATCGAGCAGTCCGGTCACGATTCTCGTCAACACCACCAGCAGCCCGCACAGCCAGACCGGGCGGTTCACCCTGGCCGTCAGCGAGGGATCGAAGCCCGTGGATGCGACGGCGACCCGCGACGCGCCGGGGGATTGCCGCAGCGCTCCCAGCCTGGGCGGGGCGTTGCGCGAGATCGCCGTGGGGCAGACGGTGAACGGCAGCCTCAGCGAAACGGACCCGCTCTACCCCGACACCACGTACTACCAGCGCTGGATCGTGTCCGCGCGACCCGGCCAGGACGTGACGATCGATCTCTCGTCCGCCGAGTTCGACCCCGTGCTCATCGTGCGGGGGACCGCCGATTCCTCCATCGTCAATGACGACGGGGGACCGGGCTGCGCCTCGCGGGTCGTGTTCACCGCTCCGTCCAGCGCGCCGGACACGATCATCGTCAACACCACCGCCAAGCCGCTGCGCCAGACCGGCCGCTACACGCTGACCGTCAGCAGCGGGCGCAAGCCGGTGGACCCCATTGGCACCGAAGACCGCCCGGACGACTGCCGGCCGCCGTCCTAGTGCCCCCGGTTCGCGTCGCCGTGCTCGCCTCGGGCGGCGGCACGAACCTCCAGGCGCTGCTCGACGCCTGCGGCCCGGCGGCTCCCGCGCGGGTCACCCGCGTCGTTTCGAACCGGGCAGACGCCGGAGCCCTGGAGCGCGCCCGCGCCGCGGGGATCCCGGGCGTCGTGCTGCGCGACCCCGCCGACGCGGCCGAGCTGCTCGCCGCGCTCGGCGACGCTGACCTCGTCGTTCTCGCCGGCTACCTCAAGCTCATCCCCGCCGCCGCGGTCGCGCGGTTTCCCCGCCGGATGATTAATATCCACCCGGCTTTGCTCCCCGCCTTCGGCGGGCCCGGGATGTACGGCCACCGGGTGCACGCCGCGGTGCTGGCGAGCGGAGCGACCGAATCCGGCGCCACGGTGCACTACGTGGACGAGCAGTACGACCGCGGCCCCATCATCGCGCAGCGCACGGTTCCCGTCCTCCCCGGCGATACCGCGGAGACGCTCGCCGCCCGGGTCCTGGCCGTCGAGCACGAGTTGCTGCCGCAGGTGGTGCTGGAGCTGGCACGGCGACTACACACTGAGGGCCATTCGCAATGACAGAATTGGCGGGCGGACGGGCGGTCAGGCGGTCAGGCGGACGGTTGTTGCAGGCCGCGATTCTCGCCGCACTCACGCTGACCGCCCGACCGCCTGACCGCCTGACCGCCCAAGCCGTCTCCACGCTCGCCCCCCGCCTCGCCGCCATGACCGCCGTCTCCGGGTACGAGCGCGCCGTCACCGACACCATCCTCCGCCTGCTCCCCGGCGCCACGCGCGATCGCATCGGCAACGTGGTCCTCACGCTCGGCTCGGGTGATCCCCGGCGCCTCGTCTATTGCGACCTGGACGAAGCGGGATTCGTCGTGGGGAATGTCACCTCGGAAGGGTTGCTGCGGCTGCGCCGCGTGGGCCGCATCACGAGCGCGCTGTTCGATCAGCAGATCGAGGGACAGCGGGTCACCGTGTGGGGACGACGCGGCGCCGTGCCCGGCGTCGTCGCCGTGCGCTCCGTGCACCTGACACGCGGCCGCGCCGCCGCCGGCGAGCAGCCGTTCAGCGTGGATGACGCCTGGGTGGACGTCGGCGCCGCGTCGGCCGCGGAAATCACGGAGCTGGGCATCGAGGTCCTCGCGCCGGTCACCCTCGCCAAACGCCCGCAGCGCTACGGCGACGGCCTGCTCGCCGCCCCCGCGGCAGGGTCGCGGGCCGCGTGTGCGGCGCTGCTCACCGCCGCGGCCGCTCACCCCGCACCCGGCGGCAGCGTGGTGGTGGCCTTCGCGGTGCAGACGCTCCAGACGGGACGGCCCGGAGTCTCGGCTCTGTCCGCGTTGCACGGACCCTTCACCGCGATCCGTGAGGCCACGCTCCCCGTGCAATACCGCGGGACGGCGGTCGAGACCGTGGCGCTCGACTCCGCGAGCGCGCTCGCGGCGGATCTCGCCCACTGGATCGGCGAGGGAACGGCGGCAGCCGCGCGCCCGACCGACGGCATGCCGCCCGCCCCGCCCCAGGAACGCCGCGTGGAAGGCACTTACCCGGCGACGCCGGCCGGACGCCTGGCGGAGGCGCAGGACGTGGTGGCTACGCTGGTCGAGCGCTACGGCGTGTCGGGCTCCGAAGGCGCGGTGCGCGACGCCGTCGCCGGCATGCTGCCCGACTGGGCCAAGCCGACCACCGACAGCGCCGGCAACCTGTGGCTGAAGGTCGGCACCGGCGATCCGCTCGTCGTGTTCGTGGCGCACATGGACGAGATCGGCTACCGCGTGGACTCGATTCGCGCCGACGGCACGCTCGCGCTGAGCATGCGCGGCGGGTTCTGGCAGTCGCTGTTCGAGGGCCAGGCGGCCCTGGTCCACACGCCTCGCGGCGCCGTGGCGGGCGTGTTCCTCCCGCGCGATACCGCGATGGGCACGACGCACCAGCCGCGGACGGTCAGCGCCAGCGTCGGCGCCGCCACGCCCGAGGCGGCGGCCGCCATGGGGATCGCGGCGGGACAGACCGTCACGATGCCGAAGCAGTACACGCGGCTCGCCGGCACCCGCGCCACCGGCCGCTCCTTCGACGACCGCGTCGGCGCGGCGAGCCTGGTGCTCGCCGTGCGCCACCTGAACCGCTCCCTGTTGCGGCACAGCGTGGCCTTCATCTGGAGCACCCGTGAGGAGATCGGCCTCGAGGGCGCGCGGGCCGCGGCGGCGGCGCTCGGCACCACGCCGGTCCGGGTGCACGCGATAGACACCTTCGTCTCCGCCGATTCGCCGCTCGAGCCGACCGCCTTCGCCGTGGCGCCGATCGGCAAGGGCGCCGTGATCCGGGCGCTCGACAACTCCTCGGTGACGCCGGCGGCCGCGGTCGATTCCCTGGCGCGCATCGCGCGCGCCCGGGGGCTGGCGCTGCAGATCGGCACCACCAACGGCGGCAACGACGGCTCGATGTTCGTGCCCTACGGCGTCGTGGACGTGCCGATCGGCTGGCCGCTGCGCTACTCCCATTCCCCCGCCGAGGTGATCGACCTGAAAGACCTCGTGAGTCTCGCCGACGTGGTGCGCGCCGCCGCGGAGGAGTGGTGAGAGCGCTCCTCTCGGTCTCGGACAAGCGCGGGCTGGTGCCCTTCGCCCAGGGGCTCGCGGCGCTGGGCTGGGAGATCGTCTCGACCGGCGGCACCGCCGAGGCGCTGCGGCGCGAGCGCATCGCGGTGATCCCGATCGAGCGGGTCACCGACTTCCCGGAAATGATGGACGGCCGCGTGAAGACGCTGCACCCCAAGGTGCATGGCGGCCTGCTGGCGCGGCGCGACCACGCGGGGGACCAGGCGGCGCTGCTGGCCCACGACATCACGCCGATCGACCTCGTCGCCGTGAACCTCTACCCGTTCCAGCAGACCGCCGCGCGCGAGGGCGTGCCGGACGCCGAGGTCATCGAGCAGATCGACATCGGCGGCCCCTCCATGCTCCGCTCGGCCGCCAAGAATCACGCCGACGTCATTGTCCTGGTCGATCCCGCCGACTACGAGACGACCCTGGCCGATCTGCGCGCCGACGGCGTGCCGCCCGAGCGGCGCCGCGCCCTCGCCGCGAAGGTGTTCGCGCACACCGCCGCCTACGACGCCGCGATCACGAGCTGGTTCTCCCGTCGCGACAGCGAGCTGCCCGAGCGGCTGACGCTGATCATGGACCGGGCGCAGGCGCTGCGCTACGGCGAGAACCCCCACCAGCGCGCCGCCCTGTACGTCGCCGACGAGCCCGGCCTGCGCGACCTCCACCAGCTGCACGGCAAGGAGCTGTCGTTCAACAACCTGCTCGACGTGGACGCGGCCGTCACCGCGGTGCAGCCGTGGCCCAAGCGGATCGCCTGCGCCATCATCAAGCACACCACGCCGTGCGGTATCGCCCTCGGCGCGACCGCCGCCGACGCCTACGCCCGGGCCTTCGCCACCGACCGCACCTCGGCCTTCGGCTCGGTGATCGCGTTCAACACGGTGGTGGACCGGCCCGCGGCCGAGGCGATGGCCGATCTGTTCGTCGAGGTGGTCGTGGCCCCGCGCTTCCACGACGAAGCCCTCGAGGTATTCCGCAAGAAGAAGAACCTGCGCGTGGTCGAGCTGCCCCGTCCCGACGACCAGGCCACCCTCGACTTCAAGCGGGTGCGCGGCGGGCTGCTGGCGCAGGACCGGTTCCGGCCCTACGACACCTCCCAGGAGTCGCTCTGGAAGGTCGTGACCGAACGGGCGCCGACCGAGTCCGAGTGGAACGACCTGCGCTTCGCCTGGGCGGCGGTGGGGAGCGTGAAGTCGAACGCGATCCTGCTGGCCCGGAATGAGGCGGCGATCGGGATCGGCGCCGGCCAGATGTCCCGGGTGGATTCGTCGTTCCTCGCGGTCCACAAGGCCCGGCTGTCCGCGCACGACACGACCGGCGCCGTGCTCGCCAGCGATGCGTTCTTCCCGTTCCGCGACGGGGTGGACGAGGCGGCGGCCGCCGGGGTGGCGGCCATCATCCAGCCCGGCGGCTCGGTGCGCGACGCGGAGGTCATCGCGGCGGCGAACGAGCGCGGCCTGGCCATGGTGGTGACCGGGGTCCGGCAATTCCGGCACTAACGGGGTACTGAAGCGCCATGGCGCAGACCGCCAAATCCTCGCCGCCCTATGGCTGGGCGGCCCTCGTCGCCGGCGGGATTCTCGCGCTGTACGTCGCGACCCTGGCCCCGACCACGCAGTTCTGGGACGCGCCCGAGTACATGGCGGCGGCGCACGCGCTCGGCATTCCCCACCCCCCCGGCAATCCTCTGTTCACGCTGATGGCCCACGTGTGGGGCCTGCTCCCGCTCGCGGCCGACTACGGCGCGCGCATCAACCTGTTCGCCGCCGTCACCAGCGCCGTGGCCGCCGGCTTCTGGTTTCTCATCGCCGAGCGCTGGCTGCGCCCGATCGTCGCGGGGCCGGCGCCGCGGCGCCTGATCGCCGCGGCCGGCGCGATCATCGGGGCCACCGCGTTCACGGTCTGGAATCAGTCGGTGGTGAACGAGAAGGTGTATACCGTCAGCCTGCTGTCCATCACCCTGATGCTCTGGCTGGCGATCCGCTGGGCCGATCATCCCGCGGGTGAGCGTCCCGACCGGCTGCTGGTCCTCATCGCGTATCTGCTGGTCCTGACGAGCGCCAATCACCAGATGGGACTGCTGGCGGCGCCCGCCATCCTGCTGCTCGTCGTCCGCACCGATGCGCGGACCCTCATCCGGCCGCGGCTCATCGGCGTCGCGCTGGTGGCGGCCGCCGCCGCCGCGACTGTCTATCTGTTCCTCCCGATCCGCGCCCACCTTGATCCGTACCTGAACGAGGGCGACCCGAGCACCTGGGCGGCGCTGCGCGACGTGCTGCTGCGGGCGCAGTACGGCAAGCCACCGGTGCTGCAGCGGCAGGCCGACCTCCTCGGCCAGCTGGCGATGTGGGCGCAGTATTTCTCGTGGCAATGGGGACGCGACCTGCCCGACACCGCAGCCCGGGCGCTGGCCCTGGGCTTCGGCGCCCTGGGATTGCTCGGTGCCTGGCGTCACTGGAAGGCGGAGCCGCGCCAGGCCGCCGTGATGACGACGCTCGTCGTCACGGTCACGCTCGCGCTGATCTTCTATCTCAACTTCAAGTACGGGTACTCCGAATTCCCCGGCCGGGCCGTAGCGCGCGAGGTGCGCGACCGCGATTACTTCTTCATCGTCTCCTTCTCGGCATGGGGCGTCTGGGTCGCCATGGGCGGCGCCGCCCTGATGGAGTGGGTGCGGTCGCGCCTGGCGCCGCGCGCCGCGCCGGCGCCGGGCTGGGCCTGGGCGACGCCGGTCCTGCTCATCGCCCTGGTGCCCGCCTGCGCCAACCGTCTCTCGGCGCCGCGCCGCGGCGAGACGCTGGCGCGCGACTACGCCGTCGACGTGCTGCAATCGCTCGACCCCTACGCGATCGTCGTCACCGCCGGCGACAACGACACCTTTCCGTTGTGGTACGCACAGGAAGTGGAAGGCGTGCGCCGCGACATCACGGTGCTCGTCACCTCGCTCGGCAACACCAACTGGTACCTGCGGCAGCTGAACCAGCGCCCGCTCGCGACGTTCGACTCCAGTACCGCCCCGCCCTGGTACCGCGACCGCGCCTGGCCCAAGCCGCAGACCCCGTGGCTCGGCACGCTGTATCGCGCGCGGACCGACACGCTCCCCGAGTTCACCGCGGTGTCCCAGGCCGTGAACGGCGCGCTGGGGCCGATCACCGTGACGCTCGACCCCGCCACGCTGCCGACGCCGGGGTTCCTCTCGCGCGTCGATCTCGCCCTGCTCGAGATCGTGAAGGAGCAGCTCGGGCGGCGGCCGATCTATTTCTCCAGCACCACCGGCAATTACGGCGAGCAGCTCGGACTAGGGAGGTTCCTCGTCACCGAGGGCATGGTGCGGCGCGTCCTGCCCGCTCCCGTGACGGCCACCGCCGACGTACGACCCAGCGCGCTCCAGGGGCGCTTCGTGGACGTCCCCCGGACCACGCGCCTGGGGTTCGAGCTGTACCACGGCGCCGCCGCGGCCCGGGCGCGCCCGCGCGGCTGGGTGGATCGGGCCTCGCAAAACAGTCTGCTGTCCTACATCATCACCTACGACACCATCGCCGAAGTCCTCCAGGACACCGATCCGGTCCGCGCGGCGCAGGCGCTCGCCCTGGCCCGGGCGGCCATGGCCAACACGACCTACCAGTTCGACCTGACGCCGCCCGCGCCCGCGCGGTGATACCTTCTCTTCTTCTCTGACCCGAACCGCATGACCCACGCGACCGACACCACCTCGCAAAGACCGCCCTATCTCTGGGCCGCCTTCGTCTTCCTGGGCACCCTGGCCCTCTACGTCGCGACGCTCGCGCCGACCACCCAGTTCTGGGACACCTCCGAGTACATCGCGGCGGCC
>DATGDT010000173.1:0-14851 GCA_035310725.1 Gemmatimonadales bacterium
ATGCGCCACGGCTCGGCGGCATTGGCGAGATAGCCGTCGGAGAGGACGATCACCGGCGTCATGTAGCGGGTCGCGAGCCGCACCGCCTCCCGCGCGACCTCGAAGCAGTCCCCCGGCGTCGCGGCCGCGATCACGGGGAGCGGCGCGTCGGCGTTGCGTCCCAGCACCGCCTGGAACAGATCGGACTGCTCCGTCTTGGTGGGCATCCCGGTCGACGGCCCGGCGCGCTGCGAGTCGATCACCACCAGCGGCAGCTCGGTGGCGATGGCGAGTCCCAGCCCTTCGGTCTTGAGCGCGATCCCCGGTCCCGACGACGACGTGACGCCGAGCGCGCCGGCGTAGGAAGCGCCGATGGCGGCGCAGATGGCCGCGATTTCGTCCTCGGCCTGGAACGTCACGACGCCGAACGCCTTGAGCCCCGCGAGCGTGTGCAGGATCCCGGACGCGGGCGTGATCGGGTACGACGCGAACACCATGCGCCGCAGCTGCGCCGCCCGCAGCCCCGCGATCAGGCCCCAGGCGATCGCCTCGGTGCCGCTCACCGTCCGATACGTGCCCGGCGTGCTCTGGTGCGGCGCCACGGTGAACGCGCCGATATGGTTGGGCAGCTCCGCCGTTTCGCCAAAGGCGTGCCCCGCGTTGAGCGCCGCGATGTTGGCGCGCGCGATGTCCGGCTCCCCGGAGAATTTCCGGGTCAGCCAGTCGATCGTCGCCTGGCGCTCGCGGTCGTACATCCAGAGCATCAGTCCCAGCGCCCACATGTTGCGGCAGCGGTGCGCGTCGCGCGAGGTGATGGGGAACCCCTTCACCGCTTCACCGGTCAGGCGCGTGATGTCCACCGCCAGGAGCTGGTAGGAGGCGAGGCTGCCGTCGTCCAGCGGGCTCTTCTCGTAACCGGCTTTGGCGAGGTTGCGCTCGGTGAACGCCGCGGTGTCCACCACGACTGTGCCGCCCGGCCGCACATCCTTCAGGTTGACCGCAAGGGCGGCCGGGTTCATGGCGACGAGAACGTCGAGCTCGTCTCCCGCGGTCAGGACGTCGGTGGCCCCGAAATGGATCTGGAAGGCGGAGACGCCGAAGGTGGTGCCGGCGGGGGCGCGGATCTCGGCCGGATAGTCCGGGAACGTCGCCAGGTCGTTGCCGGCGAGCGCGGTCTCGAGGGTGAACTGGGAGCCAGTGACCTGCATGCCGTCGCCGGAGTCGCCGGCGAACCGGATCACGGCCTGCTCCCGCTCCTCCCGCGGAACCTGCCGGACAGGGGGTGAGGCAGTGGCCATCGCGTTGAATCATAGCCCGCACCCACCGGCGGGCGCCAGCGCTGCGGCTAAACGCCCGTCCAGACCAGGATGGCGCCGCAGCTGCCGCCCTGGATTGCGTATTCGAGCGGCGTGTCGAAGCCGCTGCGATACACCTCGACGCCGGCCACCATGCTCGGAGGGATACGATCCAGCTCGCGGCTGGGAACGCGCATGCCATCGAGGTACACCGGCACGATGCATCGGGCGACGCGCACCGGGACGCAACCCCCGCCGACCAGGCCGCAGCGCATGGTGAGCCCTGTCGCCCCCAGCAGCGTGCTGAGCCTGTCCGGGGCACGCTGCAGGATGTCCGCGTGCGTGAAGTACAGCCCGCCGTACACGGCGCGCAGCTTGCGCGCGTAGAACCCGTCGATTCTCAACGACCCCTCTTCGTGCTCCCCGATCACGACGATCGGTTCGAGCTCGATGGCGGCCGGATCCACCAGCACGGTGATGGCCGTCGTGCGCCCGGCATGGAGCTGGACATCGTACTCCTCCGGCGCGAGCCCGATCACCGCCACCCGCAGCGTGCGCCGCCCAAGCGTGGTGGTCAGGTGCTCGAATCGGCCCGTCGAATCGGTGGTGTGCGACCAGCCCTCCTCCGGCAGGGAGAGCAGCACCCCGGAGAGGGGCACCCCGGAGAGCGATGTGACTGTGCCGGTGAGGCGGGCGGAATCCTGCTGTGCACCGATTGCGATCGGAATCACCCACAGGACGACGGCGAGGAACGTCAGGCGCATAGCTACCTCCAGTCCATCTTCATACACTCTATCGTCCGCGATCGGCGGGGCAAGGACGGGGGTGGCCGACCCGCGCTCTCCCCGCTAGCTTGCGGGCTCACATATCCCCTACTCGGCGCCACACCAGCGCCGGGTCGTCCACGACCAAAGGGAGGTGTTTATGACGCGTCGCTACGAGACCGTCTACATCTTTGACAGTGCTCTGGAAGAACAGGCCATCAACGAGAAGCTCGAGCGGTTCCACGCCCTCCTGACCAAGAGCGGGAGCGGCACCGTGTCGGGCTCCAATCACTGGGGCAAGCGCACCCTCGCCTACCCCATCAAGAAGAAGGAAACCGGCTACTACGTCGTCACCCAGTTCGAGGCGACGGGGGACCTGCTGCCCGAGTACGAGCGGGCGGTGAAGCTCGAAGAGTCGGTGCTGCGCTACCTGATCGTCCTGAACGAGGGCGAGCCGCCGAAGCCGATGCCCGCCACGCCGCCCGTGGTCGCCGTGGAGCTGGAGCTCGAGGAGGAGGAAGCATGAGACGCCCCGCCAAGACGTGCCCCGTGTGCGAGTCGGGCGTCCGCGTGCTCGACTACAAGGACGACCGGACCCTGGGCCGGTTCCTGACCGAACGCGGCAAGATCCTGCCCTCGCGACTCTCCGGGATGTGCGCGCGACATCAACGGCAGCTCGCGACGGCGATCAAGCGCGCGCGCCAGCTGGCCCTGATCCCGTACATCAAGAGCGGCTCGCCGGCCTGATGCTGCCGGTGGCGGCGACGAGGACGCGTGGCCAGTGGTGGCGTCTCGTCCTGGGGACCATCGTCCTCCTGCCATTCGCGCCGGGCAGTCTGGATCTCGTCGCCCCGACGCTCGCCGCCCTGCTCGTCGCGTCGGCCGCGGGGAGCCGGCGCAGCCGTGAACACGCGATCGCCGCCGTGCTCGCGGGGCTGGGACTCGCTGCCGTCATCTGGTCCTCCTCCAAGGCCGATCCGCTCGCGAGAGCGTTGAGCACGTACTCGCTGCTCGCGGCCGTGGCGTTCGCGGGCGGCGCGCTGCTGGCGCCAGCCGGGGTGCTCCGCCAGGCGTTCCGCGCCGTGTGCTGGGCCGTCGTGGGGGTGGGACTGCTCGGCCTCCTCGTGCGGGGCGCGGGCTTCTGGACCGAGCTGCACTGGAGCGCGCTGCGTCAGACGTCGAGCGCATTCCGGACCATCGTGCCGCTGCGGCCCGACGCCTACCCCCTGCTCGAGCCGCTGGTGCGCTTCATGAGCGACGCGTTTCCGGCGTTCGTGATCCTGCAGACGTTCGCGGGGCTCGCGCTCGCCTGGCAGTGGCACGTGCGTCTCGCGCAGGTGCCGCTCGGACCGCCGTTGGGCGCCTTCCGCGATTTTCGCTTCGGGGACCAGTGGGTCTGGGGACTGGTGACCGCGTTGCTGGTGTGGGCCGTGCCGAAGCTCGTGCTGCTCAAGGGCGCGGCGTTGAACGTGGGTCTGATCCTCGGCGCGCTCTATCTGCTGCGCGGCGCGGCGATCCTCGTGGCCCTGGCCGGCGCCGCCGGCCTGCCCACGTGGACCCTCGTCGCGGGCGCAGTCGTGGCGTGCGTGTTGCTGCTGCCGTTGCTGGTGCTCGTCCCGAGTCTGTGGACGCTCGGGGTGTTCGATACCTGGCTGGCCTTCCGGCAACGCCGGTTCGGCCGGCCCACCGTTCAATAAAGAGGAAGCGACGATGGAGATCATCCTGCGCTTGGACGTCCAGCACCTCGGGCGGGCGGGTGAGGTCGTCAAGGTCAAAGACGGCTACGCCCGCAACTACCTCCTGCCCAAAGGCCTGGCCTACCCCGCCACCGAAGGGAATCGCAAGCGGGTCACCTTCGAGGCCGACCGGCTCGCCCGCCTGGCCGAGACCGAGAAACAGTCGGCCGAGGGAGAAGCGGCGAAACTGGCGGGGGTCAGCCTCACCTTCCCCATGAAGGTCGGGGAGGAAGACAAGCTCTACGGCTCGGTGACCGCCAGCGACATCCAGCGGCGTCTCGAGGAGCAGGGCATTCACGTGGACAAGCGCAAGATCGATCTGCCCGAGCCGATCCGGTCGCTGGGGGAGTTCCGCGTGGGCATCAAGCTGCATGCCGAAGTCCGGCCGGAGCTCACCGTGGTGGTCGTGAAGGAGTGAGCCCACGGCCGTGACCGTCGGCATCGCCTACGTCGATGGCCCCCGGCTCCGCCGCTCGCTGCTCGCGGCGGCGGACTGGGTGGCCGCCGGACGGGACGAACTGAACCGCATCAACGTCTTCCCGGTCCCCGACGGCGACACCGGCACGAACATGTGCCTGACGCTGCGCGCGGTGGCCCACGCCCTGCGCGATCTCGGGGACGCCCCGCTGCCGCAGGTGACCGAAGCGATGGCCCAGGCGAGCATCCGCGGCGCCCGCGGCAACTCCGGCCTGATGCTCTCGCAGTTTCTCCTCGGACTGAAGGAAGGGCTCGGCCGGGCGACCCAGGCGACGTCCGCCGATCTGGCGCGGGCGATCCGGGCGGGATTCAACCGCATCAGCGGCTCGCTGGACGAGCCGGTAGAAGGCACGATCCTCACGGTCGCGCGCGAGGCGGCCGACGAGGCGGAGCGCGCGGCGTCGGAGCGGGACGTCGGCGTGTTCGTCCGGCGGCTGGTGGCGCGGACGGAAACGGCGCTCGCCCGGACGCCCGAGCTGCTGGAGACCCTGAAGCGGGCCGGCGTGGTGGACGCGGGGGCCAAGGGGTTCGTGCGCTTTCTCGACGGCGTGAAACGGCTGATCGAGGAGGGCGTCCTGGCCGAGGGCGCCGTGGACCGGCTGGAGCAGCCGGACGCCGCGGCCCATACGGAAGTCGCCACGGCGAACGACTACCGGTTCTGCACGGAGATCCTGGTCCGCGGGCGGGAGGGGGCGTTCCCTCCCGTGCCCGAGGTGCGTCATGCGCTGCGGCAGCTCGGCGGCTCGATCGTCGTGCTCCAGAGCGCCGACCTGCTCAAGGCGCACGTGCACACCGATACGCCCGACGCGGTGTTCGCGCTGGGCGCCCAATGGGGCGTGGTGGAGCAGACCAAGGCCGAGGACATGCGGGCGCAGCACCGGGCGCTCCAGGAGAAACGGGCCCTGGCCTTCGTCACCGACACCGCGTGCGATCTGCCCGACAGTGTGATCTTCGAGCACGCGATCGGCCTCGTGCCGACCCAGCTCATCATCGGGGAGCGCACCTACCGCGACCGGCTGGAGCTGACGCCGGCGGAGTTCTTCCAGCGGCTGCGCGCGGGGGACGACGCGTCCACCTCGCAGCCGGCACCCGAAGCGTTCCAGGAGACCTTCGTGGACACGCTCCGCACCGCCGAGCGCGTGGTGGCCGTGGTGCTATCCAAGGCGTTGTCGGGCACGTTCGCCAGCGCCGAGCGGGCCGCGAAGATGGTGGATTCGGGACGCGTGACCCTCGTCAACAGCCGCGGGGCGTCGCTCACCGAAGGGATGCTGGTACTGCGCGGTCTCGAGCTGGCTGCCGAGGGGTGGGACGCCCCGGCGATCGCGCGCGAGCTGGACCGTGTCCGCGATCAGTCCGGCGGAATCTTCACAGTCGACAACCTGGCGCGTCTCATCCGTTCGGGGCGGGTGGGGCGGTTGCGGGGGTGGCTCGGGACGAAGCTCGACGTCAAGCCGATCATGGCGCTGACCCGTGACGGACGGGCGGAGCCGGTGGACCGGGCACGGGGCCGGGAGGCGGCGCGGACCAGGATTCTCATGCGGCTCGATCACGCGCTCACCCCCCGCCCCGCCCTGCTGCGGCTCGGCATCGCGCACGGCGACATTCCCGAATTCGCGGCCGAGCTGCGGGCCGAGCTGGCGGAGCGTTACCAGCCGAAGGAGATCCTGGTCAGCCCGATCACGCCCGTGATCGCCGCGCACACCGGCATCGGCGCGTGGGGCGTGTTCTACCAGATCGAGGACGGAACAAAGGCGTGAGGCGCGCGCTATGAATAAGAGCAGGGGACGTTCCCCCCGCGGCGGACCGCGCCGGCACCCGGACGCGCTGCGGCAGATCACCGCTGCGCTGTCGGATCGGAAAGCCGTGGACCCCGTCGTGCTGGATCTGCGCGGACTTTCGGAAGCGACAGACTATTTTGTGATAGCTTCGGGCACCTCCGACGCCCATGTGCGGGGGATGGCCGAGCACCTGATGGAGCGGCTGCACCCGCACCACGTGGAGGGCCTGGCGCAGGGACGCTGGGTGCTCCTCGACTACGTGGACCTGGTCGTGCATCTGTTTCACCCCGAGCTGCGGGAGTTTTATCAGCTCGAGCGGCTGTGGGGGGATGCCCCACCTGTGACCTGGGGCGAAGTCAGTACCGCTGGATAACGGGAGCGGGACAAGAAAGGATGGAGCGCAGCATGCAGACGTGGAAGCAGGTAACCGCCGCGGCGGCCTTCGCGGTGGCGGCCCTGGTGACGGCGCGGCCGGCCAGCGCGCAGTACTTCGGCCAGAACAAGGTGCAGTACCGATCGTTCCCGTTCCAGATCATCCAGACGGAGCACTTCGAAGTCTACTTTTACGACGAAGAGCGCGCGGCCGCACTGGATGCGGCACGAATGGCCGAGCGCGGATACGCCCGCCTCTCCCGCGTCCTTCACCACCGGTTCCAGGCCCGCAAGCCCATCATCCTCTACGCTTCCCACACCGACTTCGAGCAGACCAACGCGATCGAGGGAGAGCTGGGCGAGGGCACCGGCGGCGTCACCGAGTTCTTCAAGCACCGCATGGTGCTGCCGTTCACCGGGTCGTATGCGGACCTGGAGCACGTGCTGCAGCATGAGATGGTGCACCAGTTCCAGTACGACGTGTTCTCGAGCGGCCGGATCGGGGCGGGCGTCCAGACGCTCGTGAGCGTCAATCCGCCGCTCTGGTTCATGGAAGGCATGGCGGAATACCTGTCGCTCGGGCCCATCGATCCCCACACGGCGATGTGGCTGCGCGATGCCGCGCTGGAAGGCGATCTCCCGACGATCGAGCAGATGACCTACGATCCGCGCGTCTTCCCCTACCACTACGGTCACGCGCTGTGGTCCTACATCGGGGAGAAGTGGGGCGACGAGGTCATCGGGGAGATCCTCCAGGCCTCGACCTCCTCCGGAGTCGAGGGTGCGTTCAAGCGCGCGCTCGGCCTCTCGCTCGAGGATCTGTCGAACGAATGGCGCGACGCCGTCCAGACGACGTTCCTGCCCCAGCTCAGCGAGCACTACCGGGCCCGCCGCATCGCGCAGCCGCTGCTGACCGAGAAGCGCACCGGCGGCGGCTACCACCTGGCGCCCGCGCTCACCCCCGACGGGCGCGAGGTCGCGTTCTTCGGCGAACGCAATTCGTTCTTCATCGACCTGTACCTGGCGGACGCCGAGTCGGGCCGCACCCTGCGCCGGCTCGTCAAGTCGACCATCAACTCCAACTACGAGAGCCTGCGGTTCGTCAATTCGTCGGGGTCGTTCTCCCCGGACGGGCGGTATTTCGCGATCACCGCCAAGCGGAAGCAGCACGAGGATCTCGTGATCCTGGACGTGAAGCGCGGACGCGAAGAGCGCCGCATCCAGATCCCCCTGAACGGCCTCGAGACGCCCGCCTGGTCGCCCGACGGGCAGCAGCTCGTCTTCACCGGCTTCGACGGCGGCCTGTCCGATCTGTTCGTGGTCAACCGCGACGGCTCGGGCCTGCGGCGGCTGACGACCGACAAATACGCCGATCTCCAGCCCGCCTGGTCCCCCGACGGGAAGACCATCGCGTTCACCACCGATCGCGGCGGGGAGACCAGCTTCGAAGACCTGCGCTTCGGGCGCCTGCGCCTCCCGCTCTACCACCTCGACAGCGGGACGATCGAGCTGCTGGGGCACATGGGCGAGGGCAAGAACATCAATCCCGCCTGGTCGCCGGACGGGCGCTCGCTCGCCTTCGTGTCCGATCGCACCGGCATCAGCAATCTCTTCCTCTACGATTTCTCGGACGGGAGCGTCTACCAGCTCACCGACGTGTTCACGGGCGTTTCGGGCATCACGCCGGTCTCCCCCGCGCTGTCGTGGGCTCGCCAGGCCGACCGGCTCGCGTTCGCCTACTACGAAAACGGCGAGTACAACGTCTACTCGGTCGACAATCCGCGCTCGCTGCGGCGGCAGCCCTACGAGGACCGCCCCGCGCCCGGACCGACCATGCTGCTCGTCGCCGGCGCACACCGCGACACGACGCGGGCAGCGGCGGTCCGGCCGGATACCAGCACGGCGCCGCCGACCGCCGGCTACAACAACATCGTGTCGGTGTACCGGCCCGCCGGCGGCGGCTTCCGACCCTCGGGCGGCAATCCGCCTCCCGGCGACTCGACGGCGGCCACCACGCCGCTCTCGGTGCGGACCCTGCTCGACTCGGCGTCGCTGTCCTTGCCCGACACGACCGAGTTCTCGGTTCGCCCCTACCACGTGCGGTTCAGCCCCGACTACACCGCCCGGCCGACGATCGGCTACGCCCGCGACAACTTCGGCCGCGGGTTCTTCGGCGGCGCGGCGGTTTCACTCTCCGACATGCTCGGCGACCATACGCTGCAGTTCGCGGGAGCGGTGAACGGCCGGATCAGTGAGGCGCAGATCTTCGCCGCGTACATCAATCAGCGCCATCGGCTGAACTGGGGGGTGGGAGGATCACAGTCGCCGTACTACTTCTACCTGCCGAGCACGGTCAACGTCGTCGACGACAACAATCCCGGCGGCGCGGACAGCATTCTCGTCTACTCGCTCCGCATCCAGCGCTACGTGGTGCGCGACGTGTTCGCCGAGTCCTACTATCCGCTCAGCCGCTTCAGCCGGGTCGAGCTCGGTCTCCATGGGGTGAGCCTGGGCGTCGCCACCCTGACGCTGTCGGACGGATACGATCTGCAGACGGGCCAGTACCTCGGCTCCCTCGAGGCCGACAGCAATCAGGCCTCCCTGGGCTACGCGCAACCGAGCGTCGGCCTGGTGCACGACAACGCCCTCTTCGGTTACGTGGGGCCGTTCGCCGGCAGCCGCTCGCGCTTCAGCATCGCCCCGGCCTTCGGCAACAAGCGGTTCACCACCATCACCGCCGACTATCGCCGCTACCTGTTCTTCCGGCCGTTCACCCTGGCGTTCCGCGGCCTCTTCTACGGCAGCAGCGGACGCAACGCCGGCCTGTTCCCGATCTACCTCGGCAGCACCGAGCTGATTCGCGGCTACACGTCGGGGTCGATCATCAACCACGAGTGCGCCACGAGCACGACCGTCAGCACGGGGCCGACGCGCTGCACCGAACTCGACCAGCTGATCGGCACACAGATCGCGGTCGGGAACGTGGAGCTGCGCTTCCCGCTCACCCGCAGCCTCGTGCTCGGGTTCCTCCCCATCGGCCTTCCCCCGATCGAAGGCGCCCTGTTCTATGATGCTGGAGTCGCCTGGGACTCGAGCTCGACGGTCAAGTGGAACCGGAAAGACACCGACAATCCGTTGCTGGTCCGTTCGGTGCTCCGCAGCTACGGCGGGTCAATTCGCGTGAATTTCCTGGGATTCGTCATCCTGCGTTTCGACGTCACGAAGCCGCTGAATCGACCCCACAACAAGGCGTACTGGACCATCAGCCTGGGGCCGACCTTCTAACTCCGCACAGCTGCACCACTTGCCTTGGCCTCGCCGCATTCCTATCTTGCGGCGAGGCCATTTGCTGCCACCTCGACTCCTTCCCCTCCTGACGCTGGCGGCGCTGTGTGCCTGTCGCACCCAGACGCCGGGTGGATCGTCGTCGCAATCAGCTGCAGCGCCTTCACTTAGACCGCAGATCGGTCCCCCGGGCCGGCGTGCCGGATTCGCCATCCGGGTCGCCGCAAACGGTGGGGCGGCACAGCTCTATCGCCTCCCGACGCTCGCCCCCTGGCCCACCCCGTTACGCGGCAAGCTCCCGCCAGTCGAGCGCGTGCTCGGGGTGGATCCCGAGGGTGCGGAGCTGTTCGTCCGCACCGCCAAGCGGGAAGTCCTGGGGCTCGATCTGGAGAGCGGCCGGGTCGACACGGTGGCGACCGACGTCCAGCGCGCCACGCTCGGTCCCGACGGAACCGTGTATGCCGTGGATGCGAAGCGCCGGGTGACCACCTGGTCCCGCCGCGTCCGGCTCACCTGGCCACATCCGTTGACGAGCGATCCCACCGACCTCTTCGGAGCCTCCAACGAACGGCTCGTCGCCACGGTCGGAGGCGACCAGCCCGCCCTGGTGATCGCCGCGGCCGACCAGCCGCAAGCGTCACGGCCCTTGTCGTCCGATGGAGACGTGGAAGCGAGCCGGTGGGGCGATCTGGTCGCCGTGGCGAGCGACTCGGGCGTGACCCTGCTCGACCCGCTGGGACGGCGCGAGCCGGGGTTCGTCGCCATCGCCGACCACCCGCGCGCGCTGCTGTTCTCGCCGTCGGGCCACCGCGTCTACGTGGGCAGCCGCAGCGGACTGGGGCTCGCCGTGATCGACCGTTACGGCCTGAAGGAAATCGACGGCGTGGCGCTCCCCACACCGGCGGCCGCGCTCCGCCTCGATCCCTTCGGGCAGTGGCTGCTCGCGCGACCTTCGGTGGGCGATACGGTGTGGGTGGTGGACCTGCCCATCAAGCAGCTGGTCGGGGGGCTGCCCACGCCCTGGCTCGTCGATCTGCCGACCGTCGCTCCCGACGGCTCTCTGCTGGTGCGCCGCGGGAACGACGTCGTGGCCGTGCGCCCCGACTCGCTGCTGGAAACCGGTCGCGTCTCCGATGGGGCGTCGGACCTCTGGGTCGCGACCAGTTGGGCGCCGCGCGGCGCCGCCGCCGGAGCGGCGGCAGGGACTGCGGCCGCGGCCGACTCGGCAGGAGCGGAGGGCCCGCTCTACGTCCAGGTATCCGTCTCACGCAACCAGACCTGGTCGCAGCAGATGGCGGACGAGCTGATTCGCGCGGGGCTTCCCGCCAAGGTGCTTGCGCCCGTGTCGGCCGACGAGGGGTACCGGGTGGTCCTGGGGCCGTACCCAACCCGGGATCAGGCGGAGGTCATCGGCCGGAAGCTCGGGCGCCCCTACTGGATCTACCGGCCCGGCCAATGACGCTGCGCGCCCTGCCCCGCTCCCGCCTCGATCGACTGGTGCCGCCGTTGGTTCGCGACGCCGCGCTCGTCGTCCTCGTGCCCGTCACGGACGACGCCCGGTGGGCGGCCGATTCGGCCTGGAGTATCGCCCGCGCGGCGGCCACGGGCGGCCAGGGCGGGAGGCGGGCGGTGGCGCTCGTCGACCTCCGGCTCGAGGCGCCGATGCTCCACCAGACGAAGGGCCTGCCGTCCGCACCAGGCATTGCCGATGCGTTCGCGACCGGGGGGCCGTTGAGCGACGTCGCTCGTGATCAGGACGGCGTGCATTTCCTCCCGGCCGGAACGCCGGCCGACGACGCAGCCGGCGTGGTCTCGGCACCGCGGTGGCGCCGGCTGCAGGCCGGGTTCCGGAACGAAGGGGCCCTGCTCCTCGTCCTCCTTCCGGCGGAGCGCCTCGCCGAGTTCGGCGCCGAGCCCGACGGTGTGCTCGCCGTCTCACCCGGGGGCGTGGACCTGGGCTCCGCTCCCGGTCGCGCCCTCCTGGCGGCGCGGGAGCGCGGGGTCGAGCTGCTGGGCGTCGTGCGGGAGCGTTGGAGCGCGGCCACGCCGGCCGCCGCGTCCCTGCACCGTGCCGCCGATCGGCCGCCGCGGATCGGCTCCGGCATCCTCGTCGCGGCCGCCGCCGCATTGATCATCGGGACGGCCTACCTGATGTCGCCCCGCGGGACCGGCTCCGGATCGAAGGCGAGCACACGCCTGCCGCTCAACCGGGAGTCGTTCGGCACCGCGCAGACCCCGATCTCGACCGATTCGCTGTCGGATTCGGACCCCGCGCTGCCGACGCTGGCGCGGGGGGACACCGGCGGATGGACCTTGCAGCTCGCCGCCTACGGCTCGGCGGAGCGCGCGCAGACCCACGTGGACCGCCTCGCCGCGGCTGGGATCGCCGCGTTCGTGAGCCCGCTCGCGCCCGACGCGTCGGGGGCCGTGTGGTACCGCGTCCTCGCGGGCGCCTTCGCCGACCGTGCGACGGCCGCGCGGGCGCGGCGCATGCTGTGGGACCGCGGGCTCGCCGCGCAGGGCGCCGGGACGCCGCTGCTCGCGCCCTATTCCCTCGTGCTCGCCCACTCCGCCGACGCGGGCCGGCTGCGCACCGCCGGGCTCGCGGGCGTTCGCTGGGGCGTGCGCAACGCGGTGCTGGTCGGCGCCTTCGAGCAACCCGACCAGGCGAGCCTCACCGCCACGCAGCTGCGGCGCCTCGGCATCGCCACCACGCTGGTCACCCGAACGGATCGAACCCAATGAGATTGAGCCGGCTCGAGCTGGTAGGCTTCAAGTCGTTCGCCGGATCGGTGGATCTGCCGTTCGACCTTGGCGTCACCGCCATCGTCGGACCGAACGGCTGCGGGAAGTCGAACATCTCGGACGCCGTGCGCTGGGTCCTGGGCGAGCAGTCTCCACGGTTGCTGCGCGGCGGCAAGATGGAGGACGTGATCTTCCAGGGGTCCACGGGGCGCCGGCCGGTGAACGTCGCCGAGGTCTCCCTCGTGTTCGACAACGCGGATGGATCGCTGCCCATCGCCTACCAGGAAGTGGTCATCACCCGCCGGCTGTCCCGCTCGGGCCAGAGCGACTACCTGCTCAATCGCTCGCCCGTCCGGCTGCGGGACATCCAGGACCTGCTGCGCGGCACCGGTCTCGGGGCGGATGCGGCCGTGGTGATGGAGGCGAAGATGATCGACGCGCTGCTCTCGGAGAAAGCCGAAGAGCGGCGCGCGCTGTTCGAGGAGGCGGCGGGGATCGGGCTGTACCGCAATCGCAAGGAGAGCTACGAGCGGCGGCTCGAGGAGACCGCGGGCGACCTGGCCCGGCTCGAGGACCTCATCTCGGAAGTGCAGACGCAGGTCCGGAGCCTCGCGCGCCAGCGCGGCAAGGCCGAACGCTACACCAAGATGGTCGAGGAGCGGTTCGGCGTGGCCATTACGCTGGTGCGCCGGGAGCTGGAGGATCTGGACCTGGCGTTGGGGGCGTTGGGGGTGCGGACGCGGGAGCTGGCGGAAAGTTTGCCGGCGGCCCGCGCGCGCTTCGCCGACGCCGAGCGGGAGCGTGAGGCGGGGATGCAGGCGCGGCACACCGCGGAGGCACGTCGCGCGGAAGTGGAGCGGCGGCTGGCCGATGCCAAGCTCGAGGCCGAGCGTCTGCAGGGCGATTTGGCGGTGGCCGCCGAGCGGCTGACGAATGCCGCCCAGCGCCGGGAGCGGGCGCTCGAGGAGCGCGTCGAGCGGGAGCGCCGCGCCGCGCAGGCCGAGCGGGAACGGGAGGCGGCCGACGCCGAGCGCGTGAGCGCGGAGCGCGAGCTCGCGACGGTCCAGGAGGAGCTGACCGGTCGTGCGGCGCTCGAGGGCGACGTGCGGACCCGCCTGGGGGCGCTGCGCGAGCGGCTGCGCGTGCTCGAGGCGGAGCTGCAGGAGACGACGGAGGCGGCGCGGGAGCACGAGATCGAGCGTGCGGCCCTGGAGCGGGAGCGGGGAGAGCTGCAGCAGCAGCTGCAGGCCGCGACGGCGCAGCAGGCCGCGCGCCAGCAGGCGGTGGCGGCCGCTGAGCAATCACTCCATGCCACGACCGGCGGCGCGGCGGCCGCCGCTCAGGCCGCCGTCCGGGCGGTCGAGGCCGTCCAGCAGACACGGCGCCGCGTCGCGGGTCTGGAGGAGCAGGAGGTGAACGCGCGGACGGCCCGGCGGCAGGCCGAGAACGCCTGGTCGCAGCTCACCGCCCGGCGCGACGCCTTGGCCGAGCTGGAGCAGGCGCACGTCGGACTCGCGCCCGCCGCCCAGACCCTGCTGGCGGCCCGCGAGCAGTTCGGGAGCGCGGTCCTCGGTCCGCTCGCGGATTTCGTGCGGACCAGCCGGCGTGACGCGGCGCTGGCCGAGCGCCTGCTCGGCGAATGGCTCCACGCCGTCCTCGTGCGCGATGCCGAAGCGGCCGAGGAAATCCGCCGCTGGCACGCCACGCAGCATCCCGGCCCCCTCGTGCTGCTGCCCTGTGCCCCGGGGCCGCGGCTCGCGGCGGACGGCCACCCGTTGCGCGACGACCTGCGCGTGGACGGGCCGGCGGTCGCCTGGGTGCGCGCGCTCCTCACCGGTCACGAGGTGTTGGACGACGGCCGCACGTTGCGCCGGGCGAACGGCGCGATCTTCCTGGACGGCGACGGCACGTCGGGCAGCGGCCCGCTCCAGCGCCGCGCGGAGATCGACGCGTTGATCGCCGACATCGCGACCGCGGAGGCCACCCGTGACCGGACGCAATCGTCCCTCGACGACACCGTCCGGGAGCTGGGCGAGGCGCAGACCGCCCTCGCGGCGGCGGCCGAGGCCGCGGACCGGCACCGTCAGGAAGAGCTCGAAAGCGGCGCCCGCAAGTCCGAGGCTGAACGGGCGCTGGCCCATGTCCGCCGCGACCTGACGGATTCCACCACGCTCGCCGAGCGACTGACGCTGCGGCTGCAGGAGGTGAACCCCCGGCTGGACGCGCTCGATACCGCGATTCAGTCGCGGGCGCACGCGCGCCGGCTGCACGAAGACGGCCTCGCCACGGAGCGCGCCAGTCTGGCCGCGCTCGAGGCGGAACAGGAGCAGGCCCGGGAACAGCGGGTGCACTGGCAGGTGGAAGCGGCCCAGATGGAGGCGCGGCTTGGCGCCGCACGCGAGCGGGCCGACCGCGCGGCG
>DATGDT010000174.1:0-4074 GCA_035310725.1 Gemmatimonadales bacterium
GCCGCCCTCGCCGACCGTTACCGCATCGAGCGCGAGCTGGGCCAGGGCGGCATGGCCACGGTGTACCTCGCCCAGGACTTGAAGCACGACCGCAAGGTCGCGGTGAAAGTCCTCAAGCCGGAGCTGGCCGCGGTGCTCGGCGCCGATCGGTTCTTGGCCGAGATCAAGGTCACCGCCAACCTGCAGCATCCCAACTTGCTGCCACTGTTCGACTCCGGGGAAGCAGATGGCTTTCTGTACTACGTCATGCCCTATGTAGAGGGCGAAACGTTGCGGGCGCGACTCGAACGCGAGCGGCAGCTCCCGGTGGATGAAACGGTTCGCCTGGTCACACTGCTCGCGAATGCGCTGGATTACGCCCACGCTCAGGGCGTCATCCATCGCGACCTCAAGCCGGAGAACATACTGCTCCAGGCCGGGCAACCGGTCATCGCGGACTTCGGCATCGCGCTGGCCGTGGCCCAGGCCGGCGGCTCCCGCGTGACGGAGACGGGGCTGTCGCTCGGCACTCCGCACTACATGA
Source organism: Gemmatimonadales bacterium (assembly GCA_035310725.1). Classification (GTDB taxonomy): domain Bacteria; phylum Gemmatimonadota; class Gemmatimonadetes; order Gemmatimonadales; family GWC2-71-9; genus DASTHG01. Next base: position 524 of record DATGDT010000174.1, read on the forward strand.
GCCCGGAGCAGGCGGCCGGGGAACGCACGCTCGATGCGAGGTCGGATCAATACGCGCTGGCCGCGGTGACATACGAGATGCTCTGCGGCGAGCCTCCCCACACCGGCCCGACGGCACAGGCCATCATCGCGCGACTGATGACCGAGACGCCGCGCAGCGTGCGTCTGACCCGACCCGCCGCACCGGCGGCCGTGGATCTCGCCATCCGTCGAGCGCTGGCCAAACCCCCGGCCGACCGGTTCCCGACCTGTGGGGCATTCGCCCATGCGCTCCTCACGAGTCCCGCACGGCGAAATCGTCGTGCGTGGATCGGCGCGGCGGCCGCCGGTCTGGTCGTGATTGCCGGTGTGGCGTGGTTGGCGACCGGCCGGAAGTCTGCCGTTCACGGTGCGGACGCCACGTCCATCGCGGTCCTGCCGCTCGCCAACCTGAGCGGCGACCAGGCCGACGACTACTTCGGCATCGGGCTCTCAGAGGAAATCACCCGGGCGCTGGCCAAGGCCGGCGTGCGCGTCATCGGGCGGGTGAGCGCTGGTGCGCTCCAGGCCAAGGGACTCGACGAGCGCGCCATTGCCCGGGAGCTCGGCGTCACCTCCTTGCTCACCGGCACCGTGCAGCGGGCCGCCGGCCAGGTGCGGATCAACGTCACGCTGGTCTCGGCGGCGGACGGGGCGGTTCGCTGGACCGAGAAGTACGATCGGCCGCTGGCGAATGTGTTCGCGGTGCAGGATGAGATCGCGCGAACGGTAGCGGACACCCTGCTCGGGTCGTTGGGCCGCCCGGCGGCCGGCGCGACGACGAGAGCGGAAACCAATGATCCCGAGGCCCACGCCCTGTTCCTGCAGGGGCAGGTGCTGTTCAACCGGCGCACAGCCCGGACCCTGAACCAGGCGATTGCCCTGTTCGAGCGCGCCGCGGCGCGGGATCCGACCTACGCCCGCGCGGAAGCCTCGTTGGCGATGGCCCTGGCGGTGCTCCCCGCGTACGTGCAGGACAGCACCACAGCGATCGTGACCCGGGCCGTCGCCGCGGCCGAGCGCGCTATCGCTATGGACTCAGGGATCGCCGAATCGTACACCGCCCTGGGCTACGGTTACTCCCTGCTGGGCGAGCTGAGCCGGGCTGAGGAGAGCTTCCGCCGCGCCGTGGCGCTCGATTCCACGGTGGCCACGGCGTGGGGCTGGTACGGACTCCTCGCCAATCGGTTGGGCGACTTCCGCGCCGCCCACGAGCGGATTGCGCGGGCGCGCCGGCTCGAGCCGGCTTCGCTGATCGCCAGGCAGTGGGAAGCCCAGGTCTATCTGTTGGAGCGCAACTTCCCCGCCGCGGATTCCGAGGCCAGTGCCACGATGGCGCTCGATTCGACGTTCATGCTGGCGTGGCAACAGCGGGAGAATGTCCTGCTGGCCATGGGGCGGGTCGCGCAGGCCGTGGCCCTGCTCGAGCGCCATGTCGCGGCGCTTCCCGCGGGTCGCCCGGAGGAGGCCCACGGCATGCTCGCGTACGCCTATGCCCGAGCGGGCCGGGTCAGGGAGGCGCGTGCCCTGCTCGACGCCATCCGGGCGCAATCGGGCGGCCGTATTCCACCCACGGGAGCCACCGCCGCGGCACTCGAGGAGCTGGGCGACCACGAGGCGGCGGTGGCGCTCCTCGGCGAGGCGATCGGCCGGCACGACGTCTGGCTGGTGCAGTTCCCGCTGGCCCCACGCTACGACAGGCTGCGGAAGGACCCGCGCGCCGCGGCGCTGCTGGCCAGGCTCGCCACGAAATGACCAGCCATGATGACGTGATGCCCCGCCTCCTCTGTCAGCGTCACCTGTTCGACATCCCCGAGGACATCGCGTACCTGAACTGCGCCTACATGTCACCGCTGTTGCGCCGGGTCACTGAGGCCGGACAACGAGCCGTGGCGCGCAAGTCCCACCCATGGGACATCACCCCGGCGGATTTCTTCTCCGATGTCGCCGTGGCGCGCCGCCGCTTTGCCGAGCTGCTCGGCGACGGTGCCGGCGAGGACGACATCGCGATCGTTCCGGCGGTGAGCTACGGCATGGCGGTCGCCTGCGCCAACCTGCCGCTCACGCGCGGCCAGACGGTACTGCTGCTGGACGAGGAGTTTCCTTCCGTGATCCTGCCCTGGCGGGAGCGGGCACGGGAGGCGGGGGCCACCGCGGTGCTGCTACCGCGCCCCGCCGACGACGACTGGACCCGGGTCATCCTCGAGGCGATCGACGAGCGCACCGCGGTCGCCGCGCTCCCCGCGCTCCACTGGACCGATGGCGCGCTCATCGATCTCCCGCAGGTGGCGTCACGACTGCGCGAAGTCGGCGCGGCGTTGGTGGTGGACGCGACCCAGTCACTCGGCGCCATGCCGTTCCCCCTGGGCGCGGTGCGGCCCGACTTTCTCGTCGCGGCAGCCTACAAATGGCTGCTCGGGCCGTACAGCCTGGGGTTTCTGTACGTCGCCCCGCAGCACCAGCACGGCAGGCCGGTCGAGTACAACTGGATCACGCAGATCGGCTCCGAGGACTTCACCGCGCTCACCAATTACGCCCGGGAGCCGGTGCTGCAACGGGGGGCGCGCCGCTTCGACGTCGGGGAGACCTCGAACTTCGCGCTGATGCCCATGGCGATCGCCGCGCTGGACCAGATTCTGGAATGGGGGGTGCCGCACATTGCCGAGACGGTCGCCGCGCTGACCAGCCGGCTGGTGGCGCGCGCCGCAACGCTCGGTCTCCAGGCGGTGCCGGCCGCGCGACGCGCGCCCCACTATGTGGGCCTCCGGTTTCCGGGCGGGGTGCCGTCCGAGCTGCCGCAACGGCTGGCGGCAGCCCGAGTGTACGCGAGCGTGCGCAGTCGCGGCGCGCTGCGCGTGTCTCCCCATGTCTACAACACCGAAGCCGACATCGACCGCTTGATCGACGCGATCGCGGCCGCTACGAAGACAGCCGTGACGGGCGCGGAGGGTTAGCTTACTCGCATGACTGCCCGCCCGGGCGTACTGCGCGTGAGAGCTCCGCGACCGCGCCGTCGCCGCCTGCTGATCCTGCTCTTCGTCATCTTCCTCCTCGTCCTGTTCCTGCCCAGTCTGATCACGCTCGCCGCCGAATGGCCCTGGTTCACGGCCCTGGGCTACGCGCGCGTGTTCGCGACGCGGCTCGTGGCCAAGGGGGTGCTCGGTATCGGGGCCGGTGTGTTCGCGTTCGCCTTCCTCTATGCCAACCTGCGGTTCGCCCAGCGCGGCGTCGCTCCGGACCAGGTGTTCCTCCGCTTCAACGAGGGGACCGCCGGCCTCGACGTGATGGGGCTGTTGCGCCGGCTGGTTCTCCCCACCGCCCTCGGCGTAGCGCTGCTGTTCGGCCTGGGCGCCTCGGCCGGATGGCTCGGCGTGCTCCAGTTCCTGCACCGGACGCCATTCGGCGTCGCGGACCCGGTCTTCGGCCGCGATGTCGGCTACTACGTGTTCACGGTGCCGGTCGTGGGGAGCGTCCTCGGCTTCCTCACGGCGCTGACGCTGATCGCGCTGCTCGGGAGCATCGGGCTGTACGTGC
>DATGDT010000175.1:0-47403 GCA_035310725.1 Gemmatimonadales bacterium
CCCCCGCAGCGTGAGCGCCGTCCCGAATTCCCGGGCGACGTCCGCGCGGACATTGGGCCGGAACTCGTGCCGGTCGCGCAGCAGGTGCGGCAGGCTCAGATCGGTCTCCTTGTCCGCCGGCCGCTGCCATTCCGCGAACAGCCGCCACTCGTAGCTGCGCGCGGCGGTGGGGGCCGGCCGCAGCAGCAGCTCGCCGCCCCACCCGTAGTAGTAGACCCCGTCGTCCCGCCCCAGCAGCAGCGCGGCAAGCGAGTTACCGATGCCCAGCGGCCGAGCGTCTTGATTCGCCGCGGCGAGACGCCGGAATCCCGCGACGCGCAGCGACACGTCGGTCCCCGGGTGCTCCACCCCGACCTCCACATTCGGCCAGCGGTCCGCCGTGCCGACGCGGGCGGTGAGGTCGGCGGTGAGCCGGCCGAAGTCGAATCCCATGCGCGCCCCGAGCGACAGGGCTTCGACTCGGTTGTACCGCATCAGACCGGTGCCGCCCGGCCCGAATCGCAGCGATGGCGCGTGGGCGTGCCACGGGGTCTGCGGCAACAGCCCCACCGCCTGTCCCAGCTCCCGGGCCTCACTGGAAGAAAGGAACGCGCCGGCGTCGTCGAAGGAGCGTGGCAGGTACGGGCTGGTGAGCAGGCTGGCCGTGTCCTGGGGGACGATGACCACGGCGGTGCGACACACGCGCCGCGTGCACCGGCACCCAGCCCGTCCCTGGCACGCGATGATCGCCGCCGAGTCCGGAGGCAGGGTATCGCGCTCGAGCGAGTCCAGCCGCGACGTGTCGGCGGCCGCGAGACCGCCGCCCGGCGCGGCGGCCACGTCGAAATCGGAGAACACGCGCTCATAGCGCAACGGCGTCGTGAGAAACGAGCCGGCGGTCGCGACCGCGTCGAACGCGATCAGCCTCGGCAGCCACCACTTCCCATCCACCAGCGCGTACTCGGCGGTGATGTAGCGGACCTCCGCACGGATCGGTTTCAGAAACCCGGGAATGCCTTTCGCGTCGCTCGAGTCCGAAGGATCACCCGCCAGGTCCCGTTCCAGATCCCAGGCCCGGGCCGGCCGGAACACGGCGCGCACCAGCGCCGCGTGCTCGTCCTCGATCCAGAAGGATCCCGTGAGCAGATGGAAATCGTCGCGCCGCGGGATGATGCGCAGCTCGAGCAGCCGGATGGTCCGCCCGTCCTGCAGGGTGATGACCGTGGTATCGCCGGACTGGAAGCGGTACTGCGTTTCGCCGCCCTCGGCGAGCGGATCGTAGACGAACTCCGAGTCGCCGATCCCGATGTCGATCCGGCCGCGACCCGGCTCGAAGGCCAGGTCCGGGGCATCTGTGTCCATGTCTTCCGGGACGCGGGTGTTGGCGTACACGACGGGGATCGCTTCCCGCGCGCCCAGCATCGTGACCGTATCGGGGCCGTAGCGGTGCCAGGCGATCTGCGCCGCCATCTCACGCTGGAAGAACGTCCGATCGCGGCGCAGCGCGCGCAGCCCGAGGGAAATCCGCTCCTGCACGCGGGCGTGATAGTCGGTGATCGCCTCTTCGGCCGTGGCGCGACGCAACCGGGCGCGCGCGACCAGGTCCCGCGCCCCGGGATCGAGGTAGGCGGTGGAATCGGACGGCGACTGCAAGGCGAGGAGCAGGGCAACGGCCGCGAGCATGCACCGGAACATACGCCGGGCGCTTCGGGGAGTTTCGGCCTTGGCGGCGGAGCGTCGCCCGATGAGATTCCGGCACCCATGCCACCCATCGTTCCCGCCCCGGGACAGCGCCTTCGATCCCTCTGGAACCGCCTGAGCCCCTATCCCGGCGGCAAATGGCTGTTCAGCCGCATTCTGGGCCGGATGGCGCCATACAGCGGGACGATCGGAGCCCGGGTGGAGCAGCTGGAGCCGGGCTACGCCAAAGTCGTCCTGACGGACCGGCGCCGGGTACGCAACCACCTCGATTCGATTCACGCGGTAGCCCTCGTGAACCTGGCCGAGCAGGTGAGCGGCCTGGCGGTGCTGATGGGACTGCCGTCCGACGTGCGCGGCATCCTGACCGGACTGACGATCACCTACCTCAAGAAGGCCCGGGGCCGTCTGGTCGCCGAGTGCCGCTGTGCGATCCCGGCCGTCACCGGGAACGTCGACTACGAGGCGGTCGCCACGATCAGGGACTCGGGCGAGGAGGTCGTCGCGCAGGCGGTGGCACGCTGGCGTCTCGGGCTCGCGAAGCCCGCGTGAGCCTCCTGGACACGCCGCTGTCGCGCAGCCTCGGGATCGAGGTGCCGCTGTTGTGCGGCGCGATGTATCCGTGCTCCAATCCCGAGCTCGTGGCCGCGGTGTCGGAGGCCGGCGGGATCGGGATCGTGCAGCCGCTGTCGCTCACCTACGTGCGCGGCTACGACTTCCGCGAAGGCCTGCGGCACATCCGGCGGCTCACCACGAAGCCGATCGGCATGAACGTGTTGATCGAGCAGAGCTCCCAGGCCTATCTCGAGCGCATGCGCCGCTATCTCGACGTGGCGCTGGAGGAGGGCGTGCGCTTCTTCGTGACTTCGCTCGGCAACCCGCGCTGGGTGGTGGAGCGCGCCGGGCCGCTCGGCGGCCTGGTGTATCACGACGTGACCGAGCGCAAATGGGCGGAGAAGGGCCTCGCGGGCGGCGTGCACGGCCTCATCGCCGTGAACAATCGCGCGGGCGGGCATGCCGGTCCCAAGAGCGCCGAGCAGCTGCTGGCCGAGCTGGGTGACCTAGGAGTGCCGGTGGTGTGCGCGGGCGGCATCGGTGACGCGGACGAGTTCGTCGCCGCGCTGCGGATGGGCTACGCCGGCGCGCAGCTTGGCACGCGCTTCATCGCGACGACCGAGTGCGATGCCGCCCCGGAATACAAGCAGGCGATCGTCGCAGCCCGCGCCGACGACATCGTCCTCACCGAGCGCGTCACCGGCGTGCCGCTGGCGGTGATCCGGACGCCTTACGTGGAGCGCGTGGGCACCCGCGCCGGGCCCATCGCCCGCTGGCTCCTCAAGGGCCGCCGCACCAAGCGCCTCATGCGCACTGTGTACGCTCTGCGGTCGGCCTGGAAGCTGAAGCACTCGCTCCACAACGGCCGCTCGACGCGGGACTACTGGCAGGCAGGCAAGAGCGTCGCGGGAATTCACGCGGTCGAGCCGGCCGGGGCGATCGTGCGGCGGTTCGCCGCCGCCGCGCGCGGGTGAGCCGACGCTCGCCGCCCGGGGCGCCCGCCGGTATCTTCCCGGGAACGCTTTAGCACCCCTCACGTGAGGACGCGATGACGAATCCGGTGTCGGTGGAGCGGTTCGTACAGACTATGGAGAAGCTGAAGGTCGAGATGGACGCCGGGCGCCTGCGGCACAGCGAATACGACCAGCGGCTGGCCCGGGCGATCCAGGAGCTGCGCGACCGCGGTCTCGAGGCGGACCGCTCCGTCATCCAGCAAACCATCGACGGCCTGCTGCAACGCGGCATCATCACGCCTGGCGTCAAGCAGCACCTCGAGAAGCGGCTCGGTCTCTCCTAAGGTCCGCCGGGGAGGGATCGATGCGGGCTTACTGGCGGGACAGTCGCGCGCCGCGCTACAGCCTGCTCTTCGCCCTCCCGCTGTTCCTGCTGTACCAGGTCCTCGCCGCGATGGCCCCCGCCGATCCGGGCGGCGGGCTGCGCAACGGCGCGGACGTCATCCTGCAGACGCTGTTCGTGCGCATCGCCGGAAGCCGGGGCCCCCTGCTCTTCCTGGTGTGTCTGGTAGTCGCGGGATTGTGGCTCGTTCTGCGCGACATCCGGTCCCACGAGCGCGACCTCCGTCCCGGCGTGTTCGCCCTGATGCTGGTCGAGGCGTCCCTGCTGGCGGTCGTGTTCGGCACCGTGGTCAGCCTCATCACCTCCCAGATCATGCACGTGACGGCCACGCTCCGCCCGGCGCAGCTGGCGCAGCTCGGTCCCGGGACGCGCGTCATGCTGTCGCTGGGCGCCGGCCTGTACGAGGAGCTGCTGTTCCGCGTCCTCCTCGTGGGAGGGCTGGCCTGGACGGGGCGCGCGCTGCTCGGCTTCCGGCCGCTCGTCGCCGGGTTGTGGGCGGCCCTGCTGGGCGCATTGGTGTTCGCGGCATTCCACTATATCGGCCCCTACGGGGATCGCTGGGAGCCGTATTCGTTCGTGTTCCGGACCATCGCCGGGCTCGCCCTCAGCGCCCTGTTCCTGTTACGCGGATTCGGGATCACGGCATGGACGCATGCGCTGTACGATCTGCTGCTGCTGTTGCGATGAGCCGAGAACCGACGACCATCGGCTATCGGCTATCGGCTATATTCGGGAATGCGACTCAGCCAACGCGTCGTGACCGTCGTCCTGCTCTGCGTCGCTTGCGGAAAATCGGCCGAAGAGCGGCGGGTGGACGTGGAGCTGTGCAGCGTCTCGAGCACCGAGGCGGCGGCGATCAGCACCTGCCTCCGCGAACAGAGCGGCTGGCGCGCGGCGGCGGCGGAATCGGCCGGCCTGGCGCGTGCGCGCGAGCTGGACAGCGTACGCACCGAGATCGGCGCCCTGACGGCGCGGGCGGATTCGCAGCATCAGGCCGAGATGCAGGCCTGCGATCAGCTGCTCGAGGACTTCAAGACCTGCCTGCTCACGCGCTACGGCTGGCAGGAGGATCAGGCGACCCGCACCGACGACTCCCTGTGGACCAGCCGCTCGGCGGAGCACGAACGGCAGATCCGCGCCTGCCTGGGCCCCCGCGGCATCGGCACGGGGGCCTGTCTCCAGCTGCACTACAAGTGGTCGCCGCGCCGCGCGCTCGCGCTGGACGATTCGATCCGCAGAGCCAACCTGCCCTAGTGCCGAAGCCGTTTCGCGTCCTGTTCGTGTGCACCGGGAATTCGGCCCGCAGTCAGATGGCCGAAGCCCTCCTCGCGTCGCGGGGCGCGGGCCGATTCGCGGCGGAGAGCGCCGGCTCGCAACCTGCGGGACGCGTGAGCCGCCGCGCAGTGGCCGCGCTCGCGGGGCTGGGCATCGAGTGGTCCGGCAAGGCGCCGCGCGGGCTCGACGGGCTCGAGCAGGAGCCCTGGGACCTGGTGATCACGGTATGCGACTCGGCGCGACAGTCCTGCCCGGTGTTCATCGGCGCGCGCGCGGTGGCGCACTGGGATCTGCCCGATCCGATGGATGCCCTGGGGACGGAGGAAGAGGTGCGACAGGCCTTCCACCGCTCACGCGATACGATCGCGGCGCTCATCGAGCGCCTCATCGCGCTCCCGGTGGAAGTCCTGCCGCCGCGCGACCTGGCCCGGCAGGTCAGTGCGTTGGGTGAGGAGCTGAGCCCCCCCCGACGCTAGGCGTCGGGCCGGTCATTCGTCGTCCTCGGCGACCAGGCCGTCCGCCCGACGCTCGTCCATCGCCATGCGCTCGAACGCGCGGCTGACGGCGCGCTGCTCCACGCTGCGCTGGGTGACCGACACGATGCGATCGGTCTTGACGCGCACGCGGGCGCCGGTCACATCCACGAACACGACCCAGTACGGCATGGGTTCGGCATCGAGACAGCTGTCGATGTGGCGCGCCATTTCGGTGCTCACGCACCAGGTGTCCCCATCGGTCGACACCACGAAGAAGTCGCCCAGTCGGAACTCGCTGCGGGAACGTTCCATGGTCTCCTCCGGGTGGCAGGTTCACGGGAAATGAAACGATCGCCCCGTCTGTCCTCGGCACAGGCGGGGCGATCGCATCGCTCACGCGGGAACGCGCGGCGTTTACGATCTAGTCGCGCATTCCCGACCTGTGCCGGCGTCCAACATTGGGAAGCTCCGCCCTCCCCGCCGCATCAGCCGTGCCGGGCGGGAAGTCGAGCGGACTCGTGCTTGTCGAACCGATCTGCCCATCTTCTCGAGACACTCCACGTCGTTCATACACCACAAACGAAAAGAGTCGCTGCCCGACCGTTCTGTTCCCCTCCGCCACACAGGCTCAGGTGAAGGCCGCCGCGACTCCCTTGTGCGCATTCTAGTACGCACGGTATCACTGTCAAGTCCCGTATATGGGGTCCTCCGTGCCTCGAGACGAAATCCCGCTGTGGCGGCCTGGACCGGAGCGCATCGGGCGGGCGAACCTGACGTCCTTCATCCGCTCGTTGCAGAACGAGCGAGTCGCCGGAACCGACGAGATCGCGGATTATGCCACGCTCTACGCCTGGTCGGTGGAGCAGCGCGAGTCGTTCTGGCCCGCCGTGTGGCGCTTCTGCGACATCCGCGCCGACGAGCGTCCTGACGGGGAACCCTGGGAGGCGGTGGGCCGCGGTCTGGATCGCATGGCCCCTCCGGACCGCGAATCGGGACCGTGCTGGTTTCCCGGCGCGCGACTCAACTTCGCCGAGAACCTGTTGCGCTGGGACGATGCCCGCCCGGCAGTGATCGCCCTGGCCGAGGGCCGTGAGCGGCGCGAGCTGAGCCACGCCGAGCTGCGCGCGCAGACCGCGCGGGTGGCCGCGGCGTTGGCCGGCCACGGCATCCGAGCCGGCGACCGCGTGGCCGCCTACGTCCCGAACATCCCGGAAGCGGTGATCGGGATGCTCGCGGCGGCGGGCCTCGGCGCCATCTGGTCCACCTGCTCCCCGGACTTCGGCGTGGCCGGCGTCGTGGACCGCTTTGGCCAGATCGCGCCGCGTGTGCTGTTCACGGTGGACGGTTATCGGTATGCGGGTCAGCGCATCGAGCTCCTGCCGCGTGCCGCGCAAGTCATCGCACAGATCCCCGGGATCGAGCGGGTCGTCGTCATCCCCTACCTCGACCCCCACCCCGACGTGAGCGGCATCCCCCGCGCGGTCGGCTGGGACGATTGGCTCGGAACCTCCCCGGCCACGCTGCGCTTCGTCCGCCTGCCTTTCGACCACCCGCTGTTCATCCTGTATTCCTCGGGGACGACGGGATTGCCCAAATGCATGGTGCACGGCGCAGGCGGGACGCTGCTGCAGCATCAGAAGGAGCACGTGCTGCACTGCGATCTCACGCGGGACGACCGCCTGTGCTACTACACGACGACCGGCTGGATGATGTGGAACTGGCAGGCGAGCGCACTGGCGACCGGGGCTGCCATCGTGCTGTACGACGGCGCCCCGCTCGCGCCGAGGCCCGACGTCCTGTGGGAGCTGGTGGAGCGGGAGCGGGTGACGGTGTTCGGGACCAGCGCCAAGTATCTGGCGCTGGCCGAGAAAGGCGGCCTGGAGCCGGCGCGGACCCACGACCTCTCGGCGTTGCGCACCGTGCTGTCCACCGGGAGCCCCCTGGCCGGGCACAGCTACGACTACGTGTACGGCTGTATCAAGGGCGACTTGCACCTCAGCAATATCAGCGGCGGCACGGAGCTGATCTCGTGCTTCGCGCTGGGCGTGCCCACGGAGCCGGTGTGGCGGGGCGAGTTGCAGGCGCGCGGCCTCGGCATGGCTGTGGAGATCTTCGATGACGACGGGCGACCGGTGCGCGACCGGCCCGGGGAGCTGGTGTGCACCAGGCCCTTCCCGTCCATGCCGGTGGCGTTCTGGAAGGATCCGGACGGCGCCAGGTATCGGGCGGCGTACTTCGCCCACTTCCCGGGCGTCTGGCGTCACGGCGACTGGGCGGAGCTCACCCCGCACGGCGGGCTCGTCATCTTCGGGCGCAGCGACGCCACCCTGAATCCGGGCGGCATTCGCATCGGAACGGCGGAGCTGTACCGGCAGGTGGAGCAGCTGCCGGAGGTGATCGAAAGTCTGGCGATCGCCCAGGAAGTCGGGTCTGGTGGCGATGTGCGCATCGTGCTGTTCGTGCGGTTGCGCGACGATGTGCGGCTGGACGACGGGCTGCGGGACCGCATCCGGCAGCGGCTGCGCGCGTACGCCAGCCCGCACCACGTCCCACGCAAGATCATCCAGGTGGCCGACCTGCCGCGCACCATCAGCGGCAAGCTCAGCGAACTCGCGGTCCGGGCCGTGGTGCACGGGCAGCCCGTGAAGAACGTCGAGGCGCTGGCGAACCCCGACGCGCTGGAGCTGTTCCGGGACCTGCCGGAGCTGCGCGGATGAAAGGGCCGCCGCCGCGCGCGTTTGCCCGGGTGCCGCGGGCCCGGGGCTCCGCTTAGATTCCCGGCCCGTCGCGCACCGCCCGAGGGGGGCGCTGCACCGGATCATTCTTCGTCACGCAGGACCGCGTATGCCGATCGCCGCAACCAACATCCGCCGGGGCATGGCCATCATGTTCGAGGGCGAGCCCTGCCGCGTCATCGAGTTCCATCACCACACGCCGGGCAACCTGCGCGCCATGGTGCACGCCAAGCTGCGCAAGCTGAAGACCGGGGTAACGGTCGAACACCGCTTCCGCGCGTCCGACTCGGTGGAGGAAGCCCATCTGCAGACGCACGAGCTGCAGTACATGTACCACGACGGGCATTCGTACCACTTCATGAACGTGCAGAACTACGAGCAGTACGAGCTCGACGAGGAAGCGCTGGGCGACCACGCCCAGTGGATGACCGACGGCATGCAGGTCATCGCCGAGTACTTCGAGGGCCGGCCGATCGGGGTCGAGCTGCCGAACGAGATCGTGTTCGAGATCGTGGAGACCGCGCCGGTGATGCGCAGCGCCACCAAGACGGCGTCCACCAAGCCCGCCAAGCTCTCCAACGGCGTGTCGGTGAACGTGCCCGAGTTCATCCAGACGGGCGAGAAGGTGCGCGTGAACCCGAATACCGGGGAGTATCTCGACCGGGCGAAGTAGCCCGCCGGCTCACGCGTCCCGGTGGACGATCTGGGTGCTGCGCTGGGCCACCGGCATCAGCACCACATCGAGCACGTTGACGTGCTCGGGAAGGTCCACCACGTAGCCGATCACCTCGGCAACCTCGTCCGCCGTGAGCGGGCGCATCCCCCGGTAGACCGTCTTCGCCCGCTCCGCGTCGCCGGCGAAGCGCACGACCGAGAATTCCGTTTCCACCAGCCCGGGCGAAACGCTCGACACGCGGATCGGCGTGCCGACGAGATCCAGCGCCATGCTCTCGGTGAGAGCCCGCACCGCGTACTTCGTCGCCCCGTACACGTTGCCCCTGGGATAGGTCTGATGGCCGGCGAGGCTCCCCAGGTTCACGACGTGCCCCCGCCCGCGCGCGACCATGTGCGGCAGGAAGGCGCGGGTCACGTACAACAACCCCTTGATGTTCGTGTCGATCATCCGATCCCAGTCGTCGGGGTCGCCCTCGTGGAGCAGGTCGAGTCCGGCCGCGAGGCCGGCATTGTTGACGAGGATGTCGGGGACGGCGCCGGTTGCTACGAACGCCGCGGCCGCCTGGTCCACGGCGGCGCGGTCGCGTACGTCGACCGTGGCGGTCCGCACCTCGACGCCGTGCGCGCGGCGGATCGCCTCCGCCTCGGCCTCCAGCCGGTCGCTGCGGCGCGCCCACAGCACGAGGTGGGCGCCCATCGCCGCGAACCGCTGCGCGCAGGCAAGGCCGATCCCGGCGCTGGCTCCGGTCACCAGCGCCGTCCTCCCGGCGATGCGACTCACGGCAGCGGTTGCCCCACGATGCGTTTGACGAGACCGGTCCCCAGCCGGCCGTTCGGATCGATGTTGTTCACCAGGGCGGTCGCGGCGGGCGTGGCCGGCCCCGGGTTGCGCTGCACGAACTCGTCGAGCGACATCACCCGCGTCAGGTTGACGAGCTGCACGTGCCACGGCTGCACGGCCAGGAGCGTGGGGTCGCTCAAGCGGTCGAAACTGGAGATGGACTGGTCGGCCACGGACGCATAGGCCGACCAGCGGGCCTGGGGACCGTAGGCGAGCAGCTGGTACACGCGCCCGTCGTACGACACGAAGGCGACGCGGCCGGCCAGGGGCGTGCTGTCCTGGGTGAGGGCGCTGAACGCGCCACCTGCCGCTGCGAAGCCGTGGATGGTCCCGCGTCCGGGCGAGCCTCGGACGCCCTGCTGCGAGAAGAACGCTTGGGCCGCCGCTTCGGGCGTCGCCTGGTCGCTCAACGCCACCTGTTCGATCGCATCCTGCTGGGCGCTGATCGCCAGGACGGCCTGCCGCTGGTTCTGCGTCGCCCATCCCTGGGGGAAGGTGAAGCGGAACTTGAGATCGGGCTGGAAGAACTCGGTCCCGTGAAAGAACCCGTCCCGCGGGTTGTCCCCGAACACGATGCCGTCGATCTGGCGCAGATAGGCGTCGTGGTTCACGACGGAGCCGAGCGAATCCGCCGGCAGCGCGGCGATCGCGCGCTCGATCGCGCCGGCCCGGTTGACCGGATTGGGATGTGTGGAGAGCCAGTCCGGCACCCGGCCGCCGCCGCTCGTCTGGCTGACGCGTTCGAGCAGCGAGAACACCTCGGGCATGCGGCGGACGTCGTAGCCGCCGCGGCGCATGTAGCGCAGGCCGAGCTGATCGGCCTGGCTCTCATCGTCCCGGCTGTACTTCAGGAACAGGAGCTGCATCCCCTGCGAGGCGATGCCGGCGTATTGGGCCAGGCCCGGCTTGAGCGCGACCCCCACAACGAGCCCCAGCTGCATCAGCTGCTGCTGGCTCATCTGGGTCACCGAATGGCGCGCGGTGACGTGCCCGATCTCGTGCCCGATCACGGACGCCAGCTCGGCCTCGCTGTTGAGGTGCGCCAGGATGCCGCGCGTCACGTAGATGTGCCCGCCCGGAATGGCGAACGCGTTGACGACCGGATCGTCGATCACGCGGAACGTCCAGGGCAGGTTGGGACGCTCCGAGACCCTGGCGAGGCGCATTCCCAGCTCGCGCACGTAGCGCTGGCGTCCGCTGTCGGGGTCGAGACCCATGCTGCTCACGACGGAGGGATCGGCCTCCAATCCCATCTGGATTTCCTGACTCTCGCTGATGAGGCTCAGCTGCCTCTCTCCCGTGGCCGGATTGGTGGCGCAGCCGGCGGACAACACGGCCAGGCCGGCGAGGAGAGCGAATGTGCGGTGCATGAGGCACTCCTGATGAAAGAGTGACGCAGCTACGTACCCGATATGGACGCCCATGCTCCGGGTCGTCAAGTCCCGGCCGACCGGCTAGGTTGTGACCCGTGACCGACAAATGAGGGAGCGGTGGACCGGAAGAAGTTCCTCTTCGTATCGCTGGATGCGCTCATCGCCGACATCGCCTGGCAGGTGGTGAAGGAGGGTCACGAAGTCCAGCTGTACACCGAGAGCCAGAGCGAAAAGGAGATCGGCAACGGCTTCGTCCCCAAGACCGACGACTGGGAACGCGAGGTGGACTGGGCCGACGTCGTGGTGTTCGACGACGTCCTCGGTCAGGGCGCCAAGGCGCAGCAGCTGCGACAGGCCGGCAAACCGGTGGTGGGCGGCACGCCCTACACCGACCGCCTGGAAGACGACCGCGGGTTCGGTCAGCAGGAGCTCAAGGCGGCCGGTGTGTCCATCATCCCGCAGGAGAACTTCACGTCGTTCGACGACGCGATCGCCTTCGTGCAAACCAACCCCAACCGCTACGTGATCAAGCCGTCGGGCGAAGCCCAGAACCTGAAGCAGCTGCTGTTCGTGGGGGAAGACGAGCAGGGGGCGGACGTCATCCAGGTGCTCGAGGACTACAAACGCGCCTGGGCCGCCCGCATCAGGGAGTTTCAGCTGCAGCGCCGCATCGTCGGCGTGGAGGTGGCGATCGGGGCGTTCTTCAACGGCAAGGAATTCGTGCTGCCGGTCAACGTCAACTTCGAGCACAAGAAGCTGTTCCCGGGAGACATCGGCCCGGCCACGGGCGAGATGGGGACCGCCATGTTCTGGAGCGAGCCGAACCGGCTGTTCGCGGCGACGCTGAAGAAGATGGAGGGCAAGCTGCGCGACGAGCATTACGTCGGCTACATCGACGTGAACTGCATCGTCAACTCGAACGGCATCTACCCTCTGGAGTTCACCGCCCGGTTCGGCTACCCGACCATCAGCATCCAGCAGGAGGGCATGCTCACGCCGATCGGGGAATTCCTGCACCGCCTGGCGGACGGCTCGATCAACCGCTTCAAGGCGCGCTCCGGCTTCCAGGTCGGCGTGCGGATCGTGGTGCCGCCGTTTCCCTTCCGGGACCCGGAGACGTTCGAGACCTCGTCGAAGGACGCGGTGATCATCTTCAAGAAGCCCACGCGCGACGGTGTCCACATCGAGGACGTGAAGACCGTCGACAACGAGTGGCTCGTCACGGGCACCTCGGGCGTCGTGCTGATCGTGGTGGGGCTGGGCCCCACGATGAAGGCGGCGCAGAAGCAGGTCTACAACCGGATCGAGAACATCATGATCCCCAACATGTACTACCGCAAGGATATCGGGGACCGCTGGTTCGAGGATTTCGACCGGCTGCACACCTGGGGCTTCCTGCGCGACTGACCGTTCCGGCCCGATGAGCGGCGACGCCCTGGAGCACGCCACACTGCGCCGCGTGAGCCGGCGGCTCATCCCGTTTCTCTTCGTCGTCTTCATCGCCAATTACCTGGACCGCGTGAACGTCAGCTTCGCGGCGCTCCAGATGAACCAGGACCTGGGGCTCTCCGGCGCCGCCTACGGGCTCGGCGCCGGCATCTTCTTCCTCGGCTACGTCCTGTTCCAGGTTCCCAGCAGTCTGCTGCTCGAGCGGGTCGGCGCGCGGCGCTGGATCGCGGCGATCACCATCGCCTGGGGCGGCATCGCCTCGGCCATGATGTTCGTCCGGGGACCTGCCTCTTTCTACGGGCTCCGCTTTCTGCTCGGCGCCGTGGAGGCGGGATTCTTTCCCGGCGTCATCCTGTACTTCACCTACTGGTTTCCCGCGACGCACCGCGCCCGAGCGGTCGCGCGTTTCATGACCGCGATTCCCGTGGCCCAGATCGTGGGCGGACCCCTGTCGGGCTGGCTGCTGGGGTTCCACGGCCGGGCCGGTCTCGCCGGATGGCAGTGGGTCTTCCTGCTCGAAGGTCTGCCGTCCATCGTCCTGGGCGCCCTGGTGCTCCGCTACCTCACCGACCGGCCCGAGGACGCCGCGTGGCTGGCGCCGGAGGCTCGCGCCTGGTTGACCGAGCGGCTGCGGACCGAACATCCCGACGACCCGACGCCCGGGCGACCGTGGCCCCGGCTGCTCGCGACGCCGGCGTTCTGGCACCTGTCGGGCGTGTGGATCCTGATGGTGCTCGTCGGCTACGGGCAGCTGCTCTGGCTGCCCCAGATCATCAAGGGCGCCTCGGGTCTCAGCAATCTGGCGGTGGGCGTGCTTTCGGCGGCTCCGCCCCTGGCGGCGGCGGTCGCGATGGTGCGGATCGCCGCCCACTCCGACCGGACGGGCGAGCGCCGGCGACACGTCGCGCTGCCCTGCCTCGTCACCGCCGCCGGCTTCGCGGCCACCGCGGCGGCGTTGCGGGCCCCGCTCCTGGCCACCGTCGCGCTGACCCTGGTCGCCATCGGGATCGCCGGGTCGTTCGGGCCGTTCTGGGGGCTCGCGACCACCAGCCTGAGCGGTCCGGCGAGCGCGGGAGGGATCGCCCTCGTCAATTCCATCGGCAACATCGGCGGTTTCGCGGGACCATACGTCGTGGGGCTGCTCAAGGACGCGACGGGGAGCTTCGCGGCCGTGCTGCTGGTATTCGGCGGACTTGCCGCCGCCGCCGGGGCCCTGGCCTTCCGATTCGACCGGCACCACGCGCTTGGCAGTCCCTCCACACAGGCGGGTTAGATTCCCGCGACCGTGATCTCCTATCCCCATGAATCCGCCGTGATCGCCGGCGCGGGCCCTATCGGCCTCGCCTGCGCCATCTCGGCGCGCCGCCGCGGGCTCGATCCGCTGGTCCTCGATGCCGGCGCGGTGGCCGAGTCGATCGTCCGCTACCCCGTGGGGATGACCTTCTTCACGACGCCCGAGCGGCTCGAGATCGGCGGCCACCCGTTGGTGTGCGCCGGCGCCAAGGCCACGCGCGAGGAGGCGCTCAAGTACTATCGGGGCGTGGCCCGCGCGGAGGGGCTGCGGGTGCGTCCCTATGCGCGGCTCGTCGGTGCCGAGCGCGCCGGCGGCCGCATCGCCTGCGAGATCGACACGCGCCACGGGCGCGAATCGGTCAGCTGCGATCGCCTCGTGCTGGCCACGGGCTACTTCGATCACCCCAATGCGCTCGACGTGCCGGGAGAAGCGCTGCCCCACGTCCACCACTACTTCGACGAGGCGCACCGCTCGTTCAACCAGGATGTCGTGGTCATCGGGGGCAAGAACTCCGCGGTCGAAGCGGCGCTCCAACTGTTCCGCGCCGGCGCGCGCACGACCCTGGTCTATCGTGGCGCCGAGCTGCCGCGCAGCGTCAAGTACTGGCTCGCGCCCGACTTCCTCAACCGGGTCAAGGCCGGAGAGATCGCCGCACGCTTCAGGGCCGAAGTCGTGGAGATCACGCCGCTCCACGTCCGCATCCGCTGTGCCGACGGCACCGTCGAGGATCTCCCCGCCGATCGGGTGTACGCGCTGACCGGTTTCCACCCGGACTTCGACCTCTTCACGCGGATCGGCATCAGCTTCGACGCCGACACCGGACGGCCCGCATTGGATCCCGCCACACTGGAGACGAGCGTGCCGGGCGTGCACATGGCGGGCAGCGTCACGGCCGGACGCAAGATCTCGGAGATCTTCATCGAAAACGGGCGCTTCGACGGAGAGAAGATCTTCGGCGACGCCGCCGCCCGCGCCACGGCGCAGTCGCGCTACGCGAGGATCGACCGCCCGGCTGGAGAGTGAGAGATTGAAAACACCGGAGCACAGAGCAGTGAGCAGGACCCTCCATTCGCAGGGAACGTACTGCTCCGTGCTCCGTGCTCCCGCTACTGAAAGGACGGTTCCATGACCACCGCCACGTCTCGCTCCACCATGCCGCCCTGCGCGCACACCCCGCGACCCTACACCGGTCCGTCCCGCGCCGAGGTGCTCGCGACGCGGAAGCGCTATGCGAATCCGGCGATCTTCACGATCTATCGCGAGCCGCTCATGCTGATCGAGGGCCACCGGCAGTACCTGTTCGACGAAACCGGCCGGCGCTACCTGGACCTGTTCGCCGGGATCGTGACCGTGAGCTGCGGCCATGCGCATCCGAAGGTCACCGAGCGGGTGCAGCAGCAGGTGGCGACGCTGAGCCACGCGACGACGATCTACCTGCACCCCCATATCGGAGAGTTCGCCAGGCGGCTCGCTGCCACGCTGCCCTCCGGTCTCGACGTGACCTATTTCGTGAACTCGGGCAGCGAGGCGAACGACCTGGCGGTGCTGCTCGCCCGGCTCGCCACCGGCCACAACGACGTGATCGCCGTGCGCAACGGCTACCACGGCGGTTCCCCGGCGGCGATGGCGCTCACGTCCCATCACACCTGGAAGTTCCCGGGCCAGCTGAACACCGGGATCCACCACACCGTCTGCCCCGACCCCTACCGCAGCCCCTTCACGGGGACGCCCGAGCAGATCGCCACGCGCAGCGTGGAAGAGATGCGGGACCTCATCCGCTTCTCGACGCCGGGCACCATCGCGGCCTTCATCGCGGAGCCAATCCAGGGCGTGGGTGGGGTGACTCATGGAGCGCCCAACTACCTGCGGGAAGCGTACGCCCTCACGCGTGAGCACGGCGGCCTGTGCATCGCCGACGAGGTGCAGACCGGGTTCGGTCGCACCGGGGATCACTACTGGGGATTCGAGAACTGGGGCGTCGTCCCGGACATCGTCACGATGGCCAAGGGGATCGGCAACGGGTTCCCGCTGGCGGCCGTGACGACGCGCCGGGAGATCGCCGAACGCCTCACGCAGCGGATTCACTTCAATACCTACGGCGGCAATCCCGTCTCCATGGCCGCCGGGCTCGCGGTGCTCGAGGTAATCGAGGAAGAGGGACTGCAGCGCAACGCGGGCGAAGTGGGCGGTCGCCTGAAAGCGGGTCTGCGCGACCTCGCCGCCCGGCACTCGCTGATCGGCGACGTGCGGGGCATGGGGCTGATGCTGGGCGTGGAGCTGGTGAAAGACCGCGGCACCAAGGAGCCCGCACGGGAAGCGGCGGCGGAGGTGTTCGAGCGGCTGCGCGAACAGGGCATTCTGGTCGGCAAGGGCGGGCTGTTCGGCAACGTGCTGCGCATCAAGCCGCCGCTGTGTCTCACGGCGGCGGACGTGGATTTCGCGCTCGACGTCCTGGACCAGGTCCTGGCCGAGGTTTAGCTCGACACCCCGATCCCCAGCCGGTCGAGCAGCCGCAGCAGGAATCCCGGCTCGGCGCCGGCATCCACGCGCCGCAGCGCCCGTTTCACGGAGCGCACGGCCCAGGGCCGCAGCGGCCCGGGGGGAAACAGCGCCGGCGGCCGCCGCACGAGCGGCAGGTCGAGCAGGTCGCTCGGGCATTCCAGGGCGAGGTGGGCGAGCACGCGGCCCGCGATGCGCGTCGGCCCCAAGCCGAGCCCGCTGAACCCCAGGCCGTACAGCAGCCGCCCATCCAACGCTTGCCCGAAGAACGGGGTGAGCCTGGCGGTGACGTCGATCGGGCCACCCCAGCTGTAGGCCCATTCCAGGCCGGCGAGCGCTGGGAAATGGCGCCGGAAGCTCGCGCGCAGGATGTCGTACTGCGCGGGCGAATGATCGTGGTCCGGCGCGACGCCGTCGCGGGAGAAGTACACCGGCTCGCTCGTGCCCCACAGGATCCGATCGTCGCGTGTCAGCCGGTAGTAATTGAAGAATCGGCGCCCGTCGGTTACGCCCTGACGATCCCGCCAGCCGATGAGGTCCCGCTGGGTGGCGGTCAACGGCTCGCTGGCCAGCATGTAGCCGTACAGCGGGATCATGCGCCGCGCGACCTGCGGCACGAGCCGGTGTGTGTAGGCGCCGGTGGTGAGCACGACCCGTCGGGCATCCACCCGCCCGCGCGTGCTGCGCAGCCGCACGCCGTCGCCCAGCGACTCAATGCCCATCACGTGGCAGCGCTCGTAGACGGTCACCCCCAGTCGTTCGGCTTCGCGAAGCAGTCCGTCCACCAGCTTCACCGGATCGAGCACGCCGCCGGCCGACACGCGGACGCCGCCCAGGTAGAGCGGCGAATTCACCGCCCGGCGCACCGCGTCCTTGTCGAGCAGCTGATAGGACTCGACGCCCAGCCCCTCGGCCGTCTCCACCATGTGGCGGCACGCGGCGAGCTGCCCCGGCGTCAACGCCACGACCAGCCGTCCGGTCGGTTCGTAGTCGCAGTCAATGCTGCGGTCCCGGAGAAACGTGGTCAGTTCGGCGAGGTTCGACTCACCCAGGCGCGCAAGCCGGCGCGCCTCGACGTCGCCGAAGTGGCGAATCGCCAGGCCGTGCGAGTGATCCAGGGTCTCCACCAACATGCCGGCGTTGCGCCCGCTCGCCCCGTAGGCGGTCAGCCCCTGCTCCAGCACCACGACGTCGCACGCGGGGTCGAGCTGCTTGAGAAACAGCGCCGTCCACAGGCCCGCGAGGCCGGCGCCCACGATGGCCACGTCCGCGGCGCGGGAGGCCGGCAGCGCTGTGACGGTGCGCTCAGGCCGGCGCGCAAGCCAGTAGCACGCCTGCTCGATCGAGGGACCCCGCTCGACCAGTGTCACGGATTCCGCCCGGCCGCTCGCGCGCGACGCTGCTGCCACAGCAGGGTGGCCCCGAGCAGCGCCAGGCTCAGGACGAGAATCGTCGTCGCGAGCACGTTGATCTGGGGCGGAAAGGCGGCGCGCCGGGCCCCGTAGACGTACAGCGGGTAGGTGACAGCGGCCCCCGAGTTGAACAGCGTGATGATGAAATCGTCGAGCGACAGGGCGAAGCACAGCATGGCGGCGGCGACGACGCCCGGGGCGATCAACGGGAGGGTCACCCGGGTGAAGGCGCGCCACGGCGTGGCGCCCAGGTCCAGGGCCGCCTCTGCCAACGTCCAGTCGAAGCCCCGCAGCCGGGCGCGCACGGTGAGCGCCACGTAGCTCACGGAGAACATGATGTGGGCGATCACGATCGTCGCGAACCCCAGCGGCGCGTTGACGGCGAGAAACAGCGACAGCAGCGACGACCCGAGCACGATCTCGGGAGTGGTGAGCGGGAGGACGAGCAGCAGCCCGACTGCGCCGGAGCCGCGGAACCGGTAGCGGCACAGGGCGAGCGCGATCATCGTGCCGAAGACGGTGGCGACGATCGTGGCCACCCCCGCGACCTTGAGACTCAGCAGCATCGCGTCCACGAGCTGCGGGTACGCGAACGGGTGCCGCCACGCGTCCAGCGAGAAGCTCTTCCAGACGAAGTTGAACCGCCCTTCGGGGCGGTTGAAGCTGTACAACACGATGACGAAGATCGGGAGGAACAGATACAGCAGCACCAGCCCGGCGGTCGCGTCGAGCACCCCGCCCCAGCCGCGGCGACGGTCCCCGGCGCTCACGCGAGCTCCTCCGTCCCGATCATCCGGGCGTACACCATGACTCCAATGGAGAGGATCGCCATCAGGACGAACGACAGCGCGGCCGCCAGCGGGTAGTCGTGCACCTGCAGGAACTGGTTCTGGATGACCGTGCCGATCATGCTCTGATTGGGGCCGCCCAGCAGCTCCGCGTTGATGAAGTCACCCGCAGCGGGGATGAACGTCAGCAGGCTACCGGCGAAGACGCCCGGCAGCGACAGCGGGAACACGACCTTGCGGAACGCACGCCCCGGGCCGCTGTACAGATCCTGCGCCGCTTCCACGAGCCGGCGATCGATCCGCTCCAGGCTGACGTAGATCGGCAGGATCATGAACGGGAGGAAATTGTAGGTGAGGCCGCCGATCACCGCCCAGTTCGTGTTGAGGAGCCGGCCTTCCGCGGGAAGCAGATGCAGCCACCCGAGCAACCCCACGACGGGACCGCCGTCGTTGAGGATCGTCTTCCAGGCGAAGGTACGGACCAGGAACGCGGTGAAGAACGGGAGGATCACCAACCCGAGCAGCAGGTGCCGGAGCCTCCCGGCCCCGGCGCGGAACGCCATCACGTAGGCCAGGGGGTACCCGAGCAGCAAGGCGATCAGGGTCGCGGTGAGCGCGAACCGAAACGACCGGATCAGGAAGCCGCCGTACCCGGTGAAAGCCCGGGCATAGCCGTCCCACCAGGGCGCGTCACCGGCGCCGAGCGAGGTGCGCGCGAGCGCGAGGATGGGGACGAGGAAGAACACCACCAGCCAGAGCACACCCGGAGCCAGCAGGACGTAGGGCGCGAGCCGGCGCCGTCCCGGTGCGGGCGCTGCGGCGCCCGTCCGCGAAGTCAGGCGCCGATCGCGCGCTGAAACACGCGGTTGAATTCCGCCTCCTCGTCGTCGGACAGCGTCCGGAACACGTGCAAGCGCTGTACCAGCTCTGGCGGCGGATTGACGAGCTCGCTGCCGGCGAGTGCCGGCGCGATCTTCGCGAGCTCCGCGCCAGCGCCCTTCACATCGGAGATATAGGGCGCGCCGGACACGATCTGCGCCGAGTGCGCCGGATCGTAGCACCAGTCGATCCAGGCCATGGCGAGGTCCTGCCGGTCCGACGTCTTCGGGA
Organism: Gemmatimonadales bacterium; assembly: GCA_035310725.1. GTDB lineage: Bacteria > Gemmatimonadota > Gemmatimonadetes > Gemmatimonadales > GWC2-71-9 > DASTHG01. The sequence continues at coordinate 19,516 of DATGDT010000175.1, forward strand.
TCATCATGTTGTCGGAGAAGAGGATCGCGCCCTCCCGCGGCGCGATCCACTGCAGATCGGGATTGTCCGCGCGCAATCCCTGGATGTCGCCGGACCAGGCGAAGGCGATCAGGACGTTCCCGCTGGCGAGGTCGTCCGCGTAATCGTTCCCCGTGAACGCGCGGATCTGGCCGCTCTCGCGCGCTTGCGTGATCCTCGCCGCGGCCCGCTGCGCGTCGTCGAGCGTGCAGGTGGCCGGGTCCTTCCCCATCCCCAGCATCACGAGCCCGAGCGTGTCGCGCATCTCGGTCAGCATCGTCACCCGGCCCTTGAACCGCGAGTCGAAGATGTCCTCGACGCTCGTGATGTCGCGGCCGACGCGCCGCCGGTCGTATCCGATCCCGACCATGCCGGAGAACCAGGGGACGGTGTAGCGGCGTTCCGGGTCGAAGTCCACGTCGCGCACATAGTCCGCCAGGTTGGCCTTGTTGGGGAACCGGGCGTCGTCGAGCGGCGCGAGGTAGCCGCGCCGGATCATCTTTCCCGCCACCCAGTCGGTGAGCACGACGATATCGCGGTCGATGCTCTGCCCCCGCTGCAGCGGCTCCTCGATCTTCGCGAAGAACTCGTTGTTGTCGTTGATGTCCTGGGTGTACTGCACCGTGATCCCCGTGGTGCGCTGGAAATCGGAGATGGTCCGGTCGTCGATGTAGAGCGGCCACTGGGAAATCCGCAGCGGGCGGGCGCTCCGCCCGGGCGCGGGCCTGCCGCACCCATCGAGCGCCGCGGCGCCGACCATGCCCGCCAGGCGACGCACGAACCGCCGGCGGCCGATGCCGCTCACGATCCAGAGTCTCCGGATTCCGAGGGCGGGAGCAGCCGGGCGGCATCGACGTCCCAGCTGACCCGCAGCTCCTGACCTGGTCGCAGGTCGGGGACCGCCTGTTCCGGACCCACACGGGCCACGAGCTCGGTGCCATCCCGGGCCCGCAGGTCGCACCGCATCACGGGCCCTTGAAACGCGATGGACTGTACGACCGCGAGCGTTCCGTGGGTCGCGGCGGCAGCGTCGAGTCGCAGGCGCTCCGGCCGGACCATCACCACGGCGCGCCCGCCGGCTCGCGCCCCCCAGTCACCGGCCGGCAGCTCGACGCGGTCACCGGAGGCCAGCTCGACCGCCGCCCTGCCGCCGCGCACCTCGGCTACCGTCGCCGGCAGGAGATTGGCGCCGCCGATGAACCCGGCGACGAAGACGGTGGCGGGGGCATGGTAGATCTCCTGCGGCGTACCGATCTGCTCGACCCGTCCGGCGTTCATCACGGCGATGCGGTCGGACAAGCCGAGCGCCTCTTCCTGATCGTGGGTCACGTGGACGAACGTGATGCCCACCTCGCGCTGGATGCGCTTCAGCTCGATCTGCATCGCCTGTCGCAGCTGGAGGTCGAGGGCGCCGAGCGGCTCGTCGAGCAGCAGGGCGCTGGGATGGTTCACCAGGGCGCGGGCCAGCGCCACGCGTTGCTGCTGCCCGCCCGAGAGCTGGGCGGGTTTGCGTTGCGCCAGATCCTCCAGCCGCACCACGGCGAGCACGTCCCGGACCCGTCGGCTCACATCGGCCTCCGCCAGCTTCCGGCTGCGCGGACCGAAGGCGACGTTGTCGGCCACCGACATGTGGGGAAACAGGGCGTACTGCTGGAACACGGTATTCACGCTGCGCCGGTATGGTGGGACGCGGGACACGTCCCGGCCCTCGAGCAGGATCCGTCCCTGGGTCGGGTCCTCGAATCCCGCGATCATGCGCAGCGTGGTCGTCTTGCCGCATCCGGATGGCCCGAGGACCGCGAAGAACTCGCCGCGACGGACGCTGAAGGTCGCGTCGCGCACCGCCAGGCTGTCATCGAACCACTTGGAAACGTGCTCCAGCGCGACGACGTCCTCGGCGGTGGGCGCCGTGACGCTCGCCGCGCTGCCGGGCTGGGGCTGAGCCACCGATGCGACTCAGCGGCGGGCGGCTGCGGGAGCGCTCGAGCGGGAGGCGGGAGGAGGCGCGGCTTTCCCGGGCGTGGTCCCGGCGAGGGCCGTGGCCGGCTCGAGCCCGTAGCGCTGCGGGTTGCTGCAGATCACCGCCGCCGCGAGGATCTTGGGAACGTATTCCCGCGTCTCCGGGGGCAGGAGCTTCATGCGGTAGAGATGCCAGAAGTCGCGGTTCTGCCGTTTGAAGCCGCCCGGGGTCGCCGCGATCTTGTGGAGCACGGCGCGTACGCCGTTCTCTCCCCGGTTATAGCTCGCCATCGCCAGCATGAACGCGTCCTCCCCGAACTCCGCGAGGAGGTTCGCCAGGTGCCGGGCCGCGGCCTTCGTCTGTTTGTCGACGTCGGTACGCTCGTCCACTTTCCCTTCCACCCGCAGTCCGAGATCCCGGGCACTCGGCGCCATCATCTGCCACATCCCGACCGCTCCGGCGCGGCTGCGCGCCTTCGGATCGAAGCGCGATTCCGTCCAGGCCACGTACCCCATCACTTCCGGGAGCTCGAGTGCCCGGAAGTTCTTCGCGATCACGGGCCAGTACTGCACCTTCCGCTGGTACACCTCGCGCGTCGCGACATTCGACTTGAGCAACAGATCGATGTGATAGCGCAGCCGCTCCTTGAAGATCGGCGGCACGGCATAGGTCTCGGCGTCGAATTGCCGCAGGATAGCACGGATCTCGCGATCCAGCTCGTCGCCCGCGTTCGCCACCTCGACCGCCTTCGCGCGGTCGGCGCGGGCCAGATCGGCCAGCGTCCGCTCGGCATTGGAGGTCGCGTCCAGGTAGCGCTGCTCCAGCAACGCCAGCCGGGCCGAATCGCTTTCCGCCTGCATCTGGCGCTGGATGTCCTGGATCTGGGCGTCGAAGCGCCCCTTGGCGTCGAGCAGGCGGGCGATCTGGCGATGCTGCACGTAAATCACCGTGCCCATCACCCCGATCACCACGACGGCGGCCGCCGAGACGATGCCGAGAACCTTCACCCAGCGCTTCTTGGTCTGCTTCTTGACGACCTCGGAGACTTCCTGCACCGCGGTGGCCATGTAGTCCATCGTCTTGCGGGACCGCACGCCGCCCGCCTTCGCCCGCTCTTCCGCGATCTTCTGCGCCGTCAGGGCGAAGATCTGTCCCGTGGCCGATGCCCGACCCCCCGCCTGCAGCACCTTGGTGATCTCGGCCGCATCCTGCGCCGGGTCGTAGCTCGCATCGATCACGATCTCTACCTGCGCCTCGGGACCACCGGTCGCTCCGAAGCGGATCGTGTCTCCCGAGCGCAACTCGACCTTGGCGACTTTCTTGCCGTTCACCCGGATGCCGCCGGGGGCGTCGAGATCCATGACGTGATACGCCCCGTCCTTGAGCACCACGGCCGCGTGGTAGGGCGCCACCTTCGGCTCGGCGGCGGCGTCGTAGCGAAGCTCGCAGTCGTGACCCGTGCCCACGCGCAGCCAGCGCTTCTCGCTGCTCGTGGTCGTGCCCTGGAGCGAGCCCGTGAGGTGTGTGAATCGGATCATCGGATGGCGGAAGATTACGGGCCGCGCCCCGGATGCGCTAGTTGGACGCCGGGCAAGCGGGCGGATCGACCGTGAAGATCAGAACCGGAAGCTGAGGCCTCCGTACAACAGGTCGTGCGCTTCGGGCCCGCCCTGCTCCCGGTACGCCGACACCACGAACAGCCACGAGCGTGCCAGCGTGTAGTCGAGATCGGACGACACCCAGCGCACGGTCGCGGTGGCACCCGCGACGTCACTCCGCTCGTTCCGCCACCCGCCCGCGACCTGCACGCTGCCGCGTCCGCCGGGCTCCATCCCCACCGTAAACGCCTGCAGCCAGCCCCGGCGTCCGGCGGCGGCGCTGGAGTACCGCGTGCTGCGCGAGCGCAGGCTCAGGCCCCAGCCTGTGAGCCGGTCGGCTCCGATCGACAGCGTCGTGGATCCGGCCGATCCGATCGTGCTGCCGGCGGATGCGCGGGCGTCGAGGCCGACCTGGAACCGGCCCGTTCGAGCCGACAGCCCCGCCCAGGCGCCGCGCCGGAATGCGTCGTCGAACACGGTCTCCGGATTCACCACATCGCGGTACAGCCGGACGTTGCGCCGGTTGTCGAGTCCGGCCGTCACGCTGACCGCCTCGCTCAGGCGGTACACCAGGCTCGCAAACGTGCTGGTCGGCGACAGGGCGTGCTCCCCCGCGACCCGGCGCCACGGCCGGTAGTAGTCCACTTCCTGGGCTGCATACAGGGAGATGCGGCGGGTGGAATAGTCCCCCTGGAGATAGAGGAACTCCCTGTTCGTGCCGCTGTGCAGGTAGGACCCCGAAAGACCGGCCGACAATCCCCATCGCGCGTCGGCGCCCGGCCGGCTGTGGCGTTGGAGGTAGCCGCCGAGCTGGGTGACCGTGCCGGACAGCGCGAGATCGATCGGGTCGGGCTCGCTCCCCGCGAACAGCCCCCCGCCCCAGCTCGCCCGGTCGAGCTGCGCCGACACCCCGTCCAGCAGTCCCACGGGCGCGATGCCGGGAGCGTACTGGCGCCCCGCCGTGAATCGCAACGGCGACGCCGGCGCCTGCCAGCTCAGCGACGCCTGGTACACGCGTGCCTGCGCCTGGGCGTCGGTGCCGAACCCGTCGGCCCGGGTCTGCACGGTTCGACGGCCGCGCGCGTCCACCGCGATCCCCAGTCCCGTCCCCCCCAGACCGCCGCCGAACAGGCGCAGGTCGCCCGAAGGCTGCGTGAACCGGGCGCCGCTGCCGTCCTGCGATTGGATCAGCAGGTAGTAGAGGCCGGCCCTGCCGCGCAGCACTCCGCCGGCGCGCGGCCGCGGCGGGGCGGTCCCGTCCAACGCCGGCTGACGGGTCAGCGCGACGGTGGAGTCGGGCTCAGGTGCGACCGGCGCGAACCGCACCGAGTCGCCCACGACGAGTGCTGCGGCGATGCCGCTGACGTCGCACGCGGCCTGGTGTGTGGCCAGGAACGTGACCGCGAGGACGGCGACCGTGCTGTCGCCGCGGACCACCTCCACATGGCTGTTGTCCCGCAGTCCTTCGGCCCGTCCGGCGTCGATGTAGGCCGAGGCCGTGGTCATGTAGGTCACGTGCGCCCAACGAACCGGCCGGCCGCCTTGTTGGCCGGTTGCGCGGGCAGCCGGAACGATCAACGCACCGCAGAGCACCGCGAAGCAGCGCACGCTCAACCGTCGCCCCTTCCGTTCCGATGGCAGCTGTAGCACTGCTGGCTGGTGTAGCCCCGGCCCTGGTGCGCGTTCTGGTGGCAATGCACGCAATCGAACTGGCGATAGTCGTTCGCGTTGATGTGGCATTCGGAGCACGACGACCACCGGCCCTGATGCGATCCGGAATAGATCGGGAAGAACAGGCGGTCGTGATCGAACCTGGCCCCACTCCACCGCGACGTCGTATGACACGCGGCACAGTCGGTGGGGAATCCCGCGGCCCGATGGCCGGGATCGGTCGTCGCGTCGTAGTCCGCCTGATGGCACGACACGCAGGTAGACGGCAGCGCCTGGAACTGCCCCACGCCGTGACAGGTCGAGCAGTGGATCCGGAGATGAGCGCCCGTGAGCGCGAACCCGGTCGCAGCATGGTCCATAGTCGTCCGCAACCAGGTAATGGACGCGTGGCATTGCTGGCAGTTGGTCGTGTAGCCGGCGGCCGAGTGGTCGGGATCCCGGGCCGCCTGGTAATCCTTGAGGTGGCAGGTCGAGCACTCCGTGGCGAGCGCCACGAACCGCAACCGCCCCTGCGGCGCGGCGTGGCACGCCTCGCAATCCACGGCCAGGTGCGTTCCCTGGAGCGGGAACCGCGTCAGCTGGTGCGCGCGGGCCATCCCGGACCGATCCAGGAAATTGCGCGCCGTATGGCAGCGCGCGCAGTCATTGCCCACCTCTCCGCGATGGGGGTCGGCGTGGCAGGAGACGCAGGATCGGGAGGTACCGCGGAAGTCGAGCGTCGTGTGACAGGCGCGGCATGCGACGGTCGCATGGGCGCCGACGAGGGCGAGCCCGGCCGCCTTGGCGTGGTCGAAGTCCGCGCTGACGTGCGCCGGCGACCACCCTTCCGGGCTATGGCACACGTTGCACGTCACGCCCAGCTCGCCGTGCGGGTTCGCGACGATGCGATTCTGGGCCCCGGCAGGACCAGCCAGCACCAGCAGCAGGCCGCCCACCACCCCGAGCATTGGGGTTCTGACCATGGCGTGAGGGCTGCGGCGCAAGATCCGTACAGTTCCAGGGAAGCGCGGTAAGCGCTCTCGCACCAACCGCTTCGGCATCCGGCCCAGCACCCCGTGCGGTGGGGCGCTGAGCCGAAACGCTTCACCTGGCGCACCACGCGACACGGCGACGGCCGCGACCTTCATGAAGAGCCGCGATTCAGAATCGGTAGTTCAGTCCCGCGTACACCAGATCGTGCGCCTCCAGGCCGCCGGTCTCGCGGTACGCGGAGAGGATGACGAACAGCGAGCGGGCGAGGCTCACATCCATGTCCGCGGACAGCCACCGGATGTCGAGCGCCGGCGCGGCCGTGCTGTCGTGCTCGGTGCGCCAGCCGGACGTCAGCGCCACGCTGCCCCGCCCCCACGGCTCCAGACCCAGCGAAACCGAGTTCAACCACCCATCCCGCGGCCCGGTGGTGTAGCGCGTGCTGCGCGTGCGCAGGCCGATGCCCAGCGACGTCAGCCGTTCGACGGCCAGCGCCAGCGTATAGGTGTTCGCCGTACCGGTCGTCGCATCGTGATTGGTGCGCACGTCGAACGACGCACGGAAGTGTCGCGGGGTACGTACCGTCAGGCCGGTCCATACGCCGCGGCGGAAGGTCTCGTCGAACACCGCGGCCGCCGTGCTGTCGATCACGTCGTGGTACAGCCGCACGCTGCGCCGGTTGTCGAATCCCGCGGTCAGTCCCAGTCCCCCGGTGAGCTGCAGCTGGAGATTGGCGAAGCTGCTGGTCGGGGACACCGCCTGTTCCCCCTGGACGCGCCGCCACGGGCGATAGTAGTCGACTTCCTGCACCCCATAGAACGAGAACCGCCGCGTCAGGTAGCTCGCCTGCAGGTACAGGAACTCCCGGTTCGTATGCCAGGTCACGTAGGATCCGCTCGCGCCGGCGGTGAGGGACCAGCGGGTGAGCGAGGCGGGGCGATTGTGGCGTCGCACGTACCCACCCAGCTGGGAGATGTCCCCCGAGAAGCCGAGGTCGATCAGATCCGGTTGCAGACCACCGAACAGGCCGTAGTCCCAACCGGATTGGCTGATCTCCACCGCCGCACCGTCGAGCAGTCCCACGGAGGTGATCCCCGGGGCATATTGGCGGCCGGTCGTGAAGCGCACCGGAGACCCCGGGGCTTGCCAGTACACCTGCGCCTGATAGACGCGGGTCTGGTCCGTCGTGCTGGTCGTCGTCCCGGGCAGCGCCCGAACCGATCGGCGCGTGCGCACGTCCAGCGCCAGACCCAGGGGCGACCCGCCAAGCCCGCTTCCGCTCAGGCGCAGATCGCTGGAGGGCTGGGCGAAGTGCCCGCCGAAGCTGTCGCGCTGGACGACGGAGAGGTAGTACAAACCCACTCGACCCCGCAGCGTCCCTGTGCTCGATCGACGCACGGAGCGCTGCGACGCCGGACGTGCGGCGGGTCCGGTTCGCGCGGCGACCGCCGGGGGAGGAGCGGCCGCGCTCGCCGCCGGCAGGTAGCGCGCCGAGTCACCGACCATCACGCTGTCCACCACAGATACGATCTGGCAGGAAGCCTGGTGGGACGAAACGAAGGACACCTTCAGCTCCCCGACCGTGCGCCCCATGCGGACGACGTCCACGCGGGCGCCCTCGATCAACCCATCCGATTTCCCGGCGTTGAGGTAGGCCGAGCTCGTGGTCACGAAGCTGACGCGCGCCATGCGCGCACCCGCAATCGGCACGGGGGGCGCTGCCGGCACGGGCGTTGGCGGAGCTGCCGTAGGAGCCGGCGCAGGGGGCGTTGAGGGCGCCGCCGCAGGCGCCGCGGGTGTACGCGCGGCAGGAACGGACGCCGCCGGAGCGGACGCTGCCGGAGCGGACGCTGCCGGAGCGGGCGCCGCCGGAGCAGGCGCCGCGCCGGAAGCCACTGGCGCAACGGGCGCCGGAACGCGAGTCGGGGCTGCGGCTGCACCCCGAGCTCGGGGCCGGGCAGTCGTGTCGCGGGCCCCGGGCCGCGCCGATCCCGAGGCGACCGCCGGGGCGGGCGCGCCAGCGGCCGGTGCGTTGGAGGACAGGTACCGGACGTAGTCCCCCGCTCGCAGCGGCACCGGCCGGCTCGTGATGGTGGCCGTCGCCTCGTGTGTCGACAGCGACGAAACCTTCAGGACGGCGACCGCCCGTCCGCTGCGGATGATCTCCAGCCGCGTCCACTGTCGCACGCCGTCGGCGCTGCCGACGTCCACGCCGACGGCGCCCTCGGCGACGGAGGTCACGCGCCCGAACTTGTAGCTACCCGCCCCCTGCTGGCCCCAGGCGGGAGCGGCCAGCAGCAGCATCCCGGCGAGCGATCCCCACTCGAGTCCCGGGCGCATCAGTGGGTTCCTCTCGGATGGCAGCGGTAGCACGCCTGGCTGTCGTAGGTGTAGCCGCTGACGCTGGTGTGATGCGAGTCGGTCTGCGTCTTCCCGTGGCACGACAGGCAGTCGAACTGCCGGTAGTCGCTCGAGTTGATGTGGCACGTCGAGCAGCTGCTCCAGCGCCCGGCATGCGCCCCCGAGTAGATCGGGAAGTACTGAGCGTCGTGGCTCGTGTAGGTCGCCGTCGTCCAGACGGTCGTCGAGTGGCAGGCCACACAGTCGGTTGGGAACTGCGCCTGCGCGTGGTTCGGATCCGTCGTGCTGTTGTAGTCCGTCTGATGGCACGACACGCACGCTGTGGACTTGCCCTTGTACACGCCGTCCCCGTGGCACTGATCGCACGTCGCCTGCAGGTGCGCGCCGGTCAGCGGGAACGCGGTCGCGTTGTGGTTGAACGTCGCGCCCGTCCAGGTGGTGGTCGTGTGACAGGCGGTGCAGTCGGTCGGGAATTGCGACTGCACGTGGTTCGGGTTCGTGGCGTTGTTGAAGTCGGTCTGGTGACACGACACGCACGCCGTCGACTTGCCCTTGTACACGCCGTCCCCATGGCACTGGTCGCACGTCGCCTGCAGGTGCGCGCCGGTCAGCGGGAACGCGGTCGCGCTGTGGTTGAACGTCGCTCCCGTCCAGGTCGTGGTGGTGTGGCACGCGGTGCAGTCGGTCGGGAACTGCGACTGCACGTGGCTCGGGTTCGTCGCGTTGTTGAAGTCGGTCTGATGACACGACACGCACGCGGTCGGCTTGCCTTTGTAGACGCCGTCCCCGTGGCACTGATCGCAGGTGAGCTGCACGTGCGCGCCGGTGAGCGGAAAGGCCGTGGCGTTGTGGTTGAAGGTCGCCCCGGTCCAGGTGACCGTGGTGTGGCACGCGGTGCAGTCGGTCGGGAACTGTGCCTGCGTGTGGTTCGGGTCCTTCGCGCCGTTGTAGTCGGTCTGGTGACACGACACGCACGTGGTGGGCAGCGCACCGTACCGCCCGGTCCCGTGGCACTGGGCGCAGCTGACCGCGAGGTGCGCGCCCGTCAGCGGGAAGCCGCTCCTGCTGTGATCGAATCGCGCCGACTGCCAGGCCAGCGTCGCGTGGCACTGCTCGCAGCTCTGGGAGAAGCCGCCGCCGGCATGGTCCGGCGACTTCGCGGTCTGGTAGTCCTTGAGGTGACAGTCGTTGCAGGCCGTGGATCGGCTCGCAAACGACAGTTGACCCTGCGACGAGCGCGTGTGACAGCTCTCGCAGTCGGCGGTCACGTGGGCGCCGGTGAGGGGAAACCGGCTGAGCTGGTGCGCACGTGTCATCCCCGTCCGGTCGACGAAGCTGCGCATCGTGTGACAGCGCGCGCAGGAGCTGCCGAGCTCGCCCTGATGCGGATCCTTGTGACAGGAGGCGCAGTCACGGCTCGCGCCCTTGAACGTCAGCGTCGTGTGACAGGATTTGCAGGTCACGGTGGCGTGGGCGCCCTCGAGCGGGAAGCCGGATTTCCCGTGATCGAAGGACGCGCTGATCTTCGCCGGCACCCAGCCGGCGGCGCTGTGGCAGGTCGCGCAGGGCTGCTCGAGCTGCCCGTGCGGGTTCTTCGTATCGGGGCGCTGGGCGCTCGCCGCCCCGACTATCCCGAAAGACAGCACGCCCCAGAGGATCGTCGCTCGAAAGGTCATTGACGGACTCCATCACCGTGGCAGGACTCACAGCGAGTGGAAACGGGACGATACCGGATGATGCGGGTGTTGCCGGGACCGGCGACCGTGGCGTGACACTTGGCGCACGCCACGTTGGCATGGCCGCCCCGCAGCGGGAACCTCGTGTCGCGATCGTGGTCGAACCGCGACGCCGGTGCGAACGCGTCCGCACCGTGGCAGCTTTCACATTTGTCGCCGCCCTGACGGCCGGCGAACTGATCGCCGTGCGGGCTCTGGTGGCACCCCACACAGCCCTGCGTCCGCGTGGTGAACAGCAGCGGCGATCCGGTCCAGCGGACCTGGATCAGCGTGGACGCTGCCGGCTGGTACTTCAGATCCGCGTGGCAGCCTACGCACGGCACCGCGCGGTGGGCGCCCTCCAGCTTGAAGGCGTAAGCGTCGTGGGCGGCCACGTCGATCCTGGAGGGCCGGTAGCGCCGGGTGTCGTGGCAGCCGAGGCAGCCGCCCCGGATCGGGTGAGCCCCCCGCTCGGCGAAGCGCCCCTGGTGCGGGTCCACGTGGCAGGCCGCGCATTCCAGTTCTCCGAGCCGGAACACCACGCCGGCCTTGCCGACGGTCGCCGTCGTGGGAATCGGCGCGAGTCCCTTGCGCTGGGTGCTGTGGCAGGCGTCGCACCCGGCCTCGGCATGCGCGCCCTCGAGGCGGAACCGCGCCTTCGCGTGAGCGGCGACCGTGAACGTGCTGGGCTTCCAGCCCGCGACCGAGTGACAGGCGGTGCAGTCGCCGCCGTCCGCCCGGGCACCGAGCTGGCCGCCGTGGTCGTCCCGGTGGCAATCGAGACAGCGCGCGAACGCCGGGTGCATCTGGATGCCCGCCGTGCCGAGTCGCCCGGCCGGCACCCCCGACGGATTCTTCACGTGGCACGAGGCGCAGGCCACCTGACGATGCCGCCCCTCGAGCGGGTACTTCGTCTTCGCGTGCTGCTCGAGCGTGAACCCGGCGGCCGTGAATCCCGCCACCGTGTGGCACGCGGCGCAATCCACCACCGCGCCGGCGAGGGTCGCCGTGCCGCCGTGGGGATCGGCATGGCACGAGGTGCAGGTCGCGAACGGCGGGTTCTTGCCCTTGAGACCCGGCGTGTCGTGGCACTTGGCGCAGGTCACGGACACATGCTCACCGCGCAGCGGGTAGCGGGTCCGGTCGTGATTGAAGTTGCCCCGGTTGATGACCTTGAACCCGGTGGTCACGTGGCAGTCGCTGCAGGAGCCCGCGAAACGGCCGCGGTGCGGGTCCGTGTGACAGGCGGCGCAGTCGCGGTGCGCCACCGGCTTGAAGACCGCGACCGTGTCGCCGGCCGCCGGCTTGTGGCACGACCCGCAGCGGACATCACGGTGCTTTCCGGTCAGCGGATAGTCGGATTTCGCGTGGTCGAACTTCGGCGCCGGAGACCAGTGCTCCGTGTCGTGGCACGAGACGCAATTCTGTTCCAACGAGCGACGGTGTACGTCGCGGTGGCACGACGTGCACGTCGTTTCCAGGCCGACCCACCCCGGCGCCGCCGCCGGCTGGGGCGAGAGCGAGGCCGCCGGTCCGGTGCGGAACGCCGCCTTGTGGCAGTCGGCGCACTTGATCGTCGCGTGACGCCCCTCCAGCGGCCATCCGGCGAGCGCGTGGTCGAACCGCGCGACATCGCGCTCCGGCCAGGCGATCAGGGCGAAGTCTCTTCCCGCATGATCGGGGTGACAGCTCGAGCAGGGCTGCTGCTGCACCCGGGCATGGTAGCCGCGACTCTGTTGCCGCAGGGAGGCAATCTCCTTGTGGCACTCGAGGCAGCGCACCGTCATCTGCTCCTTGCTGCCGCCGCCGTGGCAGTTGACGCAGCGCAGCGCGCCTTCGAGCTGCGCGTGCGGTTTGGCGAGCGGCCCTGGAGAGATCTGGCCGTGGAGAGGCGCGCCCAGCAGCAGCGCCGACACCCAGGCCAGCCCGACGCATGTGCGGACACTCCTCACCACAGCCACGTCGCGCCGAGCGCCACGACGACCGTTACGTGGACCAGGACCGCCAGCAATGCGGCGATCGCGACCGGCCGGTGCAGCACGTGCCACCAGCGGAACAACGCGTGGGTGGCGTCCAGCATCCGGCCTTGCTGGGTGAGCGCCATCTCCCGCTTCGCGAGCCGCAGCACCCACCGGAACACCTGCCGATCCTGCTTGCGGCGCCGCGGACCGCTCTGCGCGTACAGCCGGCGGAAGCGCCGTGCCGCTCGGCGGCGCGCCAGGTCATCCGCCACGAACTGGAACAGGGTCCGCACGATGCCGGACCGCCCGCTGGGGCCTCGCCCCGTGTCCAGCGCCGCTTCGATGCGCTGCAGATCGAGTCCCGTGCTCTTTGCGATCTGCTCGAGCAGCTGCTTGCGCCGCGCGCCGATCTCCTCGAGCGTCAGCTCGATCCCGGCCTTGCCGCGCGGGATCCGCGCGTACAGATACCGGCCGACCACGCCGCTCGCCCATACCACCATCATGGACCAGAAGCCCAGCCCGATCAGGCCCTCGAAGCGCCAGGCCGCATGGATCGCCACGAGCAGCGGCAGCGACAACGCCGCGAGCACGTGTACATCCAGCCAGCGGCCCACGGAGCCCGTCCACGCGAGCCAGCGGGCTTTCTTGCGGAACGGATACAGCCAGAGAAAGATGAAGATGGCGATCGCCAGCAGCCCGGCGCTCTGCCCCACGTACCCCGCCGGCTTGAGCCAGGGGTGGAACGGGCTGCGTACCCGCTCCGCCACCGGTTGGGTATAGTAGGGCAACCCGACCACGCAGATCGCGACGAGCACCCCGACGAAGGTCAGCAGCAGGAGACGGGACGCCCGGATGGGACTCCGCGGCACCTCGCCGCTCGGCCGGGATACCCGGGGGCTCGAAATCGGGGAAGGTCTCGGTGGCGCGGCGCGCGGACGCGCTGCGGCGACGCTCGAATCGGATCTGACGCTCACTAGGCCTCTCCGGCGCTCGCCGGGTAGTGATCGTGATGATGGACTGCGGTAGGAGTATCACCGCAGCGTGCAAAGGCACGGGACGTGCGACAGCAAGATACGTACGTAACTGTCCGGAGTTCTCGGACTCGTCCAACTGACGCATCAGCAATGTTTTGTCGCGTGACCCGACGGTATGGTCACCACGACGCGTGCGGCAAATCGCGCCACCTGGCTCGTTTTACGACATGGACAACTCCTTCACGCTCATCGGCTTCATAGTTCTCGTCGGTTTGCTGGTGCTCTCCGCCGTGCTGCGCGCGCGCCGGCGGGAGGCTGCGGCGCTGGCCGCCACGCGGCGGGCGGGGATATCCCCGGCGGGCCCGCGCGCCCAGCACCCTCATATCGACGTCTCCCACTGTATCGGCTGCGGGGCATGCGTCGACGTCTGCCCCGAGGACGTCCTGGCGGTCATCGCGGGGAAGGCGGCGATCATCAGCGCCCACAAGTGCATCGGTCACGGGTTGTGCGCCGAGGCGTGTCCGGTGGGGGCGATTGAGATCGTCATGGCCAACCCCAGCATCGCCGCCGACCTGCCCCGGTTGTCGCCGCAGCTCGAGACCAACGTGCCGGGCCTGTTCGTGGTCGGCGAGCTGGGCGGTCTGGCCCTGATCAAGAACGCCGTCAACCAGGGACGGGACTGCATCGACACCATCGCCCAGCGGCTCGCCCGTGCCGGGAAGGCGCCCGCCGGGATACGGGACGTGTGCATCGTCGGCGCCGGCCCGGGCGGCATCAGCGCATCGCTGCGGGCGGTCGAGCGCAAGCTCAGCTACGTGACGCTGGAGCAGGACGAGTTCGGCGGCACCGTCGCCAAGTACCCGCGGCAGAAACTCGTGATGACCAGTCCCGTCGAGTTCCCCGTGTACGGGAAGTTCAAGAAGCTCCAGCTGTCGAAGGAGGATCTGCTCAAGTTCTGGAACAAGATCCACAAGGAGGCGGGGCTCGCGGTGCGCACCGGAGAGAAGGTCGACACGGTCACCCGGGAGGATGATGGGCTCTTCACGATTACCACGCCGAGCGGACGCTACCGGTCGCGCGCTGTGGTTCTGGCGATCGGACGGCGTGGCAGCCCTCGCAAGCTCGGCGTTCCGGGTGAGGAGCTCCCCAAGGTCATGTACAGCCTGCTCGAAGCGGAGGCGTATACCGGGGTCCGCATCCTCGTGGTGGGCGGCGGCGACAGCGCGGTGGAGACCGCGATGGGCCTCGCCCATCAGCGCGGCAATACGGTCACCCTTTCCTACCGGAAGAACGAATTCAGCCGCATCAAGGAGCGCAACGCGCAACGCCTGAAGGAATTCGTCAAGTCGGGGAAGCTCACCGTCGTCTTCGACTCGCAGCCCGTGGAAATCCACGAGCGGGTCGTGGTGCTCGAGGTCGCCGGCAAGCGGCGGGAGCTTCCCAACGACTATGTGTGGGTATTGGCCGGGACGCTCCCGCCCAACGACTTCCTTCAGCGCATCGGCGTGCAGCTGGGACTGCAGGATCTCACGCACAGCGCCAGCGTGGAGGCCCGACGCACCGCCTGACTCGCGACGCGACGCCCGATACCCTCACGGGGATGATGGGGCTCCATCGACCAGAACGATCCGGACTACCGGAAGGATCTGGCCGTCCTCGGGTCCGCCGTGGAAGGCGTGACGGAGGCCCGTCGCTGACCTAGTTGCTCAGCCCGTGCTGGACGGCGTAGCGGATCAGCTCGGCGCTCGACTTGAGCCGCATCTTCCGGAGTAGCCTGGCGCGGTGCGTGCTGACGGTCTTGGGGGACAAGCCGAGCTCGATCGCGATCTGCTTCACCGTCTTCCCGCAACCGATCATGCAGAGGACCTCGTACTCACGCTGCGATGCCCGCTCATGGGGCAGCTCGGCGTTCGAGGCGTCCGCGGCGCCGTCCGCCAGCGCCGCCGTGATGTAGCGACCACCCGCGGCCACCTGCTTGACCGCCGCGACGATGTCGTCCGGTGGCCGGTCCTTGGTGACGTATCCCGCCACGCCTTCCCGCAGGGCACGGGCCGCGAACTGCTCCTCGGTGTGCATGGTCACGACCAGGACGCGCAGCGTCGGAAACGCGGTCCGGAGCACGCGGAGCAGGCCGGGGAACGGCGCGCCCGGCATGGACAGGTCCAGCACCAGTACGTCAGGGAGGGTCGCGCGGACCATCGTGACGGTCGCGTCGCCGTCGGCCGCTTCGCCCACCACCGTGAGCGTTTCATCGTCCGCGATCACCTGCTTGATCCCCGCCCGCACCAGCGGGTGATCGTCCGCGATCGCCACCCGGATCGCCCGGTTCATGCGGACGGCCCCGTCGCGGGCAGCGGGAGCCGGACGGTCACGCGGGTCCCGCCCTCGGCCCTGGGTCGCACCTCCACGCCGCCGTTCCACAACAGCGCGCGCTCGCGCATGCCGAGCAGCCCGAGCGAACGCGCATCCGCGGTCTCCTCCGGTCGGATGCCCCGGCCGTCGTCCTCGACGTGCAGGACCAGTTCCCGCTCCTTTCCTTTCCGGGTGGCGCTCACGCGCACCTCCACATGCTGCGCCCGTGCATGCCGCGCGACGTTGGTGAGCGCTTCCTGCAGGATTCGAAACAGGTCGATCGCCCGGTCGGGATCGACGCCGGCGAGCTCGGCGCGCAGGTGCAGGGTGCACGGGATGCCCGTGCGCCGCGCGAACTCCTGAGTCTCCCACTCGATCGCCGCCGCGAGGCCCAGCTCGTCCAGTACCCCCGGCCGCAGCTGCGCCGCCAGCGTCCGGACCTGCCCGATCGTTCCCTCGATGAGTCGCGCCATCGTGGTGCACTTGTCGAGCAGCGACGGCTGGTCCCGCGGGATGCGTGCTTCCAGCCACGCGACGTCCATGCGCAGCGCGGTGAGCACCTGCCCCATCTCGTCGTGGATCTGTCGGGCGATCGACGTGCGCTCCTCTTCCCGAGCCCTGCGTAGTCGCCCGGCGAGATTCCGCAGCTGCGCCCGCGACCGCTCGAGCTCCTCGGCCACGCGATGGCGCTGCGTGACGTCCTTGACGACGCCCAGAACGCCGAGCACTTCCCCCGCCGCATCGCGCATCACCGAGCGGCGCGATTCCACCCAGAGCGGAGTGCCGTCCTTGTGGCGCCGCTGCGCCTCCTCCGACGTATCGCCCGTCGTCAGGACATGCTCCAGGTCGGGTTCCACGGCCTCGCCCTCCGGGAGGATCGCCCCGATGCTGCGGCCGAGCATCTCCGACGCCTTGTAGCCGTACAGTGCCTCCGCGCCCTGATTCCAGTATTGCACGCGGCCGTGGAGGTCGACGAGGATGACGCTGTCGTGGACGTTCTCCAGAATGCACGACTGCAACCGCTCCACCGCTTCCCGCCGCCGCCGCTCGGATATGTCCCGCAGCCAGGCGCCCTGAAACCGGCTCTTGCCGTCGTGGATCGGCGTGATCCCCAGCTCGACCGGAACCGCGTGCCCGTCGCGATGGCGTGCGGTCACCTCGCGACGGCGGGCGACCTGACGCCGTTCTTCGGCCGAGCGCCCCGCCACGCCGTGCTTCCGGCGCCCCGCCGGCCGCTCGGGATCGATGAGCGAGGAGAACGACCGTCCGATGGCCTCCAGCGCCGTCCAGCCGAGCAGCGCTTCCGCCTGGCGATTCCAGAAGCGGATGACGCCGTCGTCGTCCATGAGGATGATGGCGTCGAGCGCCGCGTCGAGCACGGCGCGGAGCGAGAGTCCCGGCTCCCTCGAGCGGACGGGTGCGGCACGGCGAGATGGCGCGACGGTCATGCGAACTGGTCGGGTGCTGTTGCGCTCACAATGGGGGCCGGCCCGATGACTCGCAAGTGGCCGACCAGTAGATGAGCAGCTTGCCGGTATTGCGGTTTTCGCGCATTCGCTGGAACGCCTGCGCCGCCTCCGCGGCAGGGTAGGCGGCATCGACGGTGGCCCGAAGTCGTTCCGCCGCGAACCCGGGGAGACATTCGTCCCGGAAGCGGGCGATCAGGCGGGCCTTCTCGGCCCGGCTGCGCGCACGCAGCGTCGAGCCCACCAGCCGGGCCCGCTTCCTCATCAGCATGGCGAGATCGATTTCGGCCCGCGCCCCGCCCATCGTCGCGATCACCACGATATGGCCGCCGGGAGCGAGCAGCCGGAGATCACCGCCCACGCCCGACCCGCCGATGGGATCCAGCACGACGTCCACCGCATCGCGGCCCCACTGCCCTTCCACCTCGGCCGTCCCGCCGTCCCCAGACGCCACGATGGCGAGATCCGCGCCCGCCGCCTCGAGCGCGGCCAGCTTGTCGGGCGAGCGCGTCGTCGCCGCGACCTGCGCGCCGAAGTACCGGGCGACCTGGATCGCCGCGAGACCGACCCCGGAGGCTCCGGCGTGAATCAGCACCCGCTGCCCGGCCTGGAGGCCGGCCTCCACGACGAGATTCACGAATGCGGTGAGGTAGGCCTCGGGAAGAGCGGCCGCCGTCGCGAGGTCCATGGTCGGTGGAACCGGGATCATCTGCCCGGCAGGGACCGCCGCCAGCTCCGCGTGTCCGCCGCCGCCCAGCAGCGCGCACACCGGTGCGCCGGTCCCGACGACAGTCCCCGATATCTCGAGCCCGAGGATGCTCGATTCTCCGGGCGGCGGCGGATAGCGTCCGGCGATCTGTGACAGGTCCGCGCGATTCACGCCGGACGCGGCAACGCGCACCAGCACCTCGCCGGCAGCCGGCACCGGGTCGGGCGCTTCCCGCAGCTCCGCGGCGTAGCGTCCGTCTCGCTCGAGGACATGAAGGAAGCGCACGGTGTCCAAAGGTAAGAGCGTCAGCCGTCGCCTTGTATCCCTCACATGGCCGGGTCGATATTGACTCCCATGAGATTCCCGACGGCTGCCCTGCTCTTCCTGGTCGCCTGCGGCAACGGCACGGACCCCAAGATCGAGACCGACCCGGTCCTCGTCGGGGCCGGGGACATCGCCAGCTGCATCTCCACGAACGACGAGGCTACCGCCCGGCTGCTCGATACCCTGCCAGGCACCGTATTCACCGCGGGTGACAACGACTACTCCGACGGCCTCGTGGCGCCCGCGTATGGCGTGTGTTTCGATTCGACGTGGGGCCGTCACCGCGCGCGCCTCCACCCGGCGCCTGGTGACGACGACCGGCGGGGCACGAACCTGACCCTGGACGATTACTACGCCTACTTCGGCGCCGCTGCACATCCGCCGAGCGGGGCCTACAGCTACGACCTCGGCGCCTGGCACATCGTGGTCCTCAACGCCACACCGACGGTGGACACGGCGCAGCTGAGCTGGCTGCAGGCCGACCTGACCGCGCACACCACGCTGTGTGCGCTGGCGATCGCGCATCGGCCGCGGTTCAGCTCCGGCAATACCGGCAGCTCACCCGGCATGGGGGCGGTGTTTCAGACGTTGTACGACCACGGCGTGGAGCTGCTGATATCCGGCAACGACCATGACTACGAGCGCTTCGCGCCGCAGGCCCCGGACCAGACCCTGGATTCCGCGGCCGGCGTGGTGCAACTGGTCGTGGGAACCGGCGGCAAGAGCCACGGCCGGATCAACCTGCCCCTGGCGCTCAATAGCGTTGCCCAGAACGACGACACGTATGGCGTGCTGCGACTGGTGCTCCGTCCCGCGAGCTACGAGTGGCGCTTCGTGCCCGTCCCGGGACGGACGTTCAGCGATGCCGGGCAGAGTCCCTGCCACTAACCGCGAATCGCCTCGAACGCCGCCACGACGGCAATCGCCAATCCCAGCGCGATCTTCAACGCTGAGGCGGCGGCCCGCCCCAGCAGGGCGCCCCATCCCGCCCGCAGGGCGACCCCGGGGGAAAGCTGCCGCGTGTACTCGAACAGCGCGGCGCCGGCAAATGAGCCCACGAACGCGCCGATCACGCTCCCGATGACGGGCACCGGCACACCAACCACCGCCCCGACGATGCCGCCGATCAGCGCGCCCCATCCGGCGCGCCGCGAGCCGCCGTAGCGCTCGGCGAACCAGAAGCCCACCCACCACTCGACGATCTCTCCCACCACGGCGAGCCCCAGGACGACGGAGATCGTCACCGCCCCGATGGTGTGGAATCCCGTCATCCAGGCATACCCGATGACGCCGAGCACCATCACCCACAGGCCGGGCAGCCCCAGGGCGACGAGCACCAGGCCGACGACGCAGCAGACGGCGAGCAGGAGGCCGGGCAGGATCCCCGTCATCCAGCCTACCGGCCGGTTTGCGGCGCCGGGGCCAGGTCGTGCCGGGTCAGAACGTAGAAGTTCTGGTCGAGGCGGAAGGTGACCGGGTCCTTCAGGTGGATGGTCGTCCGCTGCCAGGTCTCAGTGGGGCGCAGCATGGTGAACCCCGAGTCGGTGACCGTCGCCTTCACCGGCATGTCGAATCCTGCGATCACGTCGGTCCAGCGATAGGCGAGCGTCGAGTCGACGATGCTGTACTCGAACACGGGGACGTGCGTGGTCGTGAGGTATTGCTCGAACACCTTACTCAGGTCCACACCCGCCGCTCGGCTAATGTAGTCCTGCACCTGCTTTCCGGTCACCGTCTGGTGACGGAACGTGCTGTTCAGGCCGCGCAGGATACCGCGCCATTTCGCGTCGTCGCCGATGACCTGGCGGATCGTGTGCAGCATGTTGCCGCCCTTGTAATACATGTCGCCGGAGCCCTGGTCGTTGACCCCGTACTGCCCGAGGATGGGACGGTCGTTGCGGATATTCTGGCGCGTGCCGATCACGTACTGCGCGCCGGCCTGCTTCCCGGCCAGGCACTCGGTGTAGAGGTTTTCGGAGTAGTTGGCGAAGCTCTCGTGCACCCACATGTCCGCTTGATCCTGCATCGTGATGTTGTTGCCGAACCACTCGTGGGCGCTCTCGTGCACCACGATGAAGTCCCACAGCAGTCCCAGCCCGGTGTGCGAGAGATCGCGCCCCAGGTACCCGTTCCCGTAGTGATTGCCGTACGCCACCGCGGTCTGGTGCTCCATGCCGAGGTGCGGCGTCTCGACCAGCTTGTAGCCGTCTTCGTACCAGGGATACGGCCCGAACCACGACTCGAAGCACTTCATCATGGACACCGCTTGCGTGAACTGCCGCTCGGCCGCTTCCCGGTGATACGCCAGCGGCCAGAAGTCCATCGTGAGCGGTCCCGCTTCGCCGGCGTAGATCGTCGTGAAGTGGGCGTAGCCGCCAGCGTTGATGGCGATGTCGTAATTGTTGATGGGTTGCGTGACGAACCACTCGTAAGTCGTCGTGCTGTCGGGATGGGGTGTCACGCCGCGCAGCCGGCCGTTGGAGACATCGAACATCGGGTCGGGCATCGTGATCGCCACGCGCTGGCTGTCGGGCTCGTCGGCCAGGTAGTCCTTGTTGGGCCACCAGACGCTGGCGCCCAGTCCTTCGTTCGCGGTCGCCACCCAGGCGTTCCCGGCGCTGTCCTGGGCCCAGATCAGTCCGCCGTCCCAGGGAGGCCGCACCGCCGCGCGGGGCTTGCCGTGGTAGTAGACGGTGATCGTCCGCCGGTCCCCGGCGCGCTGCGGAGTGCCGAGCGTGGCGAAGAACGCGTTGCCGTCGCGGCGAAATGAGAGGCGGCGGCCGTCCTGGACCATGCTGTCGACGATGAGCGGCTCCTGCAGATCGATTTGCATCTCCCGCGCCGGGCGCAGCACCCGGTAAGCGATCCCGTTGTAGCCCGCGATCGTGCTGTCGGCCGGATGCACCGCGACGTGGAGGTCGTAGAAGGTCACGTCCCACCACGCGCGCTGCGGCGTGTCGGCGCCGCGCAGCGTGTCGGCGTGAGTGAAGGTCCGTGGGGTCGGTTCCTGGGCGGCGCCGCTCGCCAGCGGCCAGAGGAGGGCGCACGCGCACAGCAGGCAGCTACGCATGGGTCGCTTCCGGGGTGAGAAGGACAGGTGCGGCGTCGTCAGCCTCTCAGCGGGTCCAACGACGCTGCCGGGGCTCCGGTTCGTGGGAACGCAGCACGATCTTCATGGCATGGGTCTCGAGATCGATGTCCCAGGTCGCGATGCGCGGGCGCACGTACACCTCGTGGTCCGTCACGGTGAGCGAGTCGGCCGTGGCGTCGAGGAAGTCGATCAGCCGCAACCGCATCTCGCTGTGGGTGCAGCCTTCCCGGGTGGCCGCCACCCGGATGCCGACCTCGTCGTCCAGCTGACGGCGCACGAACCCCTGGGCCACCTCGAGCAGCCGCTGCGCGATGAGGATCTCGAGCGCCGGATTGCCCTTCTTGTCGGCCAGCCGGCGGCTCAACGTGCGCGCCCGGCTCGGCTCGCACAGCTCGAGCAGCAGTTTTTTCACTTTCTGGTCCGGGGCACGGTGGCGGCCCGGGTCAGCTGCCAGCTCGGCGCGCGCGCACGTGGACAGCTCGTTGCGGGGCAGCCGCAGGAACTTGGTCATCCGATCGTAGATGTCGGTGCGGCCGGGCGCGGGCGGACGGCGGCGTCCCGAGAGCAGGTCCGCGACGTACGACTCCGGAACCTGCAATGCTTCGGCGAGCTCCAGCGGTGTGCGCTCCAGCTCCTTGAGCCGGCGGCGCACCAGCTCACTCACTCTGGGGGGATGCTCCATCGGCACGGCAGCCACCATTCGGGGACTCCTTGGGATGGCGAGAAACGACCCGCCGGCAGGTGAAGGCCTGGCGAAGGGCGATGAACGGATAATATCGCTAGTTATCGTCCCCGGCGCTGACCCCCCTTCGCATTCGAGCCGATCGAGGATGACCGCGGTGCTGGTGTAGGCCGAAGCCTGATTGACAACCCCTCTTGCGGGAAACCACCATAGTGCCGGCACGCGGGAGGAGGGATCTGTGGGAATTTCTGTTCGCATGGGCGCCGTGACGGCCGGGCTCGTGCTCACCGCCTGTTCAAGCGCCACCGGTCCCGGCATCAGAGTGTCCAGGATCACGATCTCGCCCGACACCGTACGTCTCATCGCACCTGACAGCCTTCAGTTGACCGCCAGTCCCCTCGACGGGCAGGGACACCTGATCAGCGGCGTATCGATCATCTTCGCCTCTCCGGATCCAGCGGTCGCCACCGTCTCCCCCTTGGGCGTGCTCCAGGCGGTCGGATTCGGAACCACGAGCGTCACGGTATCGGGTGGCGGCGCTACCGCCCACCTGCCGGTGTTCGTCGGCACGAAGACCCTCCTCGGGTCCCGTCCGTTCGGCGCGGCGGTGAGCCCGAAGGGCGTGGTCTACGTCACCCAGCTCGACAACGCCCAGGTGGCCCGCGCCGATCTTCCGGGCCACACGTTCTCGACGTCCGTGAACGTCGGGTCGGTACCCACGTCGGTGACCTTCGACTCCGCAGGAAGCACGGCCTATGTCACCAATCAGGCCGACCTCAATGTTGGGGTGATCGATGTGGCCTCCAACACCGAGACGTCGACCCTCACGCCGCCCGGGAACGGGAACACCGCCGTCGTGCGCTCGGCACCGCACGGGAAGCTGCTCTGGGTGACGACCACCGCGGACAGCATTTTCGGCGTCAACGAAACGACCCGCGCCATCGTGTACCGCTTCGGCACCGGCGGCTGGGGCAATGGCATTGCCTTCACGCCGGCGAACGATTCGCTGGTGTACGTCGGCGTACAGAGCGGCACGGTCGAGGAGATCAACTTCAAGGCCGGCACCGTCCCGCGCACGTTTGCCGTCGGTGGTCATCCTCAAGGCGTCGCCGTCTCGCCGGACGGAACCGAGCTGTACATCGCGGACGAGGTCTCGGATTCTGTGCACGTCTGGAGCCTCGTCTCGGGCACCCGGGTTGGCGACATCGCGCTCGACGGCACCGCGTTCGACCTCGAGCTCAGCCCAGACGGGACACAACTCTGGGTGGGCGTCATCGGGGCGGGCGAGGTGCAGGTCGTGAACCGTGTGGACCGAACCATCGCACGGACCTACGCGGTTGGCGGCGTCGTGCGGCGGATCGCCTTGACCAAGGACGGCGCCACAGCGGTAGTCGCGAACGAGGGCGGATGGGTGCATTTCCTCTGGTAGACTGACCCCCCACGCGAAAGCTCCAGGCTCCGAGGGTGGCGCCATGTCAGGCAAAGGCCCCGCCCGGGAGGGCGGGGCCTCACATCTACGCCGACTGGTTGAGTCAGCGTCTTCAGGCAGGAAACGTCACCCGATCACTTCTGGCGTCCAGGCCCCGTTATAGAAGATGTAGCGGATTGCTTTGGGGGTGGCCACCAGCGCATACAGCGACCACTGGCCTGGCATCAGGTACGGCAGGAGCAAAGGCGAAGCCTGTTGGTCGAGGCTGTAAACGAAATCACTCGGAGATGGCTTCTCGTACGAAGTGCCGATCAATCTGCGCGAGCAGGACGGCTGGATGTTGAAGAGGTAGGACGGCGTGTTGTCCTCTACATGCCCCTTGGCGTTGCCGCTCTTGTCAGCGTAATAGACAAAGTCATACACCAATCCGACCTTGTCCGAGGAGTAGTCCTTTGAGTCGTCCGAATAATTGCAGGACCACCCTACGATGACATTGGCTTCCATCTTGCCCAGGCCCGACGAATTCCCGGAGAGCCCCGCGATTTGGTAGTCGCACGCGAGCCGGCCTGTCAGTTCGTTGAACGTGCACACCGTGTTGTCGGTGGTGAAATGCGGATCGCCAAAGCCACCCTTCCCTACCTTGGCGAACGACGGTTCGATCCCGGTCATCTGGTTGCTGGTGTCGGAACAGGCGGCGGCGAAGACTAGCCCGGCCGCTGCCACCAGCGTCTTGAGGAATTTCACTTGGCCTCCGAATGCTGTAGAGAGTGAAACAGATCGCCTTCTCGATCATCCTTGACGATCCTGCAATGCTCGCTCACCTCGGCGAGTCATCGGCACGGACGATAGCGGAGCGGTGGTGAAGCGAGGGTGAACTGCGTTGCTATCTTCCCAGATGAGTGCACGTGTCCCGGCTCCACGAAAAGCGGCGTGAAGTCGGCGAGAGAATGCTGGGAGGTGTCGAACGCGAACAGCGATGGGCCCAGCCAAACGTGAAGAAGCCTTAGAGCGCTCGGCTCAACAGGAGCTCCCAGGGTCGCTGGCGATGATGGCTTTGCCTTCGTTGCGGGTGGACCGTTCGTTCAGGGCGCGAGTACGAAGCCCCGGTAACCACGCCACTGGTTACCGGGGCTTCTGCTTGGCGGAGTGGGCCTGGGTAGAGTTGAACTACCGACCTCACGCTTATCAGGCGTGCGCTCTAACCACCTGAGCTACAGGCCCCGCCGTCAGTCCCATTCCCGCTTCGGCCCCTTCTTGGGCCGGAAGCCGTCTTCGTCTTCGTCGTCGAACTCATCGTCGAGGTCGTCGTAGTCGTCGAGGTCTTCCATTTCCTCGTCGTCCAGCTCGTCCTCGTCCAGCTCGTCGTCGAAGTCCTCTTCGAGCTCCTTGTCCTCCTCGAAGTCCTCGAACTCCTCGTCGATGTCGTCGCTGCGACGCTTGAGCGACCACCCCATCGACGTTGCCACGGCCAGCATCGTCACCCCCGGCTGAGGTTGCGGTTGGCTTACTCGTCCATCGCCCGCAATGAGCGGGCGAGCTTGCGCCGTGCGGTCGCCTGGAGCTCGCGCTTGCGGAGCCGCACCGACGACGGCGTCACTTCGATCAGCTCGTCGTCCTCAATGTACTCCAGCGCCAACTCGAGTGTGATCTGGCGCGGCGGCTCCAGGATCACCATCTCGTCCGACGCCGTGGTCCGCATGTTCGTCAGCTTCTTTTCCTTCGTCGCGTTCACGTCGAGGTCCCCCGGCCGCACGTGCTCCCCCACGATCATCCCCTCGTACACCGCATCCCCCGGCTTCACGAACATGGTACCACGTTCCTGCAAATTGAACAGCGCGTACGCCACCGCCACCCCTTCCCGGTCCGCCACCATCACCCCTCGGCTGCGCCCCGACAGCGGCCCCGCCCACGGCCCGTACTCGAGGAACCGGTGATGCATAGTCCCCGTTCCCCGGGTGTCCGTCAAGAACTCGGAACGGTAGCCCAGGAGGCCGCGCGCCGGAATGGCGAACCGCAGCCGCACCGACCCCACCCCGGGGTTCCGCATGTCCTTCATCGTCGCCCGCCGCGGCCCCAACTTCTCCATCACCACGCCGAGATACCCCTCGGGGCAGTCGATCAGCAGCTCCTCGTACGGCTCCAGCTGCTCTCCGTTCGGGCCCTCGCGCGGAATGATGCGCGGCCGGCTCACCTGGAACTCGAACCCCTCCCGGCGCATCGTCTCCATCAGGATACCGAGGTGCAGCTCACCGCGCCCCGACACCGTGAACGTCTGCGGGTCGTCGGTGTCCTCCACCCGTAACGCGACGTTGCGCTCCAGTTCCTTATAGAGACGGTCCCGCAGCTGCCGCCCCGTCACATACTTCCCCTCCCGCCCGGCGAACGGTGCGTCGTTCACCCGGAAATCCACCGAAATGGTGGGCTCCTCCACCGCGATCCCCGCCAGCCGCTCCAGGTGGTCGGGCGCGGTCACGGTCTTGCCGATCTCCACCCCGGCGAGCCCGGCCAGCGCCACGATCTCGCCCGCCGCCGCCTCCTCCAGCTCCACGCGCTCCAACCCCTCGAACCCGAACAGTTTCACCACCCGGGCCTGCTCGTACGTCCCGTCACCCACCGGACCGGGCATGCCCAACGGCAGCAGTGCCACCGTCTCCCCCACGCGGACCCGCCCGCGCTCGATCCGCCCGATCCCGATGCGCCCCAGATACGACGAGTAGTCGAGCGTCGAAATCAGCATCTGGAGCGGGCCGTCCGGATCGCCCGAGGGCGGCGGCACGGTGGCCAGGATCGTCTCGAACAGCGGCTTCAGGCTGGTCCCCGGCGTGCCGAGATCCGGCGTCGCGATCCCCTGACGGCTCGAGGCGTACAGGAAAGGACAGTTGAACTGTTCCGCCGTCGCCTCGAGGTCGAGAAACAGTTGCAGCACCTCGTCATGCACCCGCAGCGGCTCGGCGTCCTGCCGGTCGATCTTGTTGATCACCACGATCGGCTTGAGCCCCAGCGCCAACGCCTTCCCCGCCACGAATCGGGTCTGCGGCATCGGGCCCTCGGCGGCATCCACCAGCAGCAGGAATCCGTCCACCATCCTTAGGATGCGCTCCACCTCGCCCCCGAAGTCGGCATGCCCAGGCGTGTCGACGATGTTGATCTTCGTCTCGCCCCAACGGACCGCCGTGTTCTTCGAAAGGATCGTGATGCCCCGCTCGGCCTCGATCCCGGTATCGAGGAAACCGGTGGCCCCGTGTCGCAGCGCTCGGGCTTGCCGGAGCATCTGAGACACGAGGGTCGTCTTGCCGTGATCGACGTGGGCGATGATGGCGATGTTGCGGATCTGCAAGGAGCTACGTCCTGACGAGTGTGGGTTGCGAGGGCGGCAGTATAGGGAGAGGGTCCGGAAAATACAAGGTCAATCGCACGTGACGTCCCGCTCCATCTGGATCGTCACATGGTGGATACCTAGCCCCTCCAGGCGGGCCTGGGCGGCCTCCAGGATCTGCTGGTTCTGCTCCGGGTTCCGGACCACCAGATGCCCGCTCATCGCGATCACCCCGCTGGTCAGCGTCCAGACGTGAAGGTCATGCACCGAGCTCACCCCGGGGAGGCTGGCCAGGCACTCGTGAACCGCGCCGAGGGCGATATGGGCCGGCGCCGCCTCCAGCAGCACGTCCGCGCTCTCCCGCACCAGGCGCCAGGCGCCGCTCAGGACCAGCACCCCGATCCCGAGCGAGACAATCGGGTCCGCCAGGCGCCATCCGGTCGTCACCACGACCACCCCGGCCACGACCGCCCCAACTGACCCCAGCAGGTCGCTCATGACGTGCAGGTAGGCGCCGCGCTGGTTCAGGGAATGGTCGTGACCACGATGGAGGATCGTGACGCCGGCCACGTTGGCCAGGAGCCCCACGCTGGCGACGCCGAGCAGCAACCCGCCATGCACCGTTGGAGGCGTCTGCAGGCGGCGCACCGCCTCGATGCCGATCCCCAGCGCGATCGCGATCAGCGCGGCGCCGTTCACCAGGGCCGCGAGGATCTCGAGCCGGACCAGCCCATAAGTCCGCTCCGGGGTCGCCGGGCGCTGCGCCATCCGCAGCACCAACAGAGCGAGCCCAAGCGCCACCACGTCGGCCAGCATGTGACCCGCATCCGCGAGCAGGGCCAGCGAATGGGACAGCCACCCGCCGACCGCCTCGGCGACCATCACCGTGGCGGTGAGCCCGAGCACCCACGCGAGGCGACGGGCGCTCTCGCTTCGCTCCGGGACACGGTGCGCGCATTGAACGTCGAGCGGCAGAGTTTGGGTCATGGGCGCTCCCGCCGAAGGATAGGCAACTCGCGCCTTGAAGTCACCCTCGGCACCGCTACTTTCCCCCTCCCTATGCAAGCGCCCGCGGCCGAATCCCTGGGCCTTCGCCTCGCGGCTGTCGCCATTCTCATCCTGGTGAACGCCTTCTTCGTGGCCGCCGAGTTCTCCCTCGTCGCCGCGCGCCGCACCCGCATCGAAGCGATGGTCCGCCGCGGCGACCGGAAGGCGAAGACGGTCCTGGTGGCGCTGCACGACATGAACCGGCAGCTCTCCGCCGCCCAGCTCGGCATCACGGTCGCCTCGAT
>DATGDT010000176.1:0-2484 GCA_035310725.1 Gemmatimonadales bacterium
CCGCTGCCCGGACGCCGAGCCGTCTTCGTCGACGCGGCCGAGGCGGTTTCCGATTCGGCGGGCGGAGTCGTCGTGCGTCGGGTTCCCCTCGACATCGTCTTCCAGTACTGACCGGCACGTGCCGCGCGCGCACCTGCTCTCGAACGGCCGGTATCGTGTCATCCTGACCGACTCCGGAGGCGGCTACTCGGCCTGGCAGGATGTGGGGTTGACCAGATGGGCGGCGGATCGCTCGCGAGACGTGGGCGGGGTGTGGTTCTATCTGCGCGACCTGGAGCGAGGGGCTTGCTGGTCGGCGGGCCGGAACCCGATCGCAGGGAACCCGGACCGGTACGCAACGGCGAGGAACGGGGGATCCGTCGCCATCGTACGGGAGGAGTGCGAGATCGTATCCCGCCTGGTCGTGGTCGTCGATCCCGACTCGGACTGCGAATACCGCATCCTCGCGCTCACCAACCGCAGTGGGACGGAACGCCGGCTCGACGTCACGAGCTACCTCGAGGTGACACTCAACGATCCGGCCGCCGACGCCGCGCATCCCGCCTTCTCCAAGCTGTTCGTCGAAACCGAGTTCTCGGCGGACACCAAAACGCTCCTGGCGCGGCGGCGGCCGCGCAGCCCCGACGACCCTTCCCTGTGGATGGGCCACGGATGCTGGCTCGAGGGCGGCGCGCCGGGTGACGTCGAGGTCGAGACGGACCGCGCACGGTTCATCGGACGGGGACGCTCCCTGACCGACCCGGCGGCGCTGGACACGGAGACCCGGCTATCGGGGAGCGTCGGCCCGGTCCTCGATCCCGTGTTCTCGCTACGGCGCGCCGTGCGGCTCGCTCCGGGAGGGACCGCCCGGCTCGTGACGCTCGTGGCCGCAAGCGCGCGCCGCGACGACCTGACGCAGCGGCTGACCGCTCCAGCTCCGCGTCGCATCGAAGCGGTGCTGGAGGCCGCCGGGCGACTCGATCTCCCCACCGAACCTGAGAGGCTGGCCTTCCTCACCGGCGCGCTGCTGTTTGGCGCTCCACCACCCGCGACCCCGACAGAAATGCCGGAGGCCAGCCCACTCACCCCAGCCGACCTCTGCGCGCTCGGCGTGCCGGGCAACGCACCCCTCGTGTTGGCGGCCGTGCGGGGTGACGCAGATCGGGCCGAGCTCCAGTCCTTCAGCCGGGTCGTGCGATGGTGGCGGCAGAACGGGCTGGCCGTGACGCTGCTCGTCCTCGAAGATGGCGCCAGCGCAGCGGGGGCGGTCGATCGGAATCCCGCGACCATCGTCCGCTCCACCTCAGAGGTCGCGCCCGAACTGTTGACCCTCGCGCAACGGTGTGCGCGGCTGACACTCGACCGGTTGCGTGAGCCCGCACCCACCCTCGGCGTCGTTTCGAAGGCGGAACCGCCGATTCTCGACCCCCATTCTGGCGCCACACTCGACGCGACCGAGGAGCTTCGGGCGTTCAACGGATTCGGGGGATTCAGCGCCGACGGCTCGGAGTACGTCATCCGGCTCGATCGCGTCGACAGCCGGCTGCGGCTCCCACCGCGTCCCTGGACCAACGTCGTCGCCAACGAAACGGCGGGGTTCATCGCGAGCGAGACCGGCGCCGGCTACACCTGGACCGTGAACAGCCGCGAGAACCGGCTGACGCCGTGGAGCAACGACCCGGTGCTCGATCCCCCGGGCGAGGCGCTCTATCTCCGTGACGAAGACCGCGATCTCTGCTGGTCGCCCACGCCCGGGCCGCTCCCCGATGGCGCAGCGTACGAGTGCCGTCACGGGTTCGGGTACACGATCTGGAGACACGCGAGTTTCGACCTCCAGCAGGAGACGACGGCGTTCGTGCCGCGGCGCGACGGGGTGAAACTGGTGCGGCTGCGCGTGACCAACCACGGCCCGACGCCACACCGGCTGTCCGTTTCGTTCTACGCGCGCTGGGTGCTGGGGACGACCCCCGAGCAGGACGGACGCTTCGTCGTCACGCAGTACGACGCCGACACCGGCGCCATTCTCGCCGTCCACCCCTATCGTGGTCCGCTCGCGGGACGCGTCGCGTTCGCCTGCGTCGTCGGACCAGAGGGCCGCAGCGTGGCCGCGAGTCACACAGGGGATCGTGCCGCGTTCCTGGCGGCGGAAGCCAGCGGCGCACCGCTCGACGGCCGAACCGGCGCCGGGCTCGACCCCTGCGCCGCGTTTCGCGTCCCGTTCACGCTCGCCGGCGGTGCCACGGCCGAGTGCTGCGTGTTGCTGGGCGAGGCCGACAACCGGGCGGCGGCGCTCGATCTGTGCCGGCGCTATGCCGGCGCGACGGCCGTATCCGACGCGCTGGATGATGTGCGCCGGTTCTGGCGCGATACCCTCGGACGGCTCCAGATCACCACGCCTGCTCCCGCGCTCGATCTCGTGGTGAATGGGTGGCTCGCCTACCAGAACCTGAGCTGCCGCATGTGGGGCCGGTCGGCGTTCTATCAGTCCGGTGGCGCGTACGGCTT
>DATGDT010000177.1:0-9854 GCA_035310725.1 Gemmatimonadales bacterium
CGGCGCCGCGGTGTGTCGCGACTGTGCGCTGCGCGCGGCGCGCGGCCTGTGGCAGGCCCTGCCGGCGGCCGAGCCCGCGGCCACCGCCTTGCACGGCACCGGCACTGTCGCCCAGCGCTATTTCGAGCTGCTGCGCTCGGACGAAAGGCCCTGACGTGCAGCTGCTCCGTCGCGCCGCGTTGGCCTTCGCCCTGCTGGCCCTCCTGGCCATCGGCCTGCGACCGCACTGGAATCGCCGGCAGCAGGTCGCCGATGCGATCCTCGTCACGCCCGGGGCCGACGCCGCGACGGTGCGGCGGCTCGCCGACTCACTGGGCGGCGTGCCGGTGTTCCACGACGCGGCGGACGTGCGACGCGAAGCCCGGGCCGGCAGGATTCACGTCGTCGGCTGGGGCCTCGACGCGGACGCATGGCACGCGCTCGATTCGAACCCTGTGGCCTTCCACCCTTCCCCGCCGGCACCCGGGATTCTCCGGGCCTCGTGGCCGGCGACGGTTCCACTGGGGGACGAGCTCGTCGTGGAAGGCGCCGTCGCGCTCGTTCCCGCGGGCGCCCGCATCGCGCTCCTCGACGTCGGCGGTGCGACCGACTCGGCCGCGCTGACCGACGACGGGACATTCCAGCTCGCGACCCCGACCCGTGCACTCGGCCGCCTGCTCTATACCCTGCGCGTGTCTGTGCTCGACCGTCCCGTCGCCGAAGAGACGCTCGGCGTTACGATCGTGGCGCCCCCGGCCCCGCGCCTCCTCGTGCTCGAAGCCTCACCCCGCTTCGAGACGCGCACGCTGCGCGACTGGTTGGGCCGCCGCCACGGGGAAGTCGCCGTCCGATCCCGCGTCAGCGGCGATCGGTTTCACAGCGAGTTCGTCAATCGGGAGTCCGTCTCCTTGACTACCATCAGCGACCGGCTGCTGTCGCAGTTCGACGTGGTCGCCGTCGACGGCCGCTCGCTCGCAGCACTGCGTCCCGCCGAGCGGGCGACGCTGCGCGCTGCCGTCACGAAGGGAGGGCTCGGCGTCCTCATCGAGCCCGACACGGTGGTGTTCGACGCAACCTCCCGTTTCAGTGAACGACGGTTCTTCCTCGATTTCGCCTTGCGGCCTGTCCGCGACCTGGACGAGCGCTCGGTGCGACCCGTGTGGGCGGGGCTGCGGCGGGGCGAGCGGGCCGTTACCGCGCTGGCGGCTGACCCATACACGCTGGGGGAGCGGTTCGGCACCGAATCGCTCATCGACGACGGGACCGGCGGCCATTTGGTGCAAGTGACGCCCCGCGGGGCCGGTCGTTTGGGGATCAGCCTCGTGCGCGCATCGTCCCGTTGGATGCGAACCGGAGAGCACGGCGCTTACTCGGCGTATTGGTCGCGGTTGCTGTCGGCACTCGCCCCGGGGGGTACCCGCCGGGAAACGTGGGAGATCACCACGCCGGGCCCGTGGCTCGTGAACCGGCCGCTGGGCCTGTCGGTGGATGGAGCAGGAGACCACGTCGTGACAACGGTTTCCTCTTCCGGCACGACCGATTCGGTTTGGCTCGCCCCCGATGTGTTGTCCCCCGGGTCCAGGCGCGGGGTCTTCTGGCCCCGCGCGTCCGGCTGGCATGACGTGGACTCCCACGGAGGCCCGAGCATCTACGCGCAGACCGCTTCCCCGACCACGTGGTCGAGCCGGCGCAGTGCCGAGCTGCTCGACGCCAGCGCGCGGTTCCTGGTCGAGTCCGGCGCACCCGACCGCCGGAGCGAGGCGGTGCCGGTCACGGTCCCGAGCCCCATGCCACCCGTGTGGTTCTTCGGCCTGTTCCTGGTCTGCGTCACCCTGCTGTGGTCCAAACGGCGCGCCGGGTGACCCGTGGCCCGGCCGGAACTGCAATCCCCTCAGTGAGTTGAAACCGTCACCGCCAGTGTCGGGGCGAATTGACACCGAAGCCCCCGCGCCATAAGCTTGCCCCATCCCAACGCCCCCCTACGGGGAGCTCGCGCGTGTCCGTCGAAGCGACTCTGCAGAAGGTGCCGTTGTTCAGCCAGCTCAGCCCCGCCGATCTGCAGCGGGTGCTCGAGGTGGCGCGCGAACGTACCTACCCCAAGAACTCCGTCATTCTGTTCGAAGACGACCCCGGCGACGCGCTGTACGTGGTCAGGCAGGGGCAGGTCAAGGTGGTGTTGATCGGCGAGGACGGCCGCGAAGTGATCCTGTCGGTGCTCGGCGAGGGCGACTTCTTCGGCGAAATGGCCTTGATCGACGACGAGCCGCGCTCGGCCCACGTCATCGCGATGGGCGACTCGACCCTGCTGGTCCTGCGGCGCGAGGATTTCCAGGGCCTGCTGATGCAGACTCCGGGAATCGCGCTCGCGATGCTGCGCGAACTGACGCGGCGGCTGCGCCGTGTGGACGAAAAAGTCGGCAGCCTCGTGCTGCTGGACGTGAACGGCCGCGTCGCGCGACTGCTCCTCGACCTGTCGGATGAAGCGGGCGGCGAACGCATCACGCGCCGTCTCACCCACCACACCATCGCTCAGATGATCGGTTCGTCCCGCGAGACCGTGAGCCGGACCATGCGCGAGCTCGTGGACAAGGGCTTCATCGAGGTGTCCCGGCGCGACATTGTGATTCGTGACCGGTCGGCGCTGGAAGCCGCGGCTGGCCGGTCGTAAGCGGGTGAGCAGGGTCACCGGCCACCCGTGAGGGGTCGACTTGTCCTACCTCCCCGATTTTCCGTAACTTAGCACCGCTTTGGGCGCGCCCGATCGCATGGCCTACACGGTGACCTTCTGGGGGGCGCGAGGCTCCATCCCGACCCCCGGGGCTCACACCGCGCGCTACGGAGGGAACACGTCCTGCGTCGCGGTGGAGGGTCCCGGCGGTCAGCTTGTGATTCTCGACGCCGGCACCGGCATTCGGGGCCTCGGGTCCACGCTGGTGGAGCGGCAAAACGGCGCCGTGCAGGCGGAAATCCTGCTGTCGCACACCCATTGGGATCACATCCAGGGGTTGCCGCACTTCAAGCCCTTCTTCGCTCCGGGGAATGCGGTGCGCATCTGGGGTTCCAAGCAGGGCGCGAAGTCGCTGGATGAGATCCTGCACCTCCAGATGGAGCCCGCGGTCTTCCCGATCCCGCTCACCGCGGTGTCGGCATCACTGACCGTGGAGGAAGTGCGGCCGGGCGGCGAATTCACGGTCGGTGGCGGGATGTTCCGGGCGAGCGCGATGCAGATCCGCCATCCCGGGACCACGCTGGCGTATCGCCTCCTCCCCGTCGCAGGCGGACGCAGTATGGCCTATGTAACGGACAACGAGCTGGGCTCCGGGGGCAGCTACGAGACCATGCCCGGGTGGCGGCGCGAGCTGGTCCGGTTCTTGAATGGGGTGGACCTCCTGATTCACGACGCCATGTACACGCCGGCGGAGCTGGACTCGCACCGCGGCTGGGGACATTCGTCGTACGAGGAAGCGGTGGAGCTGGCCGCCGAAGCCGGGGCGAGGCGCCTGGTGCTGTTCCACCACGAGCCCGAGCACGACGACGGCGCGATGGATACGCTGCTGGCGGCGGCGCGACGGGCGGCAGGGCAGCATCGTGGGACGGCGCCGCTGGAGGTCGTGGCGGCACAGGAAGGCATGAAACTGTCTCTCTAGATCGAGGTGCAGGCGTATGCGAATGCGTTCACTCGTCGGCCTGATCGGGTTGGGCTTCATCGGCGGCGTTGCGACGCTGGCGGCGCAGGGCGGCGGCCAGGACACCCGGCCGGGAATCGCGGTCTTCGCGTTCGCGAACGGCGGTTCGTACGGGGCGCAGAAGGAGGATTACGACGCGCTGGAGCGCGGCATGGCGGGGATGCTGATCTCCGAGCTGGGGGCGAATCCCGCGCTGCGGGTGGTGGAGCGGGAAAACATCCAGCGCCTGGTGGACGAGCAGAACCTGGGCGCCTCGGGCCGCGTGGACGACCAGACCGCCGCCAAGATCGGCAAGATCGTCGGCGCGCGGTACGCCGTCATGGGGAGCTTCATCGACCTGTACGGCGACTTCCGCGTCGATGTGCGGGTGGTGAACGTCGAGACCTCGGAAATCATCAAGACCGAGAAGGTCCAGATGCAGCGCGAGCACCTGTTCGATCTGGTGCGCAACCTGGCCGGGGCGCTGAACAAGGACCTCAACCTGCCGCCGCTGGCCCGCCAGGTCTCGGAGCAGCGGATGAGCCGCCAGATCCCGACCGAGGCGCTGACGTACTACAGCCGCGCCCTGCTCTATCACGACCGGGGCAATCACACGCAGGCGCGCGTGATGTTCCAGAAAGCCATCGACGTCTTCCCGGAATACGCCGAGGCCAAGGACGGGCTGCAGCGGGAGCCGACCTCTTGACGCTCCGGTGAGCAGCAGCCCGCTCAACCGAATCGGCAGCTGGGCGGCGCGCTGGCTCTCCCAAATGGGAGCGCTGGCGCGCTTCGCCTTTGGCGGTGCCCGCGCCGCCGCGCGCCTGCCGGCCGCAGGGCGCGCGGTGGTCCTGCGCGTCACCCTCAATCAGATCCGCTTCACCGCCGTGCACGCCATGGGTCTGGTGATCCTCCTCTCGGGGATCCTGTCCTTCCTGGTGATCTCCCAGGCCGTGCGCGAGCTGGGACAGATCGCGTCGGACCTGATCGGCACGCTGATGGTGGTCGCCATCGTGCGCGAGCTGGGCCCCCTGATCACCGCGCTGGCGATCGTGGGCCGCTCTGGCACCGCGATCGCCGCGGAGCTGGCGACCAATACGGTGATGGGGGAGGCGCGCGCGCTGGAGGGCATGGGGATCGATCCGCGCCAGTACCTCGTGCTGCCCCGCTTCATCGGTGCGGTGGCCAGCGTGTTCGCGCTGCTCGTCCTGTTCGACGTCGTGGCGATTACCGCCGGGTTCGCCGCGGCGCGGCTCAACGGCATGACCGGGACGCGGTACGCGGAAATCGTGCTGCAGACGCTCTCCGCGCGCGACGTCTGGCTGACCGTGGGCAAGGCCCTCGCCTTCGGCCTGATCGTCGGCGTCCTGCCGAGCTACTACGGCCTGTCGGTGCGGCGCGCCGCGACCGAAGTCCCCATCGCCGTGAGCCGCGCCACGGTCACGTCGATCGTCGGGGTGTTCCTGTGCTCCGCCCTGTTCGTGCTGCTGGGCTGAGCGCATGACCGCGTCCCCGCTCGTCTTCGAGGATCTGCCCCTCACCCAGCGGAGCCGGACCACCTTTTCGCTCACCCTCGGATCGCATCAGACGATCGCCGTCCTGGGCGACGAGGAAAGCGGGGTGGATCAGCTCGGCGGGTACGCGCTGGCACTGGAGTCGCCGCCGGGGGGACGGGTGCTGATGTTCGACACGGCGATCGCCGAGCTTTCCCTGCCGCAGCGCTTGGCGTTCCGGCACCGGGTCGGATACCTTCCGGCGGGCGACGGTCTGTTGCAGAATCTCTCCCTGCGCGACAACATCGCATTGCCGTTGCGGTTCGGGAGCGACGCGCGCCCGCGGGAGATCGACGGCCGCGTCGCCGTGATCGTGGCCGCCCTGGGCCTGGGCGAAGCGGCGGACCGCCGTCCCGCGCAGGCGACAGAGGAGGAGTGCCGGCGCGCCGCGCTCGCGCGGGCCGTAGCCTTCGACCCGACCCTGCTGGTGCTGGAGCAACCCTTCGATGGGATCACCGCGCGCGCGGCCGCGGAGCTGCTGGAGATCGCGCGCGGCGGAGAGACGGCGGAAGGCGCACGCCGCACCATTCTCATTACCGGCCAGGAAATCCCGACGGTCGTGCAGCGCCGCTGTGATCGCGTCTACCGGCTCACGCGCGCCGGGACACTCGAGCTGGAGACGGTCTGATGCGAGGGTCCGTGGATACCACCCGGCAGGATTTCATCGTGGGGCTCGTGATCGTGGGCGCGATCGCCGTGGTGGTGGGGGCGCTCCTGGCGACGAGCGGGTGGGGTGAGCGCCGCTACGACCTCTACCTGCGCGCCGCGAGCGCGGAGGGACTGACGGCCGACAGCAAGGTGCTGCTGCAGGGACTGGAAGTCGGCCGGGTGATGCGGGTGTCTCCCCGGGTGGATTCGACCACGCGGACCGTGTCCTTCGTGGCGAAATTGTCGATGATCGAGCGCTTCTCGGGCGGCGCGGACTTGCGCCTGCCGGCCGGCACCCGGGGACGCCTCGAGCCGGCGAGCCAGATCTCCTCGACGGTGCTGATCCGGATCGTCCTCCCCGACTCCGGCGGCCGGGCCGCCCGTCTGCTCGCCGAGGGCGACACGATCGACTCCGACCGGAAGGTCCCGGTCATGGATCAGGTCGCCGAGGTGGCGCAGCAGCTCTCCAAGGAGGTCCAGGAGGTGCTGCACAGCACGCACCAGTCGCTCGAGCACGTGGATGCACTCTTGGCCCAGGCGAATGGCGTGTTGAAGGACATCCGGCCCAGTGTGGAGACGACCCTGGCCGATGTCTCGACGACGATGGCCCACGTCAACAAACTGGTGCAGCGGCTCGATCCCGGACTCGCTGACTCAGTGTCGGGGGCGCTGGCCCTGTCGAACCGCATCCTGCTCCGCGTTGATTCGCTCGCAGCCCAGGCGAGCCGGATGACCAGCGAGAACAGCGCGGATGTCCGTGTGGCGGTCGCCAACATCACGCAACTGACGCGGCAGCTCAATCACCTCGCCGAAGAGCTGTCGCGCCGCCCGTACCGGCTGCTCACAGGCGTGAAACCCCTGCCGTCCGATTCCGCGCCGCACGCCGGGACCCAGGACAGCATCCCGTGAACTATCTGCTGCTGCACCCGGATAGCTGGAGCCCGGCGCCGCTCGAGCCGGCGCTGCAAAACGCCCGAGTGGAGGCGCGGAGCATCCGGGGGCCCGCGGACCTGATTCCGGACGAGCGACCAACCGTCTTTCTTCTCCCGCAGGACGGCCGGAACACGTTCCCGCTCGACGCGTTGCGGACATTCGTGGACGCCCGCGGCGCGATCGTCGCGCTGGGGGCGGAGGGAGAGGACGACGTGCCGGAGTGTCTCCCGACCGAGCTGTTGAGCGGGTTCGTGCCCCATCCGGGCGGTGTGCGCCAACTGCTCGTAGCCCTCCGCGCGGCGTACCGCGAGGCCGCCGCTCGCGCCGAGGCTGGCCGAGCCCGCAGCGAGGCGCTGTTGCGCGGCAACGAGGTCACCGAATTGGCGGCGATCGGCGCCAAGCTGATGACCGAGCGCGACCCGAAACAGCTGCTGGACGACATCCTGACCCAGGCGCGGCGGCTCACCCAATCCGATGCCGGTAGCCTCTACCTGGTCGAGACCGTCCAGCGCGACGAATCCGACGGCGGTGAATCCAGCTCGCCCGGCGAGGCCGGCGAGGAGGATCCGGCGGACGAAAAGCACCTGCGCTTCCGGCTCGCCCAGAATTCCACCTTGCCGTACGTTCCACTGGTCGAGTTCACCATCCCCATCGACCGCACCAGTCTCGCGGGCTATGCCGCGGTCACCGGTGAACCGCTGGTCATCAACGACGCCTACCTCCTGCCGCCCGACGTCGAGTACACCTTCAATGGGTCGTTCGACCAGCGTCACGGCTACCGCTCGCGATCGATGCTCATCATCCCAATGAAGGACCACAAGGGTGAGATCATCGGGGTGTTACAGCTGATCAATCGCAAGCGCGACCCAAACGCACGGCTCGCCACACTGACCGACGTCGATCGGGAGGTCATCCTGTACTCCCGACGGACCATCGACCTGGTGACCGCACTCGCGGGCCAGGCGGCGGTGTCGATCGAAAACAGCCGGCTCTACGCGCAGATCGAAAAGATGTTCGAAGGGTTCGTGAACGCCGCGGTGCAGGCCATCGAGCAACGCGATCCGGTCACACAGGGTCACAGCCGGCGCGTGGCGACGCTCACGGTGAGCCTCGCCAAGACAGTCGACCAGACCGATCGTGGGCGCTACGGCGATACCCGGTTCACCCGGGAGCA
Organism: Gemmatimonadales bacterium; assembly: GCA_035310725.1. Classification (GTDB taxonomy): domain Bacteria; phylum Gemmatimonadota; class Gemmatimonadetes; order Gemmatimonadales; family GWC2-71-9; genus DASTHG01. The sequence goes on from DATGDT010000177.1 coordinate 7,950, forward strand.
GATCAACGAGATCAAGTATGCCGGGCTGTTGCACGACTTCGGGAAGGTCGGCGTGCGCGAGCACGTTCTGACCAAGGCCAAGAAGCTCTATCCCGGCCAGCTGGAGTTGATCAAGCAGCGTCACGCGTTCGTCCAACGCACGTTGCAGCGGGACTTCTGGCGCAAGCGTGCCGAGTTCCTCGAACAACAGGGGGCGGGTGGCTATCAGGAGTTCGTGGCCCGGCTGGACGAGGACCATCGTCGGGAGTTGCAGCAACTCGACCATTTCATCGCTGTCGTGCTTCAGGCCAACGAGCCGAGCCTGCTGGCTTCCGAGAGCGCCGCCGACCTGGCCGAGCTCGGCCGGCGTACCTACCAGGACCTCTCGGGACAGGAACAGCCGCTGCTGACCGAGCAGGAGATGCGCTACCTGACGATCCGCAAGGGCAGCCTGGACGACGTGGAACGCGAGCAGATCGAGAGCCACGTCACCCAGACCTATGTGTTCCTGCAGGAGATCCCCTGGACCAACGAGCTCATCAAGATTCCCGAAATCGCCTACGGGCACCACGAGCTGATGAACGGGACAGGCTACCCGCGGAGAATCGCGGGTCCCGAAATCAAGGTGCAGACGCGGATGATGACGATCAGCGACATCTACGACGCGCTGACGGCCCAGGACCGTCCGTACAAGAAGGCCGTCCCCGCCCCCAAGGCGCTCGACATCATGGACCGGGAGCTCGTCAGGTCAGGCCAGCTGGATGCCGACCTGTTTCAGCTGTTCGTCGAGGCGAAAGTGTACCGGGAGACGACGCCCGACTAGCTAGTTCCCAATATCCACCGAGCCGCTGAACGTATCGCAAGCGTCGACGCGACCGGTCGTGTAGCCGCGCCGGAACCACGCCGCCCGCTCCGCCGACGACCCGTGGGTGAAGGTTTCCGGGTTGACGTGCCCCGTCGCCATGCGCTGCAGCCGGTCGTCCCCCACCGCGGCGGCGGCGTTGATGCCCTCTTCCACGTCACCGGCGTCGAGCAGGTTCTCCTGGTCGGCCACGTGCGCCCAGATGCCGGCGTAGCAGTCGGCCTGGAGCTCCAGCCGGACCGATTGATCCTGCCCCCGCCGGCGCACGCGCGACTCCGTTCCCAGCAGCGTCTGGACGTGGTGCCCGATCTCGTGCGCGAGCACGTACGCCTGGGCGAAGTCGCCGGCGGCGCCGAACTGGTCGCGCAGCTCCTGGTAGAAGCCCAGGTCGATGTACACCTTCTGATCCCCCGGACAGTAGAACGGCCCCGTGGCCGTTTCCGCGGAACCGCACGCCGATTCGCTGTAGTCGCGGAACAGCACGAGATGCGCGTCCTGGTAGGGCACCCCCATGGCCGGCAGCGTCCGCGCCCAGGATGCCTGCACGCTGTCCAGCACGAACGAGACGAACTGCACCAGCGTATCCTCCTGAGGCGAGGAGCCCTGGGGCGCGCCGGTCGAGACGGCGCCCCCGGGGGTTTCGAAGAACTGGAACAGGTTCTGGCGGAAGATCAGGCTCAGGACGAGCAGCACGAGCGCCCCGCCCAGGCCGAGTCGCAGCCCGCCGCCCCCATAGCCACCGCCGCCACCGGTCTGCCCGCGTCGGTCCTCGACGTTCTGACTGGTGCCTCCGGGCGTCCACTTCATGAGGTCCCTCCCCTCCGGGTCGACTCGCCGGTCATTCCGGCCAGAATCGATCGGCCAGCTGCGTAGTGCGCGCATCGTGCGGCACGGGAGCGCCGTTCAGGCGCACGATCGCCACGACTCCCCGAATCGCGTTCGTGGCGAACAGCCCGCGTCCGACGAGCTCGCCGGCCGCGCGCGCGCGCTCAACCGTCGGCACGAGCTCCATGACGCGGCCGCGCGCCACCCCGGGGAGTACGCCCAGGGACAGCGGCGGCGTC
>DATGDT010000178.1:0-7543 GCA_035310725.1 Gemmatimonadales bacterium
CCCAACGAGTACGAGCTCCAGTGGGGCCTGCTCATCGTGCTCTACCCGTACATCACGGGCCTCGTCGCCGGCGCGTTCATCCTGGCGTCCCTGGAGCGCGTGTTCAACGTCAAGGAAGTGCAGCCGACCTATCGCCTGGCCCTGTTGACGGCGCTGGCGTTCCTGCTCGTCGCCCCGTTGCCGCTCCTCGGGCACCTCGGCCATCCGGAGCGCTCCTACGAGATCTTCCTGACGCCGAACCGCAAGTCCGCCATGGCCATGTTCGGCTTCGTGTACGCCTGGTACCTCACCGTCGTGCTGCTGCTCGAGGTCTGGTTCGAGTGGCGCAAGGACCTGGTGCTGCGGGCCCAGAGCGCCCAGGGAGTGCGCCGGTGGTTCTTCTACGCGCTCACCCTCGGGGCGACCGATCTATCGGAGCGATCCCTGAAATTCGACGACGCCGCGGGCCGCATCATCACGGTGATCGGCATCCCCTCCGCGTTCTTGCTGCACGGCTACGTCGGGTTCATCTTCGGATCGGTCAAGGCGAACCCCTGGTGGAGCAGCGTGCTCATGCCGGTGGTGTTCCTCTTCTCTGCGATCGTGTCGGGGATCGCCCTGGTGTTGATCGTCTATCTCGTGACCACGCTGTTCCGCGCCCGTCCGGTCAACATGCCCTGCCTGGACAAGCTGGCCACGTTTCTCTTCTACGCGATGATCATCGACGTCTCGCTGGAGATGCTGGACTTCCTGCATCGCCTGTACGAATCCGAGGAGTCGATCGGCATCCTGTCGCAGATGATCAGCAGCCGGCTGTTTCTGAGCCTCATCGTGCTCCAGATCGTCATCGGGACCATCGTCCCGCTGGTCCTCCTGGGGGCGTCCTCGCCCGCGCTGCGGCGCGGCGGCGCTGCCCGGGGATCCGACGAGCTGCGGCGGCTGATCTATCTCGTCGCCGCCGTCCTCGTGGAAATCGGGATCTTCAGCATCCGGTGGAACGTCGTGGTCGGTGGACAGCTCTTCTCCAAGAGTCTGCGCGGCCTGACGGTCTACAAGGTGGAGGTGCTGGGGGCGGAAGGCGTCGCCATCACGTTCGCGTTGCTCGCCCTGCCGCTCGTGATCCTGTGGGTGCTGGTCAAGGTCCTGCCTCCCTGGGCCGACGCCGAGACGCGTAGCGCCGAGGCAGCGGTGCATTAGCTTTCAATCCCGTCGCAGGCAATACCAGACCTGGCACGTCGCATTCCCCGGAGGATTCATGCGCTGTGCGAAGTGGATTGGCAGCTGGCTCACCCTCGGCGCCATGCTTGCAGGGTGCCAGCCCTCCCAGCCTGCCCAGCGGGCGGGCGACAGCACGGCCGCTATGGGCGGCCTCAGCCGCGCGGACCATCTGCTGCTCGCCGCCGCCAAGGTGGCGCTGCCGCCGCCCGGCCTCTCCGCCGGCGATCTCCCCGATCCGTCGTCGCGTGAGGCGCAGCTGGTGATCACCTACTGCGGGCAATGCCACGGGTTGCCGTCCCCGATGGCGCACAGCTCGACGGACTGGCCCAGCGTCGCCCGGCGGATGTGGCTGCGCATGGAGATGCTGCCCGAATCGCTCGGCATCAAGACGCCGACGCCGTCCGAGCGCGGCCTGATCTTGACCTACCTCCTGTCCAACGCCCTGAAAGTCAGCGGCGCGGTCCTGCCGGCGGGGAAGGGACGCGACGAGTTCGCCGTCGTCTGCAACCAATGCCACGCGCTGCCCGATCCGCGGGTCCATGCCGCCGACGATTGGCCGGCGGTGTACGCCCGGATGGAGCGCAACATGGAGCGGATGCAGGTCAAGGCGCCGGGCGGAACGGTCGGCACCGACATCCTGCTGTACCTGCAGACCGTGGCGGGGAGGCGGCCAGCGCGGCAGTAGCCGAATCTCACGCTCGTTTCAACGGCGATTCACGGCGCGGGGCCTACGTTGCGATCACGGAGGGAGGTGAGACGCAATGTCAGCGATTATTCGCAAGACCCCGCGTGATCCGATGCTCGACCTGCTGTACAACCTCGAGCGGCGGATGGGGAGGATCTTCAACGAGCCGGTCGTATTCAGTGACTGGTCGCTGCCGGAGCTGGCCAGCACAGCGTGGGTGCCGGTGGTGGACATCTTCGAGGAGCCCGAGCACATCCGTATTGTCGCCGAGATCCCCGGCGTGAAGCCGGAGAACTTCAAGATCTCGGTAGAGGACAACGTGCTCACCATCTCGGGGACCAAGGAGCAGGTTGCCGAGGAAAAGGCCGAGAAGGTGCACCGCTATGAGCGGACCTACGGATCGTTCGAGCGCAGCTTCACGCTGCCGGGCACCGTGGATCCCGCCACCATCAAGGCGACCTACGAGCACGGCGTGCTGAGCATCATGCTGCCGAAGCTCGAGAAGGCGAAGGCTCGCGAGATCAAGGTGGACGTCGCTCCCGCAAAGGCGCTGAAGTCCTGAGCGTGGAACGATGAGGAAGCGAAGCGACAACGCCGGGATCCGAAAGGATCCCGGCGTTCTTGTTGCCGGCCGCAACCGTCAGCCGGCGAGCACGTCGGAGACGGGGCGGCGCGGCGTTTGCGCGGTCTCCCGGCCCACCCCGAGCCGGAGCAGCATCTGCGGGTACCCGGGCCGTCCGGCCACGAGCTGCAACCGCGGCCGCAGCTCGGGGACCTCGATCGGCTGGTTCAGGTAGGAGGCGGACACCCCGTCCACCTGGGCGCGCAGCAGCAGGTGCGCCAGGGCCTCCCCGGCCGCGAGCCAGTGCTGCGGTGTGTCCTGCGGGGTGCCGAGCAGCGCCATGAGCGGCGAGCCTTCGGCCAGCTCCTCATCGTGCGCCGCCCGCCCGCGACCCACGTCGAACGTTCGCACGATGAGGGGGCCGGCGGCGGCCATCACGTCGCCCAGGCCCAGCGCGAAGCCCGGCATGCCGTCTCGGGCGTCGGACCAGTTGGGCCGCAGCCAGGCCGCCAGCTCGCGGCGGAATCGCTTATCCGCCATCTGGATCCGGTCCCCTTCCGCCACCAGGCCGGCGATCGCGCTGCGTGCCTCTGGGGTCCGGAACACGTGGAGCCAGGCCCCTTCGGCCTGGGCGGACGCCTCGAGCGCCGTCCCGAGCGCCGCCGGCAGGAGGCGCTGCTCGAACGGCTGACGGTTGGTCCGCCGCTGCGGGATGGCCTGAAACAGCGCCACATCCTCCGCGGTCCTCTCCCATGGCCCGCTCACCCGCACGCGGGCCAGCAGGTCCGGATCGGCGGCGTCGGGCAGGCGCTCGATGTGCGGGGCGGAGCCGAAATGCCGCAGCGCCAGGCAGAGCTGAAACAGGGCGGCGCCACAACTGATGATCAGCTCCCGATCGTCCGGATCGACGACGGGGAGCGCGCGCGCGCGATCGGCCCGGAGCTCGAGCGCGTCTCCCACCAGCCGAAAGCGCCAGGGCTGGCTGTTGTGGCTGGACGGCGCCCGTACGGCGTAGCGCACCGCTGCGCGCAGCTTGTCCTGCGTCGTTCCGGTGATCGGAAACTCATCCAACGCTTCGGCATACGGTTCGAGCAGGATGTCGGGCATGGCTGACGCTCCGCAGAGGTCCGAATCGCAACCTAGATGCGCCGGCGTGAAGACTTCCCAAAGGAAGCCTGAAGCGCTTGACACCAGCGCGAGGACGCTAGAACGCCGTGGTCAGCCCCAGCGTCCACACCAGCGCCTTGTGATCCAGGTCGCCTGTCACTTCGCCGTAGACGCGGAAGTTGCGCCGCAGCACGTAGCCGCCCCCTCCGGTCAGCGCCTCGTAGGCCCGCAGGCCGCCGGCCCCACCGAGACGGACGTCGAGCAGCGGGCGGGTGCTGGTGACCCGGTTATACAGGCCGACCCCGTACCAGCGGCTCCCGGCCGGACGGATCACCAGCTCCGCGAACCCCCCGTCGGTCAGGACCCGCGGCTCGCCGATCAGAAACGTCGGCCGGTCGTCCTGGCGATGCACATACTGGGCGTTGAGCTGCAGCGGGCCCCGCTCGAGGGTCGCGTCCACGCCCAGCATCCACAACGTGTTCGTCACCGTGGGTCCGGCGCCCGATGCGCCCTCCTGCTGCCCGCGATAGCCGAGCACGCCCAGGCGCACTCCCGAGACGAGGTCGCGGGTGAGATGGCCCATGAAGTTCTTGGGGATGTTGTCGTCGAGGCGGCGGTTGGACCCGGAGGCGACGCGCCCGTTGCCGTTCACGGCCACACCGGTGAGAGTGAACCCGGCGACATCGGCGCTGGCCATCACGCCGCGATCGTAGGTGAGGTCCGCCGGCTGATCGCCGATGCGGGCCCGGTAGATCGCGTAGTCCTGGTACTCGAGGCGCAGCTCCCGCTTGAACAGGGGGTCGGACACCTGGAACTGGCCCACCATCACGTCGACGGGCTTGCCCGCGATGTCGTTGGCGTACACGAACGCGTCCTCGACTCCGCCGACTTCCCCACGCTCGTAGAGGAAGAAATACAGATAGTAGGACAGACCGCCCGAGATCGGCCCCCCGGACAGCAGCTTGAGGTTGTACGGGGTCTGGAAGTCGCTTGCCACCTTCCCGTTGGCGTAGGCGTTCATGTACGCATCCAGCCGGATGGCGAACGGCACGCTCTTCATGAGCGTCAGCAGCTGATCGCCCGTACTCAGCGTGTCCCTGGGGTCTTCCTTCGGGCTCATCCGGAAGCCGTTGGCGGCGAACGTTTCGCCGAACGGCGTCAGCACCGGGATCGGGTTGTGGCACAGACTGCAGCTCACGCCGTAGCGGCGGGCGAATGCCGGGATGCCACCCGCGGCGTTGGCGGGCTGCGGCGGGACGACGAGCGCGATGGCGAGGGATGCTGCGGCGAACCGGGCGATCGACGACACGGGAGGCTCCTGGCGCTTGATACGCCAGGCTAGCCATCCCGGATTGAGGGCGGCGTGAGGCGAACCTGAAGAAAGACCGGGACCTAGATGCGCTGGCCGGCGAGCTGGCGCAGCACGTACTCCAGAATCCCCCCGTGCCGGTAGTACTGCAGCTCCTGCGGCGTGTCGATACGGACCGTCACGCGGAACCCGACCCGTGACCCGTCGGGCTTCACGGCGCCGACCGCCAGCTCCCTGCCGCGCGGGAATCCCTCCGCCAGCACGTCGGCCAGCCCCTTCAGCTCGAACACCTCTTCGCCCGTGAGTCCGAGCGCCTGCGGACCCTGATCCGGCAGGAACTGCAGCGGCAGGATTCCCATCCCGACCAGGTTCGAGCGGTGAATCCGTTCGTAGCTCTGGGCGATCACGGCCCGCACGCCGAGCAGCCGCGGGCCCTTCGCGGCCCAGTCGCGCGAGGAGCCGGAGCCGTATTCCTTGCCCGCGAGCACTACGAGCGGTGTTCCCTCGGCCTGGTACTGCACCGACGCATCGTAGATCGTCATCTCCTGCCCGTCGGGGAGGTGCCGCGTGACGGGGCCTTCCGTTCCCGGCGCGAGGAGATTCTTGAGGCGGACGTTGGCGAACGTGCCGCGCGCCATCACTTCGTGGTTGCCGCGGCGCGACCCGTACGAATTGAAGTCGATCGGCTGCACGCCATGCCCCACGAGGTACTGTCCGGCGGGACTCGTCTTCTTGATCGACCCCGCGGGGGAGATGTGGTCGGTGGTGATCGAATCGCCCAGCAGGGCGAGGACGCGCACTCCGGTGATGTCGCGGATCGGCGCCGGGGCGGCCGGCATGCCGTCGAAATAGGGTGCGCGGCGGATGTAGGTCGAGTCGGGCTCCCACACGAAGCGATCCCCGGCGGGAACGGGCAGCCCGCGCCAGCGCTCGTCTCCGGTGAACACCTCGCCATAGGACTTCTGGAACATCGCCGACTTGATCGAGCTGCGGACCACCTCGTCCACCTCGCGCGTGGTCGGCCAGATGTCGCGCAGGAAGACCGGCTTGCCGTCCTTGCCCGTGCCCAGCGGGTCGTGCTGCAGATCGATGTCGATCCGGCCGGCGAGCGCGTACGCCACGACGAGCGGCGGGGAGGCGAGGTAGTTCGCGCGCACTTCCTGCTGAATGCGCCCCTCGAAGTTGCGGTTGCCCGAGAGCACCGCGGCCACGACGAGCTCGCCTTCGGTGACGGCCGCCGACACGGCCTCGGGCAGCGGTCCGGAGTTGCCGATGCAGGTGGTACAGCCGTAGCCCACGAGATTGAAGCGGAGCTTCTCGAGGTACGGGGTCAGCCCCGCCTGGTCGAGGTAGTCGGTCACCACCTTGGAGCCCGGCGCGAGGCTGGTCTTCACCCACGGGCGGCTGGTCAGGCCTTTTTCGACCGCTTTCCTGGCGAGCAGGCCCGCGGCGATCATCACCGACGGATTCGACGTGTTGGTGCAGCTCGTGATGGCGGCGATCACGACCGAGCCGTGGTGCAACCGGCACTCCTCGCCCTCGATCTTCAAAGACACGTGCGTGCGCTTGGGCGGCGCCTCTACCGCAACCGCGCTGCCGCCGCCCTCGCTCTCCCAGCGTCCCCCGTTGGCGGCGGGTGGCGCGGCGATGGGCGAGGTCGGCTTCATGAGCGTCGGCAACGCGGCGAGGAAGGTCTTCCCCACCTGAGCCAGGCTCACGCGGTCCTGTGGGCGGCGGGGTCCGGCGAGACTCGGCTCCACGCTGCCGAGGTCGAGCGACAAAGTGTCGGTGTACACGGCGTCGGGTGTATCCGCCGAATGAAACAGCCCCTGCTCCTTGCAGTAGGCCTCGACCAGCGCGACCTGGTCCCTGGCACGCCCGGTGAGCTCCAGATACCGCAACGTTTCGGCGTCCACCGGGAAGATGCCGCAGGTCGCGCCGTATTCCGGCGCCATGTTGCCGATCGTGGCGCGGTCGGCGAGCGGCAGCGTGGCGATCCCCGGTCCGTAGAACTCCACGAACTTCCCGACCACGCCCTTCTTGCGCAGCATCTCGGTGACCGTGAGCACGAGATCGGTCGCGGTGGCGCCCTCGGCGAGCCTCCCGGTGAGCCGGAATCCGACGACCTGGGGGATCAGCATCGACACCGGCTGGCCGAGCATCGCCGCTTCCGCTTCGATTCCGCCCACGCCCCAGCCGAGCACGCCGAGGCCGTTCACCATCGTGGTGTGGGAGTCGGTGCCGACGAGCGTGTCGGGGTATGCCTGCGGGGTCGTCCCCTCGGTCGTGAACACCACGCGGGCCAGGTATTCGAGGTTCACCTGATGCACGATTCCCGTGTCGGGGGGGCCGACGCGGAATCCCTGGAAGGTCTGCTGCGCCCAGCGCAGCAGGGCGTAGCGCTCGCGGTTGCGCTGGAACTCGAGCTCGGCGTTCGTGTGGAACGCCGTTTTCGTGCCGAACTCGTCCACGATCACCGAGTGGTCGATTACCAGCTCGGCGGGGAGCAGCGGGTTCACCTGCTTCGGGTCGCCGCCCATCTGCCCCATGGCGTCGCGCATCGCGGCGAGATCCACGACCGCGGGGACGCCGGTGAAGTCCTGCAACAGGACGCGCGCCGGCATGAAGGCGATTTCCTCATCGGGCGCCTTCTTCGGGTCCCAGCGGGCGAGCTTCTCGACGT
>DATGDT010000179.1:0-19573 GCA_035310725.1 Gemmatimonadales bacterium
GATGCGGGCGCGACCCAAGGTCGAAGTGGTCGTAGGAGTGGGCAGCGCACCGGCCGACATCGCCCAGCTCGCCCAATCGCTCGGCGTCGCCGACCGGCTGCGCTGGTTTCCGCTGCTGCCGCAAGCCGAGCTGGCCGACCGCTATCGCGCCTGTACGGCGCTCGTGATGCCCGCGGTCGAGGAGGGGCTGGGTCTCGTCGCCGCCGAGGCGCTGCTGTGCGAGACGCCGGTGGTCGCCTTCGCCTCGGGAGGACTCACCGACCTCGTCGTGGACGGCCAGACAGGTCTGCTCGTTCCCCCGGGCGACGCCGGCGCGCTGGCCAGGGCGCTGGACGACCTCCTGGCCCGTCCCGATCGCGGCGCGGCGCTCGGTGCCGCGGGGCGCCGGGCGATGCTCGCCGCCTTCGGACCGGAAGCGGTGGCCGCCCGCTATGCCGGCATTTACCGGAAGGTGGTGGCCGCCCGTGCGTAAGCCCGTGTGGATCGTCGTCCAGGTACTGTTCGTCGCCGCGGTCCTGTGGTTCGCGGGGCGTGCTTTCGTCGGGCAGTGGGGAGGCGTGCGCGCGCTGCTGGCCGATGCCCGGCCCGCCTGGGGAATGGTGCTCCTGTCCTACGTGCCCGTGCTGATCGCATACGCGCTGCTCATTCAGGTGTGGCGCGGCATGCTCACGGCATGGGGCGAGGGCGGACGACTCGGCACCTGGCCCGCGACGCGCATCTGGTTCGTCTCGAATCTGGGTCGCTACCTGCCGGGCAAGGTGTGGCAGATCGCCACCATGGGCGTCATGGCCCAGCGTCGCGGCGTATCCCCGGTGGCGGCGGCGGGCTCCTCGCTCGTGGTGAACCTCGCAAACGTCGCATCGGGATTCGTCGTGGTGCTCGCGACAGGAGCCACGGTGTTTCGTTCGTTCGCCGAGGCCGGGCCGCGCGCCGGTATCGTGCTCGCCGGTCTGCTCGCGGCCGGACTCCTGCTGCTGCCCATCGCGTTCGCCTGGGCGGCACCGCTGATCGGGCGGCTCACTCGCCAGCGCGTCGTGTTGCCGCGACTGCCCGCGCGTGCGGTGTGGCTCGCGGCCGTCGGCACCGCCATCGCCTGGGTGTTGTACGGGATCGCGTTCCGGTGGTTCAGCGCGTCGCTCGTGCACCGGGCGGCTGGCGCAACGTCCTTCTACATCGCAAGTTACACGGGCTCCTATCTGGTCGGGTATCTGGCCCTGTTCGCGCCGGGGGGGCTCGTCGTTCGGGAGGCGATGCTGGTCGCGAGCCTCACCAATCTCGGGCTGCTCTCCGCACCCGAAGCCTGGCTCGTGGCCCTGGCCTCGCGTCTCTGGCTCACAGTGGTCGAGGCGATACCCGGCCTCCTGTTCCTGCTCGTTCCCGGAGAACGCTCCTGACTCGTCCACCAGCGCAACCCGGCTCCGCCGCGGCACCGTACACGCCGTCCTACCCGAATCTCGCGGCCCTGGGATTCAGCTGTCTCTGGATCGCGATTCTGTCGATCCCGATGTGGAGCGGGCACTACCTCGCCGGTCAGTACAGCGACCAGTTCGCGACCGGCTACGCGTTCCGGTGGTGGGGGGCGAACCAGATCGCCACCACGCACCACATCCCGCTCTGGAATCCCTACGCGTTCGTGGGATTCCCCACGGTCGCGGGCTTCGGCGACCTGTTCTACCCGCTGAGCGCTCTGCGCCTCGTGCTCCCGACCGCGCTCGCGATCGACCTCGAGTTCGTCCTGCATTACATCCTGGCCGGGTTCGCCCTCTACCTGCTGCTGCGCATGCTCGGGTTCTCCTGGACGGCCGCCCTCACCGGCGGCACCGCCTATCAGCTGAGCGGAGTGGTGGTGTCGCTCGTGAGCCCGGGGCACGATGGGAAGCTGTTCGTCACCGCATTGCTGCCGGTGATCATGATCGGGCTCGTGCTCGGGATCCGGCGCCGGCGCTGGGAGGGGTTCGCGCTGTCGGGACTCGGCGTCGGACTGGCGCTGCTCTCGCCACAGTACCAGATGACGCAGTACGCCCTGTTGGCGGCGGGGTTGTTCGCCCTGTATCTGGCATTCGGAGAGCCCGAAGGCCTCGCGCCGCGCGACCGCTGGCTCGCGCTGGCGGGCGCCGCGGGAGCGGTCGTGCTGGGATTCGGTATCTCGATGATTCAGGTGCTGCCGTTCTTCCACAACATTCCCTACTCACCGCGGGCCGAGGCGGCCACGTACGAGTGGTCTTCGTCGTTCGGGCTTCCGTGGACCCACGCCCCGGAGCTGTTCCTGTCCGGATTCGCCGGCCACTACGAGACGTACTGGGGACCCAACATCCTGAAGTTCCACAGCGAATACCTGGGGCTCCCGGTGCTCGCCCTGGCCGCCGTCGGGGCAGGGACCACCCGGCGCCGGCTCGCGTGGTGGATGCTCGGCATCGGGGGGCTGTTCCTGCTCGTCTCCCTCGGCGGCCACACGCCGTTCTACCGGCTGTGGTGGGCGGTCGTGCCCTACGTCAAGAAAACCCGCGCGCCGGGGATGGCGCTCTACGTCGTCGCGCTGGCAACGGCCGTGTTCGCCGCGATGGGCGTCGAGCGACTGGAGCGGGGGGAGGGGAAGCAGATACTCCGGATCGCGCTGGGCGCCGCCGCCTTCGTGGCGCTCCTCGCGCTCGCCGGGGTATTCGGGTCGATGGCGGAAGGCCTCGCCAAAGCGGTGCCACCGACCGCGCGCGATCCCGTCCGGGCCGCCATCGCCGCCGGGAGCGGGATCCGCATCGGAGCGCTGGGCAGCGCCATCGGCTTGGGTCTCGTCGCATCACTCGGCCTGGCATTCCTGACGGGGCGGGTGCGGGCCCCAGTGTTCGGCCTGCTGCTCGTCACCCTCGTGGGAGGGGACCTCTACCGGGCTGGGAGGGAGTTCTGGAGCTGGAGCAAGCCGGAACAGGAGTTGTTCGCACCCGATGACATCATCCGCCGGATACAGGCCGCCCCGCAGCCGGCGCGCGTCCTGAACCTGGACGTGTACCGCCAGATGTCCTTGATGCGCTTCGAGATTCCACAGCTCCTGGGCGGCATCAGCAGTGTCGAGCTGCGCTCGTTCGACGCATTGATGGGACTCGATTCCCAGGGCCGCTTCGCGAACCTCGGCCGCCTCCAGTTGTGGAATTTGCTCGCTATTCGCTTCGTGATCCTCCCCGATACCCAGAACATTCCGGGCTATCACCTCGTACTCGGACCCGTGACGACCGGCGCCCGGCAGACCGCATTCCTCTACGAGGCCGATACCGTGCCGCCTTACCTCCGCGTGGTACCCGCCGCGGCCAAGGGCGACACCGACCAGATCGTGGCGACATTGATCGACCCTCGACTCGACTACAGCCGCCTGGTCCTGTTCGACACGACAGAGACGATCAATCCGTTGCCCGTCACCGAGATTCCCCCGCCAAGCCCATCCCGGGCCACCTTCACCCACTGGGCGCCGGGGCGCATGACGATCGTGCTCGACCCGCCACCACCCCAGGACAGCTACCTGCTGATCTCCGAGAACTGGTATCCAGACTGGCACGCGACGGTGGACGGTCAACCAGTCACCGCCTTGCGGGGAGACCAGACCTTCCTGACGATTCCGGTCAAGGCAGGTTCGAAGCAGGTGGAGTTGGCGTTCTCGTCGGAGTACTACGCCCGCGGCAAGCTCGTCACCATCGCCTCGCTGTTGCTGCTCGCAGTCTGGGCTGGAGCGGCGGCAGGGTGGCGGAGGGTGCGCCGAGGTGGCTGAGCGGGCGCTGGTCGTCATCCCCACGTACAACGAGGCACTGAACCTCCCCAACATCGTCCCTCAGGTGCTGGCCCAGGATCCGCGACTGGAAGTCCTGGTGGTCGATGATGGCTCACCCGACGGCACGGGCCGCATCGCCGACCGGCTGGCCCAGGAGAACCCGCGCGTGCACGCGCTGCACCGCGAGAGCAAGCTGGGGCTCGGCACGGCCTACATCGCGGGGTTCCGCTGGGCTCTGGAGCGCGGCTACGACTACGTCTTCGAGATGGATGCCGATTTCTCGCACGACCCGGCTCATTTGCCGGCCTTCCTCAAGGCCGTCGCGAGCGCGGACCTGGTACTCGGCTCCCGCTACCTGGGTGGCAAGGTGACGGTCGTGAACTGGCCTATGGGCCGCCTCATGTTATCCTACTTTGCGAACGTGTACGCGCGGTGGGTGACGGGGCTGCGCATCTGGGACCTGACGGGAGGATTCAAGTGTTTTCGCAGTCGTGTGCTGCAAGCCATTGACTTATCACGGGTTCGTTCCAATGGTTACGCATTCCAGATCGAGATGAGCGTACGCGCATGGCGAAAAGGGTTCAAGCTGGCGGAAGTGCCCATCGTGTTCGTGGATCGCACGGAAGGGCAAAGCAAAATGAATCGCAAGATCGTGCGCGAAGCGATCTGGATGGTGCCGCGCCTGCGTCTGCAAGCCTGGTTCGGCCGCATCTAGTCGGTCTCACAGTCTACAAGATGACGGGGTCGGGCAACGACTTCGTCATGCTCGACGGCAGGGTCACGACCCCCGACGACTGGACGGTGGCGGACATTCGCAGCGTCTGCGCCCGTGGAACCGGCATCGGGGCCGACGGGCTCGTCTTCGTCTCGCCCAGCGCCAACTCCTCCCAGCCCGGCGCGCGTATGGTGTACTTCAACAGCGACGGCTCCCGGGCGGCCATGTGCGGCAACGCCGCCCTGTGCAGCACCCGCTTCGCCGCACTCCTCGCGATCGCCCCGCCGGAGCTCATGCGCCTCGAGACCGACGCCGCGCCCTATGAGAGCCGCTGCACGGCGGACGGCGAGCGCGCCGAGCTGCACCTTGCGACCGTGGCCGCCCCGACGGAGCCGGCGGTGCGCCTCGGCCCGGGCGAACGCCGCATCGGGCTGGCCGTTGTCGGCGTGCCCCATCTGGTGGTCGTGGTGGAGGACCTGGAGGCCGTGGACCTGCCGCGGCGGGGCCGGGAGCTGCGCTTCGATGCCGCGCTGGGGAACGGCGGCGCCAACGTGAACTTCATCGCACCCACGGCCAAGCGGTCGGTCTGGGCGATGCGGACCTACGAGCGCGGCATCGAGGCGGAAACGCTGGCCTGCGGGACGGGTGCGGTGGCCGCCGCGTGTCTGCTGCGCGAATGGCGCCTCGCCGACCTCCCGGCGACCATCATGACGCGGTCGGGGCTGCCGCTGGGCATCCGGGCCGAGCGCTCACGCGACGGTCGCTACCAGGAGGTCTGGCTGGAGGGGCAGGCGCGGCTGGTATTCAGAGGGGTGCTGACATCTTGAGCCGCTTGTCCACATCTGTTCACATCACAACTTAACATAACATCTATTATACGAAGCTACACAAGACCATACAGAATCTACTTGTTGGCCCCAGCCTGCAGCTCCCCCAACCGTACCTTCGCCTCGAACGCCGACCCGGTGGAGTCCAGTTTCGACACAATCTCCTGGTACGCAGCCACGGCCCGGCCCGTATCCCGCGCCGCCAGCCAGGCACGCCCGGCATCCGACAGGAACTGGGCCCGCTCGAACGGCAGCCGCCCGTTCTTGGAGGCCTGCTCGTAGGCCTCCGCGGCTTCCTTGGGGTGCCCCACGTTCTCGTAGGACGCTCCCAGCAGCCCGTACGCCTGGGCGCGATAGTCCGCCGAGGCCTTGGGCGCGAACTGCTTCAGCACGTCGATGGCTTGCTGACTCTGCCCCTGAGCCAGCCGCGTCTGCGCCAGAAGGATTGAGGCTTCGTCGGCCGAGCGGGATCCGGAATAGTTCTCGGCGATGCGCGACAATTCGCTCGCTGCCAATGCGTAGTTCTTGGATTCGAAGGCGAACCGCGCCGAGCTGAGCTGCTGACTTGCCACTCGCTCGCTCTGTCGCGTGGAGACGAAGTTCCAGGCAAACGCGCCCGCCGCCAGCAGCAGGACGAGGGCGCCCCAGGTAACCGCCTTGCGATGCTGCAGGACCCACGCGAGGAGCTTCGACTCGCCCGCATGAGGACTCGTTCCCTGTGCCGCTCCAACCGATGTCGCCACGGTACCCGCTTTCGAGGTGAGATGCCCCGGAGCCCCATGCCCCTGGGGCGACTCGAACGCCCGGCCAACGGTTTAGGAAACCGCTGCTCTATCCACCTGAGCTACAGGGGCGTAAGCTTCGCAATTTACTGGAGTTATGCGTCCGTTTTCAAGCCCTGCTTCAATAGTGAAGCAACGACTCGACGCGCACCGGGGCCAGGCGATCGCGCCCGTTCAGGAACCCCAGCTCTATGAGGAAACTGAACCCGGCGATCGTCGCTCCCCTGCCGCGGACCAGCCGACTCGCCGCCTCGGCGGTTCCCCCGGTGGCGAGCACGTCGTCCACGATGAGAACCCGGTCATGAGCGCCGATGGCGTCCGCGTGCATCTCCAGTGCGTCGGTGCCGTACTCCAGCTCGTATTCGACCCGCTCCCGGATGGACGGCAGTTTCCCCGGCTTGCGCACGGGCACCAGTCCGGCTCCCAGGTCGAGCGCCACCGGCGCCCCGAACATGAATCCCCGGGACTCGATAGCCACGACTCGGGTGACGCCGGCATCCTGGTACGGGCGCGCCATGCCCCGCGTAGTGAGGCCGAACAGCCGGGGGTCGAGCAGGATCGGTGTGATGTCCTTGAAGATGATGCCGGGCTTGGGAAAGTCGGGGACATCCCGAACCGCTTCACGCAACAACACGGAATCACTCATTGCATACGCCCTTGACCTATGTGTGAACTACAATATCTCGAAGGAGTTGGATTGCTCAATCTCGTGTGAAAGCTTCTGCTTTTCCACAGACTCTACCTGCGCTCCCCGGGGTCCCCGGGCCAACTGCTGTTCGAGGGTCTGGAGCGCCTCCGGCGCGCCTTTCGCGCACACCTCCACCTGCCCATCGGGGAGATTCCTGACGTAGCCCGCGAGCTGGAGCCCGTTGGCCACCCGCATCACGAACCAACGGAAACCCACGCCCTGTACCCGCCCGCGCACCAGGAACCGGTACCCAGCGTCCGCATTCACTCCGTGACTTTCCCCGCCATCGTAGCCGCCCGCCGCCGCCGATGGCGAATGACGTAGATCGTCACCCCGACCACGATGAGCGGGACCACGATCCACATGACACGCCCCACGTAGCGCTGCACTTCCTCGTGGGACGGCAGTGCGTCCTCGTGGCGGCCCAGAAAGTACCCGATTCCGGTCAGTACGGCGCACCAGGCGAACGCCCCCAGTGCCGTGAACGTGACGAACCGGGAGACCGACATCCGGGCGATGCCCGCCGGAATCGAGATCAGATGCCGCAGCACGGGCAACAGCCGCCCCACCAGCGTACTGATCTCGCCGTGATCGGCGAAGAACCGCTCCGCCCGGTCCAACGAGCGCTCCGAGAGCAGCACGTAGCGCCCGAACCGCCGCACGAATGCCCGGCCGAGCACGTGCGCCATCCAGTAATTGGCGAGCGCTCCCAGCACGCTGCCCACTGTGCCGCAAGCGAGCACGATCCACGCATTCATCTCGCCTTTGGCCACCCAGTACCCTGCCGGCGGCATCACCAGCTCGGCCGGCACGGGGAGGATCGAGCTTTCCATCGCCATGAGGGCTACGATCCCCGGGTAGCCCACATCGCGGAGGGTTTGCAGCAGCCAGTTGACCAGTTGTTCAAGCATCGAAGCCGTGCTCACCGACGAGAGGGACGAACAGCGCCGCACCGAGAGGCGTCTGCCGCAATCCCGTCTCGCTGCGCTCCACTAATGTGAGCGTTTGACTCCCGCGCTCACCCAACGGGAGCAACAATCGGCCGCCGGGGGTCAACTGCTCGACGAGCGGACCGGGAATCTCGGGACCGCCGGCGGCCACGAGGATGGCGTCGTAGGGGGCGTAGGCGCTCCAGCCCAGGGTACCGTCCCCGAGCAGCACCGACACGTTGCCTGCCTCGGCCGCCCGCAGCGCCTGTTGTGCCGCGAGCGCGAGGGCGCGGACCCGCTCGACCGTGAACACCTGGGCCACGAGGCGCGACAGCAGCGCCGTTTGATAGCCCGAGCCGGTGCCGATCTCCAGCACCTTCTCGGTTCCGCGGAGCCGCAACGCTTCGAGCGTCCGGGCCTGCGTGAACGGTTGCGAGATCGTCTGTCCCGCTCCAATAGGGAGGGCTGCGTTCTCGTAGGCACGGTGCCGCACGGCGTCCGGAACGAACAGATGGCGCGGCGTTTCCGCGAAGGCGCGCAGCACGGCCAGGTCCCGGATTCCCTGCTCGCGCAGCTGTTCCACCAGGCGCACGCGGTAGCCCCCGAAGGCGTCGTGGCTCGCGGCGCCTCCCCCGCCTAAACGCCCAGGCTCCATCCGCGCACGGCCTCGAGGAGATTGTAGTTCGTGAGATCCACGTGGAGCGGCGTCACGGAGATGCAGCCATCCCGGACTGCCCGAAAATCGGAATCGGCCCCTCCCGACCAGGTCACGTGCCCCCCGCCGATCCAGTAGATGTCCCGCCCCCACGGGTCCTTCATGCGCGCCACTTCCTCGTGGAACACCCGGCTGCCGAGGCTCGTGACCTTCACGCCCTTCACCTGGTCGCCCGGAATCGCCGGGAGATTGACGTTCAGCAGCATATCGCGGGGAAACTCCGGGACCGCGACGATCTTCGCGAGCAGGCGCTTGAGCCAGGGGGTGTGGCTTTCCAGGTGCTCGAGGTCGAAGCTGCCGTAGGAGATCGCCACGCTGGGGATCCCGGCGGCCAGCCCTTCCATGGCGGCCGCGACCGTGCCCGAATAGAGCACGTCCTCGCCCATGTTGGGACCGTGATTCACGCCCGAGAACACGAAGTCCGGCTTCTCGGGCATCAGCGCGTCGAGCGCCAACAGCACGCAGTCGGTCGGCGTGCCATCCACCTGGTAGGCGCCGTCGCTGCGCCGCGTGGCCCGGATCGGCCGATGCAGCGTCAGCGAATGCGAGGTGGCGCTCTGCTCGCGATCCGGAGCCACGACCGTCACACGGCCGTGCGCACTGGCCGCATCGGCGAGTACCGTCAGCCCCCGCGCGAGCACGCCGTCGTCGTTCGAAATGAGAATGTTCATGATGCCCCGAGGAGATATCGCACGAACACGCGGGTCACGCGCCAGCCGTCCTCCCAACCGCGGAAATGGCTTCCCGCCCGCCTGTAGATGGTCGGCACCTCCACCGAGCGGACGCCGTAGCCCCCGCGCAGCGCCGCCAGCAGGAACGCCGCTTCGTAGTCGTAGCGCCGGTAGGCGGCGATCGCGGGCTGCAGCTCCTGCGCCAGCCGGCGGGTGAACGCGCGCAGGCCCGTCTGGGCGTCCGGCACCGCGACCTTCCCGATCCGTGTGGCGACGGTCGCCGACAGCCAGTTGGTGCAGCGCCGTGCCAGCGGCATGCTGCCGCTGCGCGCCCGGGCGCCGAGCACCAGGTCGGCCTCGCCCTGACGGACTGGCGCGAGCAGGCGCGGCAACACGTCGGGTGGGTGCTGTCCGTCGGCGTCGAGGGTCGTCAGCACGGTGGCGCCGTCCGACAGCGCACGGGCGATGCCGCCGGCGAGCGCGGCGCCCTTCCCCCGGTTGCGTGGATGCCGCAACACGACCGCGCCGGCGGCTGTGGCGACCGCGCCCGTAGCGTCGCTCGAGCCGTCGTCCACGACGTAGATCGCGGCGCCCGGCAGCGCCGCGCGGGCACCAGTCACGACGGCCGCCACGTGCTCGGCCGCCTGATAGGCCGGCACGATGACCGCGACGCGCTCCGTCTCAGGAGCGTCCGCCATGGGGCGGCGTGGCGCCGTCGAGCAGCGCGAGCACCGCTTTCAGCTCGGCGCGCAGGTCCTTGACGGTCTCCGACGCCAGCGCCCGCCTGGCCTCCGGCTTGAGCTCTCCGGAGCGTCGATACTGCTCGATCTTGGCCCGGGCGCCCTCGATCGTGTACTTCTCGGTGTACAGCAGGTGCTTCACCAGCATGATGAGCTCGATCTCGCGCCGCTGGTACACGCGATTCCCCGAGCGGTTCTTGGCGGGATTCAGGAAGCGAAACTGGCTCTCCCAGTAGCGCAGCACGTGCGGCTTCAGATCGGTGAGCTGGCAGACTTCGCCGATCGAAAAGAACTCCTGCACCGGATGCGGCGCGCTCACCGCCACTGCTCCGGCTTGGGGGCACGCTCCATCAGATCCGCGATCGCCTGCCGCGGCGTCTTGCCCGCGAACAGGATCGCGCTGACCTCACGCGCGATCGGCAGCTCCACGCCGTGCCGTTCCCCCAGCGCCACGGCGGTACGGGCGGTCGTCACCCCTTCCGCCACCGTCTTGCGGCTCGCCAGGATCTCCTCCAGCCGCCGCCCCTGCCCCAGCTCCACGCCCAGCGTCCGGTTGCGCGAGAGCGCCCCGGTGGCGGTCAGCACCAGGTCACCGAGGCCCGCCAGCCCCGCAAAGGTGAGCGGGTCGGCGCCCATGGTGACCCCCAGGCGCGTCAGCTCGGCCAGCCCTCGCGTGATGAGAGCGGCGCGCGGGTTGTAGCCCAATCCGAGCCCCTCGGCGATCCCGGTGGCCAGGGCGATCACATTCTTCAGCGCGCCGCCCAGCTCCACGCCGACGACATCGGTGTGCGAGTACACCCGGAAGCTGCCCGTGGAGAACAGCGCCTGCACCCGCTGGGCGACTTCGTGGTCACCCGCGGCCGCGACTACGGCGGTCGGCTGCCGCTCGTACACTTCCCGCGCGAACGAGGGGCCGGACAGCACCGCCACGGGCGTCGCATGGCCGAACACGCGGGCGAGCACGCACGACAATCGCTCTTGCGCCTCCGGCTCGAGCCCCTTGGACACGCAGACCACGAGCGGTGCCGTCCCGCTCACGGCCGACGCGGCGGCGGTCATCACGCCACGCACCACGTGTGACGGCACCGCGCAGACCACGACCTCCGCATGCCGCACGGCGTCGGCGATGTCGCCGGTCGCCTGCAGCGCGGGGGCGAGCGGCGCGTCCGGCAGGAAAATCGCGTTCACGTGATCGCGGTTGATCCCCTGCACCACCTCCGGCTCGAACGCCCAGATCGTGACCGCCAACCCCTTGCGCGCGAGCAAATCGGCGAGCGTCGTGCCCCACGCTCCGGCCCCGATGACGGCCACCCGCCGCACCTCGCCCGCCGGCGCGCTCATGTGAGCCCCTTCCGGGTGCGGAAGCGGTTCTCGGTGCCCGCCAGGAGGCGGCGCAGATTCGCGCGATGCGAGAAGACGATGAGCGCTGCGAGACCCACGCTCGCCCAGAACGCGGGGAGCGCGGCCGGCTGGGAGAGTCGCACCCAAACCGGGAAGCTCGCCGCGGCGATCACGGAGCTGAGCGACACGTACCCGGTGAGCCACAGGATGCCACCCCACACCGGCAGCGCGATCGCCACCGCCAGGGGTGCCAAGGCCAGGAACATCCCGAGCGCCGTGGCGACCCCCTTTCCTCCCCGGAATCCCATGTACGGCGAGAACACGTGGCCCAGCACCGCGGCGATCCCCAGTGCCACGGCGCCCCACGGGCCCATCCCCGCCCAGCGGGCGAACAGGGCCACCGGCACGGCGCCTTTGGCGATGTCCACCAGCGCCACCGGAATCGCCCAGCGCCATCCCAGCACGCGGTACACGTTGGTCGCGCCGAGGTTGCGGCTGCCGTGCTCGCGCAGATCGATCCCCCGGGCGAGCCGTCCCGCCAGGTAGGCGGTCGGTGTCGCGCCGAGCAGGTAGGCCGCCGCGAGCCACAGGGCGATCGTCACCGCCGCCGCTCCTGGCGCTTGCGGCGGAACTTGACGTTGACGGGCGCCCCGGTGAACGCCCAGGCTTCGCGGAAGCCGTTCACCAGATAGCGGGTGTAGGATTCGGGGATGGCATCCGGCCGATTGGCGATGATGGCGAAGCGCGGCGGAGCGGTGCCGATCTGGGACGCGTAGAAGAGACGGACCGATTCTCCGACGGGCTGCGGCGGCTGCTGGCGACTCACCAGCGACTCGAGCACGCGGTTGACCTCCGCGGTGGGCACCCGCTTGGTGCGCTCCTCGGCGACCGTGAGAATCAGGTCGAACAACTTCGACACCCGCTGGCCCGTCTTGGCCGAGACGTAGAGAAACGGGATGAACCGCAGAAAGGGCGCTTTCGCGATGAGCTCCCGCTCGCCGCGCACCGCGGTGTTCGTGTCCTTCTCCTCGATGAGATCCCACTTGTTTACGGCCACGATCACCCCTGCCCCGCGCTCCCAGGCGTCCCCGATGATCCTCAAGTCCTGCGCGTGCAGCCCGTCCAGCGCATCCACCACGAGCACGCACACGTCGGCCCGCTCGATGGCCCGAGAGGTGCGCAGCGTGGCGTAGAACTCGACGTCGTCCTGGACCTTGCTCCGCTTGCGCAGACCCGCGGTATCGATGAACACGAGGCGCCGGCCCTCGTGGTCCACCGGAGTGTCCACGGAATCGCGCGTGGTACCGGGCTCGTCCGCCACCACCATGCGATCACGTCCCAACAGCCGGTTCAGGAGACTCGACTTGCCGACGTTGGGCCGCCCCACGATCGCGACCTGGACGGCGCCCTCGACTTGCTCACCTTCCCGCTCGGGGCACATCTCCACGATGCGGTCGAGCAGATCCCCCGTGCTCTTGCCGATCGCGGCCGATACGGGGAACGGATCCCCCAGGCCCAGCTCGTAGAAGGCCAGGTGGCGCTGGTCCTCGGGCAGCCGGTCGGCCTTGTTGGCGACCAGCAGCACCGGACGGTCGACTCCGCGGAGGTACTGCGCGATCTCCAGGTCGGCGGGATGGACGCCCTGCTCCACATCCACCACAAAGAGCAGCACGTCGCTCTCGGCCACGGCGGCTTCGACCTGGGCCCGAATCGCCCGGTTCAACGCGTCGCCGGCTCCCGGAACGAGCCCGCCCGTGTCCACCAGCCAGAAGCGGCGGCCGTTCCAGTCGGCGGCGGCGAAGTTGCGGTCGCGCGTCACGCCCGGCCGCGGGTCGACGATCGCCTCGCGTCGGCCGATCAGCCGGTTGAACAACGTCGACTTGCCCACATTCGGGCGACCGATGATGGCGACGGTCGGTGCGCCCTTCACGGCCCCTCACCAGCGGATGGGCGGATCGTCGGATTGGCGGATGGTGCCTCGCCTGACCCCTCATCCCATCCGCCGATCCGCCGATCCGCCCATCCGTCCGTCAGCACGTCGGCGAAGTCGTAGGACAGCCGGATCTCCATCGGGACCGCCGCCGCGAGATCGTGCGCATCCATGTCGTCCATGAATCGCAGGTCGTCGTTCACCGCTTCCGCCGGCAGGAGGGCCAGCTCGAGGTCGCCCCGGTCGCGTAGTGCCGCGAGGAACGCGGCCCCGGGGAGCAACCCGGCGGTGGTGACCGACGCCCCGAACAGATGGTTCTCGAGCGCCAGGACCTCGAAGCAGGCGCCGGTCTCCCGCTGCAGCGTCTCGAGCACCTGAGGCATCAGGGGCGCCATGGCGGTCCCTGTGGCGATGCCGATCCGCTTCCCCGTCCAGTCGGCATAGCTACCCGACGCCTCGGCGATGCGGGCCTGCAGGTAGCGCACCGCGCCCACGCCGTTCTCGCGCTGCTCGAAATCCCCGTACCACGCGGCCGGCGGGAGCGCCGCCCCGGCCACGAGATAGAGCTCGTCGGCCCCGAAGCACCACGGGTGCCCGCGCTCCGCCACGGCCCGCGTCGCCCATCGATCCACCGTGGCCAGCGCCGCCCGGCAATCGTCCGGGCTGATGGCGCGGACCAGGCTGTGCTTGCTGTACTCGGTCAGGGCGACGGGCACGATCGAGACCGACAGGACCGCCGCGCCCAGTCCGTACAGGTCCTGCAGCGTGCGCTCGAGCGCCGCCCCGTCGTTCACCCCGGGCACGAGGACGACCTGCGTATGAAACCGGATGCCGTGCGCCGCGAAGTGGGAGAGCTGGGGGACGATGTCCGGGGCCTCGGGATTGCGCAACAACCAGCGGCGCACCACGGGATCGGTCGCGTGGACCGACACGTAGAGGGGCGACAGGCGGTACTCGATGATGCGCGCCTCGTCCCAGGGCTTCAGGTTGGTGAGCGTCGCGAAGTTGCCGTAGCGGAATGACAGCCGGTAATCGTCATCGCGGATGTAGAGACTGCTGCGCAGGCCCTCGGGGTTGCCGTCCACGAAGCAGAAGTCGCAGTGATTGGCGCAGCGGCGGATGCGCGGCGGCTCCAGCGCCACGCCGAGCGGCATGCCCTCGGGCCGCTCGATGTCGCATTCCAGCTCCTGGCCGGACGGCAGTCGGGCGCGCAGCACGAACGCCTCGTCGGCCGTGAGGAACTCCCAGTCCAGGAAGTCCTCCAGCCGCCGATCGTTCACGCTGAGCAGCTCGGTCCCCGGCAGGAGACCCAACTCGGCGCCGATGGAGTTCGGCGCGACCGCGGCTACGCGCAGCAAAGACGGTTGCCCGATGGTTAAAGCGGTTTCTCAGGCCGAGCGTCGCAAACTCAACGCCGGCAGAAACTTGGCAACCGATAATATCGCCTAGCCGGCTCGGTAACGCCAGCCAACGATGCCCCGGCCGGCCCCCTTCACCTGGAACTGTTGACTCCCGCCGGGCGGCAGCGCCGGCACGTCCACCGCCTGTGATGTCACGGCGGTCCCGCGGGCGTCGAGCAGATCCACCGTGACACGCAGCGCCTTCGAGGGACCGTTCCCCAGGTTGGAAGCGACCCCCGTCAGGGTGACGCCGGCGCTGTCCCCCACCAGGCTGGCGATCGAGATATCGACGGTGAGGGTGTCGGCCAGGGTGCCGTACACCTGGGCGGAGTCGCGCCGGCCGCGCAGCTCCCAGGCCTGGGCGACGATGTGGAGCGCGGCCTTGTTCAGCGGGTCCAGCGCCTGGAGGCGCTGTGCCGTGGCGAGGGCGTTCGCCGTGTCCCTGGCGTCGATGTAGGCGCTCGCGAGCTCCGCGAGGGCGTTGCGGTGGTAGGGGTTCCGCTGCAGGGCGAGAGCATAGGCCTTGGTCCCCGGCCCCAGCAGTTTCGCCTGCAGTAGCCGCTGGCCCAGGTCGTAGAGATCGGACGTCGTGAGGTCGGAGGAGTGGGCGAGGAGGTCGTCGAACACGGATGCCGCCTCCGCCCGGCGACCGGCCTGGGCATAGATCCCCGCCAGCGACGTCGCCGCCTCCACGTTGGTGGGATAGGCGGCAACGAGCCCCCGATAGGCGGCCACGGCCGGATCGAACGCCGCCTGGGCCGTCGCGCTGTCGACCGCCGCCTGCTGCTGCAGGGTCTCGCGCAGGGCGCGCCCGCGCGCGACGACATCGGCACGCGTCGTCGAGTCGCGGGTGAACGCCTGCTGGTCCGCAGGAGAGAGCCGGGCGCCCCGCGCGCGGCGCGACGCCGACGATTGCTGCATCCGGGCCAGCACGCCCGAATCCGCCGCCAGGTAGGGGGCGAGCGAATCCCGGCTGTAGCGGGAGTGCTGCCACTTCTGGACGGCGGGATTCGCCTGCAGGTTCCGTTGCGCCAGCCGGGCCACCGTGAGCAACGCCTCCCGCTTGGCGTCGGCGTAGGCCGGGTCCGAGCCGGCCGCCGCCGCGGCGCGGCCCAGAATCGCCGCCGCGGAATCGAGCTGGTTGCGCTCCGCGTACAGGTTCCCGAGCTGGAACAGCGGTTTCGGCTTCGTGGGATCTACGGCATAGGCCTGCCGCAGGAGCACCGCCCCCGAGTCCGCGTTACCGCCCTGCCAGAGCGTGAGCCCCGCATTCGTGGCCGCTTCGGCCAGCTGCCCGCGGTACCCCGCGATGTCGGTCTTGCACTGCGGCGCGAGCTCTTCCGCCCGGTCGAAGGCGGTGTCCGCGCCCGCCGCGTCCTTCGTCTCGACGTAATAGCGTCCCAAGTAGTACCAGGCGGCCGGGTTCTTGTCCTGCTTGTCGTCCCGGATGGTCCGCACCAGCACGTCCTGCGCCTGGGACAGCATGCGCTCCCGCAATGCGGGAGTCTGCACGGCTTTCTGCAGATCCACGATGACGCTGTTGATGCGAAAGAATCCGGGTTTGATATCGCACGGAGGCTGCGGCCCCATCCATTGCTGCTGCGCGGCAAGGGTGGAGACGCCCAGAAGCGCCCCGCAGGTGGCGACGGCGAACGCACGCATGATCTGCTCCGCTCGGGGTTTCCCCGAATCTACAGTTCGAGACGTCGTTCCGCCTCCGCGACCGCGGCGAACAGCTGCTCGAATGAGTCGATCGTGAAGAGCACCTCCTGGAAATGATCGATTTCGAACGGCTGCGCGAGCACCGCATCCAGGGTGAACGGCCGCCGATCGCAGTTCGGCCCCAGGGCGTTGGCTGCATCGCCGTGAGACGAGATGAGGCCGCTCCCGTAGACTCTCGTCTCCGTCCCTTCCCGGATGAGGCCGAACTCCACCGTAAACCAGAACAACCGGGCCATGGCCTCGACCTGCTGGTCTGAGACCGCGGCGCTCGCCGCACGGCCGAAGCGCTGGAGGAAATCGGCGAACACGGGATGGGCATGCAATGGGACGTGACCGAACACGTCGTGGAAGATGTCCGGCTCCGGGAGGTAGTCGAGCTGACTGCGGGGGCGCACCGTGACCGTCGTGGGAAACCGGCGCTGCGCGAGACATCCGAAGAACTCCCGCGCCGGCAGGAATCCCGTGACCGCCACGGCGGACCAGCCGGTGCGGGCGGCCAGACGGGCGTTCACATCCACCAGGTCCGGCACCCGATCGGGCCGCAGGCCGATCCATTGGGCCCCTTCGAGAAACAACCGGCTGCCGGTGTGCCGCAACGCCGCCATGCGGCGCTCGTACAGGAGGCGCCACACCCCGTGCTCTTCCTCGGTGTAGGCCGCCCAGTCCTGCCGCGTGAACCCTGCCTTCGTGCCCTGCATGGGACCTCCTGGAGGGACGGGAGCAACAAAAAACAACGGCCCGTGAGATGACTCACGGGCCGTCCGGGATCGTTGGTGACGCTCAGCTCAACTGCGCGTACGCCCCCCGCTCCGGCCCGTGGTGCGGGTCGGCCGATAGGAATAGGCGTAGCAGCGCGGCATGCTCATCGGTCAGAGCGGGCGATGGGATTCGAACCCACGACGTCCAGCTTGGGAAGCTGGCATTCTACCCCTGAATTACGCCCGCGAAGACTCCGTGCAGAAAAATGGGTGATTCCATCTCCCCCGTCAACGCCGCGCATGACGCTGCTCGAGCCGGCGCGCGTCCGACTCGAGCAGGGTCACGGCGGTCCTGGTTCCCCGGCGCGGCGCTAACCCTTCTTGTAGCGCCAGGCGATGATCCCCGCCCCGATGGCCTGCGTCTGAAACGCGTGGTTGCCTTCGGCCGGGATGGCGGGCACGTCGACGGTCTGGGTGGCCACGACCTTGCCGCTCGCATCGAGGAACTCGAACACCAACGTGAGCGGCGTGCTCGGCGAGCTGTGGTAATTCGCGATGAGGCCGCTGAGACTCACGTTCTGCTCGCCCGGTGCGAAGCTCGCGACGGTGACATCCACAGGCAGCAGGGAGTCGGAGAGCGTCACGTAATGCAGTGCCGAATCGCTCCGGCTCTTCAGCGCCCATGCCTGCGCCACGAGACGCACCGAGTTCCGGTTCATGGGGTCGATCGCCACGAGGCGCTGGGCCACCGGGAGCATCTTGTCCGGCTGCCGCAGGGCCAGATACGCATTGGCGAGGTTGAACAGTCCGTCGCGGCTCTGTGCGTTGTGCGCCAGTCCCGCTTCGAAGGCTTGTGCGGCCAGGCTGTAGTTCTGAGCGGCCGTCGCTTCCCGCTTCTTCACGGAGTCGGCCGCCACCGAGTCGCACTGTGCAACGATGAGCCGCCGCTGTGCGGGAGTCCGGCCCGGTGCACGTGACCGACGGCAATCTGCGCTGACGCGCACGGTATCGGGAAACGGCGGAGCGCCGTTGTAGATCGAGACGCCCGCGTTGAACAGGCTGAGCGCGTCCATGGAGTCGGCGTGCGCGATGATGGTCGCATAGACGGACATGGCCGAGTCCTTCTGCCCCGCGGTCTGCAGGACGTCGCCCAGCCGCGCCAGCGCCTGCGCGTCGTTGGGCATGACCTTCAGGTACTCGGCATATCCCGAGGCGGCGGAGTCGTAGCGCTGCGCCGCATAGAACGAGTTGGCGAGATTGAACATCGCGTCGCTCCGCTCCCGGGCGAACTTGGGATCCTGCGCCGCGACGATCCCCAGGCGGAAGTACTTGGCAGCGGAATCGTAGCGCGTGCGCGTGGCCGCGTCGTATGCCGCCTGGAACTGCGAGTCGGGCACGGCGGGATTCATCCGCCGGAACGTCGACTCCGGCAGGTACGTCTCGGCCGGCATGTTGAAGAACGCGGTGGCCAGGGTCGTGAGCCCCTGCGGTTCCTCATCGTAGACCACCGCCGCCCGCCGGAACGCCGCGACAGCGGAATCGTATTGTTGCGCGTTCAGTGCCGCCACCCCGGCGTTGAACGCCGGCACCCAGAGCGCGTTGCGCCGGAACAGCCAGATGTCGTCCTTGCAGGCCGGAAAGAGCGCCTCGGCCCTGTCGAAGGCCGAATCTGCACCGTAGGCGTCGTTCTGGATCACGTAGTAGCGACCCAGGTAGTACCAGGCGGCTGGATTCTTGTCCTGCCCCCCGGAGGTGAGCGCCTGCGTGAGCGACCGGTTCGCGTCGCTCAGGTCCTTCTTCTTCTGGTCATCGAACCTGGTTTGCGCGGCGTTCTTCAGGTACAGCACCGCGCTGTTGACGAGATAGTTCCCCGGTTTGATGTCGCACTTCGCCGGCACCCACCCCTGGCCCGCCAGTGCGGACGCCAACACGAGGGTACCGATCACCAGGCCGATGAGCTTTCGCATGACGGAATCACTCCTTGGAGTTCGCAATCAAAGCCTCCGCGCCGCGCTGTGCGGCGCGCGCCACTTCCAGCGGTGCCTGGCCGAGCGCCTCGGCAGCCGCGAGCACATCCTCGTACTCCGGCTTCACCCGGGGCGGACCGCCCGTTTGCCCCTCGAGCACCTTCACCCGCACCTGCACGTCCCCGCTCAACCGGACCGTCACCTGACGCCGCGGCAGGGTCACCCGTTCGGCTCGCGTGCGGCGCACGCCGGCCGTCGTGCTGTGACGGAACAGGGCGGCCGTGACCGCCGCAACGGACGACTCCGCCACGACCATCTCACAGCGAAAGCCGGTCCGGCCCTTCTTCATTTGCACCGGCCAGGTCTGGACGTCGAGCGCACCGGCTGCCAGGAGCGCCTGGCGCAGCGGCTCCACGTATTCGGGACTCAGGTCGTCCACGTCGGTGGCGAGGACCGATACCTCGCCCGCCTCCATCGCGGGCTCGGCCAGAAAGATGCGCAACGCGTTCGGGTAGCGCTCGGGGTCCCGTGTGCCTGCGCCCCACCCGGCCGACAGCAGACGCCAGCGCTCCGGCGGCGGTCCGGCCGAGAGTGCCCGCAACAGGGCGGCGCCGGTCGGCGTCGTCGCTTCTCCTTCGACCGGACCGCCGGTCGCCAGCTCCATCCCTTCGAGCAGCAACGCGGTGGCGGGTGC